>DHWM01000147.1:3618-30245 GCA_002413185.1 Actinobacteria bacterium UBA5182
GGCGAGATCTTCGGATTGCTCGGGCCCAACGGCGCGGGCAAGACCACCACCGTCGGGATGCTCACGACCAGGATCATCCCGACTCGGGGGCGAGCGGAGGTCGGGGGTGTGGACGTGGTGGCGCATCCTGCCCTGGCCAAGCAGGCGATCGGCGTGGTCCCCCAGACGAACACGCTGGATCGAAGCCTGACCGTCTGGGAGAACCTGTACTACCACGGCAGATATTTCGGGATGGGCAGCCGACGAGCCCGCGCCAAGGCCGACGAGACGTTGGAGCGGTTCCGTCTGGCGGACCGGGCCACGGCCCAGGTCTTCGCGCTGTCCGGCGGGATGGCCCAGCGCCTGATGGTGGCCCGAGCCATCGTCCACGAGCCCCACATCCTGTTCCTGGACGAGCCGACAGCCGGGCTCGACCCGCAAAGTCGCATCGCCTTGTGGGAGATCCTGCGCGAGCTCCATGCGGCAGGTCAGACCATCCTGCTGACCACCCACTACATGGAGGAGGCCGATCAGCTGTGCGACCGGGTGGCGATCATGGACCACGGGCGGATCCTGGCCCTCGACGCCCCCGACGCCCTGAAGCGATCCGTCGATGCGGACACCGTGGTGCACGTCACCACCGATGGCGACACTGACCAACTGGCGGCCGAGCTCGGGCGCATGGAGGGAGCGGGCCGAACAGAAGCAGACGGGAGCATGGTGCGGGTCTACCTTCGAGGCGCCGAGGGCGTGCTTCCTCGCGTGGTCGGGGCGGCCGAGGCCGCTGGATTCCGGGTCACCGACCTGTCGATCACCGAACCGACGCTCGAGACCGTCTTCATCAATCTGACCGGAAAGGACCTTCGGGAATGAGCCAGCGCACCGACACATCGGCACCGGTTCCCGCCGAGGCCCAGGAAGCCACGTTGCGATCGTCGCGGAAAGCGGCCTTCACCGCCTTCCGGGCACTTCTTCTCCGGGATCTCCAGGTGCTTCGGAAGAACATCGGCACGTTCCTGATCCGAACGATCATGCAGCCGCTGCTGCTGGTCTTCGTGTTCACGTACGTGTTCCCGAAGATCGGCGAGGCAGTGGGCGGGGCGGGGCCCGGGGCGGCGACGTTCTCCACGCTGCTGGTCCCCGGGGTGGTGGCAACTTCGATGGTGTTCCAGGGGATCCAGGCGGTGGCCCTCCCGCTGGTGCAGGAGTTCGGGTACACCCGGGAGATCGAGGACCGCGTGATGGCCCCCCTCCCGGTGTGGGCCGTGGCGACGCAGAAGATCGTGTCGGGTGCCATCCAGAGCCTGCTGGCAGCGCTGGTGGTGTTTCCGCTGGCGACCGTGATCCCGGCATCGCCGGTCCACCTGGAGTTCCACTGGCTGACCCTGGTGACCCTGGCACCGCTGGCAAGCCTGGTGGGCGCGTCGCTCGGGCTGACCATGGGAACGCGGGTGGCTCCCCAACAGGTCCCGCTGCTGTTCAGCATCGTGGTCATCCCGATCACGTTCCTCGGGGCCACCTATTACCCATGGACGCGCCTGACGCCGATCCCCTGGCTGAAGGCCCTGGTGCTGATCAACCCATTGGTGTACATGAGCGAAGGATTCCGGATGGCCCTCACCCGGATCCCCCACATGCCGGGGATGGCCATCTACGGGGCGCTGGTCGGGTTCGCCGTCCTCCTGACGTGGGCGGGCATCGCCGGGTTCCGCAAACGGGTGCTGGCGTAGCGACGAACGGCGGCGGCGCTTCAGGGAAGCTCGGGACGCGAGCCCGGATCGAGGTCCTCGGCCGGGACGGCCTCGCCCAGACCAGGGATGCCGGCGCCTTCCACATCCCCCGTGGCCCACGCGCCGTACCGCCGCCGGAAGTACATGAGCGGCACACCGTCCCGGATCTCTCCGCCGTCGATCCGGCCGACGAAGATCCAGTGATCACCGGCCTCCACGGCGCCGGTGACGACGCATTCGGCGACCGCCAGGCTATCGGCGGCGAGCACCGGTGCACCGCCGGCGACGTTGGAGGGATGCCAGGCGACGGACTCGAACTTCGCGGGATCCTTCGTGGCGAAGCGATGCGAGACCTCGTGGCGGCCCTCGGCCAGGAAGTTCACCGCGAACGCCCCCGAGGACCGGATCGCGGGGAGCGTCTGCGAGGCCTTCGATACACAGACCAGCAGGAGCGGAGGGTCGGCCGACACCGCGCACACGGCGTTGCTGGTCAGGCCCCGCGGCGTGCCATCGCGGTCCATGGCAGTCACCACCGTGACGCCGGAGGGGAACGAACCCAGGATCGCCCGGAACAACTCGCCATCAACCGGCACGGGAGATCACCTCGGGCCGAATCCTACGCGTGGCCCACCGGGCCGACGCTACGTTTCGCCGTACCCACCACCACCCGGGGTCTCAACCACAACCACATCCCCGGCCACCACCTCCATGGTGACCTTCGCCGGAAGCTCCCGTTCCTCTTCGTCGCGGATCAGGGAGTTCCGGCCCGGCGAGCCGGGACTCCCTCCGGCCAAGCCCCACGGCCCCCGGCTTCGGCGCTCCGTCACCAGCGACAGCGTGGCCCGTTCGCCCAGGATCTCGAGCGACCGACGGATCCCGTCTCCGCCTCGCCACCTCCCATCCCCGCCGGAGCCTGCTCGGAGCCGGTACTCCCGGACCCGCAACGGGTACGCCATCTCGAACGCCTCCACCGGCGTATTGAGGGTGTTCGTCATGTGCGTGTGCACGCCGCTCATGCCGTCCCGGCCTGGCCGGGCGCCCTGGCCACCGGCGATGGTCTCGTAGTAGGCGAACGACCCGCCGGTGCGGGCATCCGGGCCGCCCAGCAGCGTGTTGTTCATGGTGCCTTGCGACGCGGCGGGGATCCGGTCAGGGAGGGCTTGGGCGAACGCGCCGAGCAATGTGTCGACGATGCGCTGGGAGGTCTCGACGTTCCCGGCGGACACGGCGGCGGGCGGCTCCGGGTGGACCAGGGAACCACGGGGCGCACGGACCTCCAGCGGGCGATGGGCGCCAGCGTTGGCCGGGATGTCGGGATCCGTCACCGCCCGCAGGACGTAGTAGCAGGCAGACATGGTCACGGCGAGCGGCGCGTTGACGCTTCCCCGTTGCTGCGGTGCCGTGCCTCCGAAGTCGACCACGACCCGTTCGCCTTCGACCATCACCTCGACCCTGATGGGGATCTCCCGGTCGAGCACGCCGTCGCCGTCGAGGACGTCCTCGAACCGGTACCGCCCGTCGGGGATGCCCGCGATGGCTGCCCGGGTGGCCCGTTCGGCATGGTCCTGCGTCGCCCGCATCGCCTCGAACAGGAGATCCTGGCCCAGTCGCTCCGCCAGTTCGCCCAGTCGCTGCGAGGCCAGACGGTTGGCCCCGGTCTGGGCTCGGAGATCCCCCAGGCGCTCCTGGGGCGTCCTCGAGTTGAACGTCACCAGCGAGACCAGGTCGTGGTCCTCCCGGCCCTCCTTCCACAACCGGACCGGCGGGATCCGAAGCCCTTCCTGGAAGATCTCCGTGGCTCCGCCGGGCATGCTGCCGGGCGCCATCCCCCCGACGTCGGCGTGGTGGGCCCGGTTCGCCACGTATCCCAGGAGCGTGCCTCCCCGGTGGACCGGGGCCACCAGGGTCCAATCGGGGAGATGGGTGCCTCCCGCGAAGGGGTCAGACAGGAGCACCTGATCACCGGGCCGGAGCTCGCCGAAGGCCCGGAGCGCCGCCGCCACCGACGCGGGCATCGACCCCAGGTGCACGGGGATGTGCTCGGCCTGAGCCACCAGGTCGCCGGAGGGGTCGAACACCGCCGCCGAGCAGTCCACTCGTTCCTTGATGTTCGGCGAATAGGCGGTTCGTCGGAGCGCCACCCCTGCCTCCTCGGCAACGCCCGAGAGCGCGTTGCGGGTCACCTCCAGCGTCACCGGATCCACGAGCTCAGCCCTCCCGGATGATGAGGTTGCCGGCACCGTCGAGGGTGCCGGTCTGGCCAGGGAGGATCAGGCAGGTCGAATCCACCCCGGCCACGACCGCGGGGCCCTCGATGCGGTCGCCCCTGCCGAGCGCGTCGCGGTCGAACACGACGCAGTCGCGCTCCTGCCCGGCGACCACGACGGCTCGATGTCCCAGGATGCCCCCATCCGCGCCGGTGCCGGCCGGTACCTCAGGTGGCTCGAACCGGGGCGGTGGCCCTTCGGCTCGAACTCGAAGGTTGACGATCTCGATCCCTTGGCCAGGCCCCGGATAGCCGTAGCGGTCTTCGTGAGCGGCGACGAACGCCTCCGCCAGTGCTTCGCCGGTCACCGCGTCTCGCTCGGGTGCCGCCACTTCCAATTCGTATCCCTGGCCCTGGTACCGGCAATCCGCCGATCGTGTCATGGAGGCCGATTCCACTCCCTGCTTGGACAAGGTCTGGCGGGCGTCGCTCGCGAGCTCCTCCCATGTCGCCGCGAGGTCGGCGGCCGTGGCTTCCGTCGCCTCGCGCACGTTCGTCCTGACGCGTTCCGTCATCGCCGGGCTCGCCAGGAGGCCCAGCGCCGACAGCACGCCCGGATATCGGGGGACGATCACCGTTGAGAAGCCGAGCTCGCGGGCCAGCGGGCCCTGGTGGAGCGGCCCGGCTCCACCGAAGGCCAGGAGTGCGTATCGCCTGGGGTCCCGGCCTCGTTCGACCGACACCACGCGAAGGGCCTTGGACACCTGCGCCTCGAGGACGCGCAGGACGCCATCGGCGCACGCCCGCGGTTCCATCCCGAGCGAGGAGGCCAGGCGCCCCATCGCCTCGTTCGCCGGTTCTGGATGCAGCTCCAGCGAGCCGCCCAAATGGCTGGAGGGATCGAGCATGCCCAGCAGCAGGTAGGCGTCGGTCACGGTCGGCTCGGTGCCGCCCTTGCCGTAACAGGCGGGACCGGGGTCTGCCCCTGCCGAACGCGGGCCCACCCGGAGCGCGCCCCCCGGGTCGCGCCAGGCCACGCTGCCGCCGCCGGCTCCGACGGTGTGGATCTCGGCCGAGCTGACCGCGAACGGCAGTCCGCCGATGTTCCCTTCGGAGGTGGTCCTCGGCCGGCCCTCCTCGATGAGCGTGGCGTCGGTGGAGGTCCCGCCCATGTCGAAGGCGACCAAGTCGCCGAAGCCGGCCCGTCGACCCACCGTCGCCGCACCCCAAGCTCCCGCGGCCGGACCCGACAGCAGCGTGTGGACCGGGGATCGCGCGGCCAAATCGGCGGAGAACGTCCCGCCGCCGGATCGCATCACCTCCACCTCGCATCTCACCCCGCGCTGGCGGAGCCTTCGCTCCAGGCTGCCCAGGTAGAGCGACATCACGGGCTGCACGTAGGCGTTGAGGGCGGTGGTGCTGGCCCGTTCGTACTCACGAAACACCGGCAGCACGTCGCTGGACAGGCTGACGGGCGCCCCGGCCCGGCCGAGCGCTCTGGAGATCGCCTGCTCGTGCCCGGGCTGGAGGAACGAAAAGAGCAGGCACACAGCCACGGCTTCGGGGTCGAGGCGGCGAACCGCTTCGGCAACCTGGCGCGCCGCGTCGTCGTCGAACGAGCCCAGGACGGTCCCATCCGCCGCGACCCGCTCAGGAGCCTCGACCACCAGCTCTCCCCGGATCAGTGGTTCCGGGCGGTCCGCGAACAGATCGTAGAGCTTGGGCCTGTTCTGCCGGGCGATCTCCAGAAGGTCCCGGAATCCCTCGGTGACGACCAGGACGGTCCGGGCGCCGGTGCGTTCCAGCACCGCGTTCGTGGCCACGGTGGTGCCGTGGACGAAGCGGTCGAGAGCGGCCGGATCGACTCCCGCTCGGGCCAACCCCGCGGCCACTCCTTCAGCCTGATCCGAGGGTGTGGAGGGGACCTTGGCCACCGTGAGCCCGCGTTCGTCCTGCGCCACCACGTCGGTGAACGTCCCCCCGACGTCGACGCCGAGGGAGCGCTCGGGCATCGCGGACGCGGTCAGCTCTGGAGGTACTTCGCCAGCCACTCCAGGATGATCTCGAACCGCGCCACCCGGTGCACCGGATTCCCCGACCGGGTCAGCTCGTGGCTCTCCGCCGGGAACCGCACCATCTCCACGTCCCGCTTCAACAGGCGAAGCGTGACGAAGAGGTGCTCTCCCTGTTCGATGGGGCAGCGCAGGTCGTTCTCCGAGTGCAGGATCAGAAGCGGCGTGGTGATGTCCCTGACGTAGGTGGCGGGCGACATCTTCACGTAGGAGTCGAAGTCCTCGAACAGGAACGACCCCATGTAGCCCTTGAAGTCCCACCCGAAGTCACTGGACCCCCACATCGAGACCCACTGGTTCACGGCCCGCTCGGAGATGGCCGCCTGGAACCGGTCGGTATGCCCGACGATCCACGATGTCATGAACCCGCCGTACGAACCGCCCATAACGCCGAGCCGGTCGGGGTCGACGAATTCGAACCGCTTCAGGGCCTCGTCGACCACGGCCATGCAATCCTCGTAGTCGACCGTCCCCCAACCGGGCCCGGCCTGACCCGGCCCCCGGATCGCCCGGCCCCATTCCTCGCTGTAGCCGGAGGAGCCGCGAGGGTTCGAGTACACCACCGCGTACCCGCCCCCGGCGTAGACCTGGAACTCATCGAAGAACTTGTTGCCGTACTGGCCGAACGGGCCGCCGTGGATGTTCAGGAGCAGCGGGTACTTCTCGCCCTCCTTGAACCCTGCCGGCTTCATCATCCAGGCTTCCACCTCGGTGCCGTCGGCGGAGACCGCGGTGAACCGCTCCGGCGCGACCAGCTCGCGGGTTTCGCGGAACGCCTTCCCAACCTCGGTGAGCCGGCGATCCTGGACGTAGAGGTCGGACAGCGACGTGGGCGAATGCATCGAATGCACGATGGTGCCGCCCACCGCGTCGTAGCCCGTCAGCATCTTGTCTCCGCCGATGACCTGCTTCGGTTCCGAGGACCCGTCCGCCGGCACCCGGTACAGGTGGATGTTGCCCTGGTCCTCGCAGCTGAACAGCAGCGTGGCGTCGTCCACCCACAACGGCACACGGATGCCGGTGAAGTTCGGCGCGCACGTCCGGTCGAGCTTCTCGGTGAGCGACGTGCGCTCTCCACTCTTGACGTCGACGACGGCGATCCTGGTGTGGCGGGGATCGTCGAGGACGCCCGGGTAGTACTGGCAGGCGATGCGGGACCCGTCCGGGGACCACGAGGGCATGGCGTGTCCGCCGTCGGTTCCGGTGAGGCGCTCCGGCTCACCTCCGCCAGCCGACACCAGGTAGATGTCCGAGGCCGCGCCCACGTCCCAGTCCTGGTGCCGTGCCGAAGAGAACGCGATCCGCCTTCCGTCGGGCGACCAGGCCGGGTTCACGTCCTCGAAGTCCCCCGAGGTGAGCTGGGTGGGCTCTTCCGAACCGTCCGCCGGCACCACGAAGATGTGGTGGGGCCGGTCGATCGTCCAGCCTTCGTTGTCCAGCTTGTACTGGAGCCGCTTCAGCCGCCGGGGCGGGCGCTTCTTCTCGTCGAGCTCCTCGTACGCCTCGTCGCGAACCCTGGACGCGAACACCAGGCGCGTGCCGTCCGGGGACCACTCGGCCTGGCCGATGTCCTCCTTCAGGTCCGTGAGCTTGCGTGGCTCCCCTCCTCCTTCCACGGGGATGACGTAGAGCTGTGCCGCCCCCCCGTTCCGCTTCGAGGCGAAGGCGAGCTGGGCGCCGTCCGGGGACCATCGTGGGTCCGCGTCGCGCTTCGGGCCTGCGGTGAACTGCCGGGGTCGGCCCGATCCATCGACCGGCGCGAGCCAGATGTTCGCTCTCGTCTCGTTGGACTCCTTGTCGATCCGCCAGACGACGTAGGCGACGGTCCGTCCGTCGGGCGAGACGCGGGGATCGGCCACGCCGGTCAGCTCGTAGACGTCTTCGGGAACCATTCCTGGCATCTCTCGATCCTCCTCGGGTCTGTCTTCGGGCCGTGAGCCTGCCATCTTGGCACGTGGAGCGGGCATCCGCGACGACGGCCGGCCGATGGCTCGGATGCCGCGAACGAACCGGGACCTTGACGACCGGTCAATAATGAGCCAGCCGCTGGAAGGGGTCGGTGCAGTGAGCCTTCGGGTACATCTTCTGGACGTCGGCCAGGCCGAGTACGGGGATTCGCTGCTCATCCAGTTCGACGACGCCTCGGTCATGATCGACGGCGCCCACCCCGGAGATCAGACCGGCAAGGGCACCCACCGGGGAATCCCCGACCAGCTGGGGTCGCTGCTGGGCCAGCCCGGCCCCACCTACACCGTCGATCTGTTGATCGTGACGCACTCGCACCTCGATCACATCGGCTGCCTCCCCTACCTCGTCGCCCACGACCAGCTTCGAGCCGAATGGGCGCTGGTGGCCGATCCCGGCTTCGGATGGGGTCGCCCGGATGACGGCGCGCCCGATCCGGTCTCGCTGGTCGACGCGCCGACCCGACACGTCCTGGCGGCGCTTCGGGAGGAGGTCCCCACCCATGTGGCCGAGGATGCCGTGGTGTCCCAACTGATCAGCGACGCCGCGGATCTCCAGTCCAGGTACACGGAGATGCTCACGGCGCTGCAGACGAACGGCACGACGGTCGTCCGGTACGGACGCGACGGACACGACGATCTGGCCCACGCGTTCGAGTCGATCGGGCTCACCATCGTGGGCCCGGGCATCGACCATCTCCAGGCGTGCGCGGAGGTCATCTCCGGGGCCACGGACTCGTTGCTGCAACACGCCGACGGCATGTTCAACGGAGACGACGCGGCGACGCCGGCCGGCGTGTATCGGCGGATGCTGTCCCAGCCCGGCCTGGCGGACTCGGCGGAGCAGCGCCCCGGCCCGGCCATCAACCTCCAGAGCATCGTGACGAGCTTCGAACAGGCCGGCACCAAGATCCTGTTCGCCGGCGACATGCAGTGGGTCGACCAGCAGGTGAACAATCAGACGATCCAGGACAGCGTTCGGTCGCTGCGACAGTCCATCCAGAAGGGGGGGCCGTACAGCTTCGCCAAGCTCTCCCACCACGGCAGCGACAACGGCTTCGACGAGCAGGTCTTCCAGGAGCTCGGGGCGACGAACCTGTTCGGGATCTGCGCCGGAGAGCAGAGCACCGCCCATCCGAACCCGTCGGTCCTGACCCTTCTCGACCAGCACCGCCAGACCATCACGTGGGCCCGCACGGACCACAACCGGCTCTCCACCTTCACCTTCGAGGATGGGATCCCGACGACCGACGTCGAACGGGGAACGGTGAACGACCCCGTGCCCAACGCGGTCGACGAAGCCGTGGCGCCGATGGGCGGAACCGCCCCGACGGGCGGCGCCGTCACCTCACCCCCGGCCGAGCGGGCCGAAGGCAACGTCGTGGAGGTGGTCACGCGGATCCCTCGGCTTCCCACCAGGGTGACAGTGGCCGTTGACGTGCAACCGGAGGAGCCCGGCCCGGCTCCCGCCCCCCGAGGTGTCGCCGACGCTGCCGGGATCCAACTGGCTGGCGGCCGTGACCTTCCGGCGCTGCTCTTCGCCACCAACCGGAAGGCCCTGGCCACCAACGTCGGACGGGACGAGTCCGATGCGATCCTTCAGGCCCTCTCGGCGAAGGGCATACTTCTGGTGGACGACGTTCCCTCGGAGCTGGATGCGTCGGCGGAAGCGGTCGAAGCGGTCCGGGAGCAACTCCGGGCCCATCCCGATGTGAAGGGCGTTGTCCTGGTAGGCGGCTACGACGTGGTGGCCTCGCGCATCGTCGACTGTCTGCCCGCGGAGCTCCGAGCCGCCGTGACCGACAACTCCGACGCGGACGACTTCGTGGTGTGGAGCGACGACCCATTCGGGGATCGCGACGGCGACGAGATGCCGGAGCTCCCCGTGTCGCGCATCCCCGACGCGAAGTCCGCGGCGCTGGTTCGCACGGCCCTCCAGGCGAACGATAACCGCCGGGCCACCGCCAGAGCCGGGGTCAGGAACAAAGTTCGGGAGTTCGCCGATGGGATCTACGCGCTGCTGCCGGCGCCCCGAGATCTTCTGCAGTCTGCCCCCTCCACCTTCGACCAGAATCCCGGCTTCGTCCTGGACGCCGACCTGGTGTACCTAATGCTGCACGGCGACTTCGACGACTCCAGCCGCTACTGGGGAGAGGCTCCGCCGGAGTATCCCGTCGCAGTGGGGCTCAGCAACGTGCCCTCGCCGGCGGGGCGAATCGTGTTCGCCGGGTGCTGCTGGGGAGCGCTGACCGTCGACAAGCGGGCGGCCCGGGCCGATCCCGCGATCTCCCTCGCGCCCAAGACGACCACGGCCTCATTGGCGCTCTCCTTCCTGGCGAACGGAGCCACTGCCTACGTGGGCTGCACAGGCTCGCACTACTCTCCCCGCGAGGCGCCCTACGGCTCCTTCGGCGGACCGATGCACCAGGCGTTCTGGACCAACGTGGTAGGCGGGATGGCTCCGGCCGAGGCCCTGTTCGAGGCGAAGAAGACCTTCGGGCTCGGCATCCCCCACGGCCAGACTTCACCACAGAGCCAGGCCATCGAGTACAAGATCTTCCGCGAGTTCACGTGCCTCGGGCTGGGCTGGTGAGGCGACGGTTCGATCGGTTGTAGCATCGGCGAGGAGCGGCGGATCGGAGACCGAGATGGCGAAGCTGACACCCGAGGAGATCGAAGAGATCGTGAAGCGGGACGCACCGGGTCACCGGGTCGTTCCCCTTCCCCCACAGGCCGACGCCATTCCTCGCGCCACCAGGTCCGACGAGGGGACGCCCGACGCCGCAGCCATCCGTGAGAAGTACGGCCAGCAGGGCGGTGAGGCCCATGACGGCGAGAGCGCAGGCGCCCCCGCCGCCGACGCGCCGGCCGGCGAGGAGGAGACCGAGGACACCATGATCGCCATTGCGCCCGACTCCCCTTCGAGTCCCTGGGCACACGGCTCCCGCCCCAAGGTGGTCGTGATCTCGGGCAAGGACAGGAAGATCATCGCCAGCCAGGGCTAGCGAAAGGCTGGTCTTCTCGCGTTCCTCTACCACGGATCGGCCCTCGTGCTGGGGTAGGCTGGCCCCACCCTGGATGTCGTGCAAGCATCCTTGCCGTCGCCGGCGGGCGGTGCGACGCTGGCAGAAAAGGAGGAAGCGGTGACGGTGCGGGTTCTCATCGTCGATGACCAGGAGCCGTTCCGTCTCGCTGCCAGGATGGTCGTGGAGGCGACGGATGGGTTTGAAGTCGTCGGCGAGTCGGAAACCGGCGAGGCCTCCATCGAGGCGGCCCACGACCTGGACCCCGACCTCGTCCTGATGGACGTGAACCTGCCGGGGATCAACGGACTCGAAGCGACCCGGCAGATCCTGTCGGGCTCCGACCGCGTGGTGATCCTGCTGCTCTCGACATACGAGGAGGAGGAGTACGCCCCGCGCGCCGCGGAATGCGGAGCCGCCGCGTACATCCCGAAGTCTTCGTTCAGCCCTGACCGGCTGGCCGACGCGTGGGCGGCCGCCTCCGCCGCATGAGCGTTACCGGTTCACCGGTAACACTCCGCTGACCGTCGTTCGAACACGAACCACTTCAGTTGCTGCCGTTCCTCGCCCTCCGACCGCCGGAACCGGAACACCATCGAGGCACCCCCGAGCAGGAAGAGAAGGAGTGTCGCGAACTGGAAGGCCCCATAGACGGGGCTGACGGCGGCGGGAAACAGCAGCCGTACCGGGTCGGTGAGGTTGGGGAAGTTGTTCGAGAAGTTGACGTCGGAAACCGCCGTGGAGACTGCTCCGACCATGGGGACGAGCACGGTCGCCCAAACGACCGGGCGCCAGCGTCTCGACGGGAGGTGTCCGTGGGGGAACAGAAGCAGGATCAGCGCCAACGGGCTCCACGTCGCCTCGACGGAAACCACGGAGAGCCAGGAGCCCGAGCGACCCGCCCGTGAAGCTGAGCATGAGCCACCCCAGGGGGTTGTCCCTTCGGCGCGAGGCCACGAGCGCCCCCACGCCCGAGAAGCTCACCAGGACCGGGAGGAACGGCGCAACCCGGGACGGACTCAACGCAACCGCAACCGCGAGCCCTACGAGACCGGGCGCGAAGATGGACCAGGCCAGCGAAGAAGCGGTTCGCGGCTTCATCGGCCCGAGCCGGAGGCCATGCGCCGGTTCATGGCTCGATTGTGCGGTCGGGGAAGGGGCGCGTAAAGGGTGTGGGCCGAACTGCCCCGAAGGGGAGACGAAGCCGGCACGGGGTGCTGGCACCCCGGGCCGGCGCTACCCTACGCCTCGATGCGACCGAGGAGATCCGGCACCCGGCGGAGGCGGCGCGGTCGCCTGTTCCTGTGGTTCGAGCGCGCGGTCCTGGGAACGGGGATGACCTTCGTCGCCTTCGTGATCGAACGGCGTCTGCTCAAGGCCATCAAGAAGGGCGGGATGAAGCCGGCCCCTCGAACTGCGGCCGGCGGCGAGGACGACCCCGGAAGCGTGGCGGTGGCACCGACCGGCGAAACGCCCTCAGCGGCGCCGCCGTAGCAGATCCACGACCAGCCCGGCGGTGAGCGCCCCCCCGGCGCTCCCCAGCGACCAGGGCACCCACCCGGTGACGTGCGTGGAGCTGGCGGTGATGGCCGTCGCCACCAGCGCTCCCCCCGCCGTCAGCGCCAGCGACAGCCTTCGGCCGGCCCGGCGGATGTTGTCTTCGAGCCGTTCGGTCCCCCGGAAGTTGACGGTCAGCTTCGGACCGGGCCTCGATCCGGCCAGGCGCTCCACCGCCTCGATGAGCCGAACGAACCGCACCCGGACCTTCTGGGCCTCGTAGAACAGTCTCTTCGGATCCGCGCGGTCCCGGATGCGCTCCATCAGGCCCTTGGTCAGGAACTGCCCGGCCACGGAGAACGGGTCGAGCGTCGGGTCCAGCTCCGCCGTGGCAAGCTGCATCTGGGCCAGGGCCTTTCCGGTGAGTGCAAGCGAGGCGGGAAGCCGAACGTCGTGCCGGATGGAGATCTCGGTGATCTCCTGGAGGATCGGCCCGAGCTGGATCTCCTTCAGGGACACGTTTCGGTACCGGCCCAACAGCTCCCCCAGCTCCGACTGGAACGCCCCGATGTCGATGTCCGAGCGCTGGTCCTCGCCGGCCAGCATCAGGGTGACGTCGGACAGGAACGGGACGTCCTCCTGCCAGAACGCCATGAGCAGCAGCATCAGCAGCTCCCGGATGTCCGGCCCGAGCTCACCCACCATGCCGAAGTCCAGGAAGTAGATCTTGTCGTTCCACCACATCAGGTTCCCCGGGTGCGGGTCGGCGTGGAAGAACCCGTCGGTCATGATCTGGCGGTAGTAGGACTCCAGAAGCTGGCGGGCGGCTTCGGTCCGCGCCTCGCCCTGGGGCGCGTCCCGGATGGGACCCCCCTGGATCTCCTCCATCACCAGCAGCCTGGCAGTGGTGAATTCCGTGTAGACGTTCGGCACGTCGAGGCGCGGATACCCCTCGAGCACGCCGCGCATCCGCTGGATGTTCTCCGCCTCTCGAGTGAAGTCGAGCTCTCGCTGGAGCGACGCCGAGAGATGTTCGAAGATCGCCGGCATGTCGACAACCTGCCGGAATGCCGGGCGGTCGGCGGTCTTCTCGGCGAAGAGCTTCAGCAGCCCGAGATCCTGGAGGATGTCCTCCCGAGCGGTGGGCCGCTGGACCTTCACCACCACCCGCTCGCCACCGGTGAGGGTGGCCCGGTGGACTTCGGCGATGGTCCCCGCCGCCATGGGCTCGGGGACGATCGATTCGAACACGTCCTCCCACGGCACGCCGAGCTCCTGCTCCATGACCTCGACCACCTCCTGCTGGGTGAGGGGCGGGACGTTGTCCTGGAGCGTGGCCAGCTCTTCCACGAATGCCGGCGGGAGGAGGTCGGGGCGAGTCGACAGGATCTGGCCGAGCTTGGCGAAGGTGGGCCCCAGCTCCTCCAGCGCCTGACGGAACCGCCGGGCCCTGGTGCGGGTGGTCTCGTCGCCGGGCTTCGACCGGCTGAACAACTCTCGGAGCCCGTGCTTGGCCATGATCTGGCCGATGCGGGTGGCCCGGCCGAGCAACCGGCCCTCCACCACGTCGAGCCCCGGCTCGGTCAGGATCGCCCCCCCCGGCCCAGGCGCCCTGGGCATGAAGCCGTCGCCGGCTTGGGATCCCGTGTTCACGATGATCACGGTGCAGCGCGCATTGTGGGAGACGCGGTTCGGAACGTTCCCCAGGAGAAATTCCTTGCGGCCGCTCATGCCGACGTTCCCTACCACGAGCACGTCCACTTCCCGTTCGTGGGCCGCGTTGACGATCGCCCGGGCCGGATCCGTGTCCACGGCCACGAGGG
Organism: Actinobacteria bacterium UBA5182; assembly: GCA_002413185.1. GTDB lineage: Bacteria > Actinomycetota > UBA4738 > UBA4738 > UBA4738 > UBA5182. The sequence goes on from DHWM01000147.1 coordinate 17,913, forward strand.
CCTTGCCCCGGGGCCCCGCCATCCCTGCGGCGATCTGGGAGAGCTCCTGGGCGGCATAGCCCGCCCGGGTGGCCTCGGCGGTCCCCGCCTCGGTTCCGGGCGCGCTCTCGGGGATCAGCACCTGGAGGAGCCACAGCTCGGCCCCGTAGTTCTCCGCCATCTGCGCGGCCCAGTCCACGGCTCTGCTCGCGCTGGGCGAGCGATCCGTAGCCACCATGATCCGTTTGACCACCGCGTGTCCTTCCGGTGCCGAACCGGGCGAGCCTAATACACGCGGGTCGGCACCGGATGGGAGTGTTTCTGGGGGAGGGACCCTCGCCGGAATATCACCCCGCCCCTTGCCGTTGCCGAGTGCGTAGAGCAGGATTCGGTTCTGTCCGGCAGACGCGCCCGTCCGATCTCGAGGAGGACCACATGAGCACCCCAGCCGACGGCAACGGCCGTGTTGGCACGACGGGAGGAAACGGACCGGCGCTCCAAAGGTCCCGATTGGCTCGCCTGGGCGCGATCTCGGTTCGCCGCCGGTGGGCGGTGCTGGGCGTGTGGCTGGTCGTGTTCCTGGCCATGGGCCCGTTCCTCGGCAAGCTCAATGCCAGGCTGTCCCAGGGAGGATTCGAGGTGCCGGGCTCCCAATCCGATCAGGTCAAGCGCGACATCGATACGCAGTTCAAGGGACAGTTCGAGTTCACCGACCTGCTGGTGCTGAACTCGGGCACCCTGAGCGCCACCGATCCGAAGTTCCACGCGGTGTTCGACTCCACCCGGGCCGCGCTGCTCCGAAGCCCCGGCGTTGGCGCGGTCAGCGACTCGTACGGCTCGCCCCAGCGGTTCATCTCCCAGGACGGGCACACCCTCACCGCCACGGTCGGGCTCTCGGACACGCAGGACGAAGCTCTCAAGCACGCGGATGGCCTGAACGCCGCAGTGGCCGGAGCGTCCCGAGGCTCGGGCGTCACCGCGCTCCTTACCGGAAGCGCGCCGCTCTACAACGTCTTCTCCAAGACCACCACCCACGACCTGGAGCGAGCGGAGAAGGTGGCCCTGCCCATCAGCTTGCTGATCCTGGTCCTCGCGTTCGGGTCCCTGGTGGCGGCGGGCATGCCCATCGCGGTGGCCCTGCTCAGCCTGGCCATCTCGTTCGGCGTCATCTCGATCATCGCGGCCCAGACGACCGTGAGCATCTTCGCCCAGAACGTCGCGTCCATGATCGGGATCGGCGTGGGGATCGACTACTCCCTGTTCATCCTGAACCGGTACCGGGAAGCGCTCCGCAACGGCAAGTCGGTCCCCGACGCCGTGGCCGAGTCGATCAGCACCAGCGGCAAGGCCGTGTTCGTGTCCGCGCTGACGGTGGTGGTGGCACTGTCGGGAACGCAGCTGGTGAACATGGCAGCGTTCCGTTCGATGGGGTTCTCCGCGATGATCGCGGTGTTCTTCGCCGCCTCCGCCGCACTGACGCTGCTGCCGGCTCTGCTCGGATTCGTGGGCCACCGCATCGACCGCCTCAGTATCAGACGGCGTAAGCAGACGGGAGAGAGCCGCATGTGGCACCGGTGGGCCACCATGGTGATGCGACGGCCCTGGGCCTTCCTGGCCGGCTCGCTCGCGGTGGTCCTGCTCCTGGCCGCGCCCGCGCTCAACCTGAAGCTCGGCTCCTCGGGCGTGTCGATCCTTCCGGCCGGCTCGAGCCCCCGGGTGGCCGCCGAGATCACGGCCAAGGCGTTCGGGGAGGGCCAGGTCGCTCCGGCCCAGGTCGTCATCACGGACCGGAGCGGTGTGACCGCTTCGGGCTTCCACGACGTGTTCGTCGCGGCTCAGGCCATCGCCAAGGACCCCGAGGTGACCCGGGTCGACTCCATCGCCACCACCATCCCGAACGCACCCGAGCTGCAGGCCCAGGCATTCTTGAGCAGCCCGCAGGGGCAGCAGGTGGCAAAGGCGCTGGTCTCCCCTGACGGGAAGAAGACCCTGCTCTCCGTGGTGACCCGCCACGGCGCCCAGAGCGATCTGGCCAACCAGTTCATCCACCGGATCCGAACGTTGCTCCCAACGGTCCTCCCGGCCGGCGTCACAGCCGCGGTCGGAGGCGACCCCGGCCTGAACGTCGACATCAACCACCAGATGTCGAGCAAGCTGGTGCTGGTGGTGGGACTGGTGCTGGCGCTTTCGTTCCTGGTGCTGCTGGTGTTCCTGCGAAGCCTGTTGCTTCCGCTGAAGGCCATCCTCATGAACACCGCGTCGGTGCTGGCGGCGTACGGCATGATGGTCTTCGTCTTCCAGCAAGGACACCTGACCGGACTGCTCAAGTTCGACGCGGCGGGACACATCGACTCGTTCCTGCCGCTGTTCCTGTTCTGCATCCTGTTCGGTCTCTCCATGGACTACGAGGTGTTCCTGCTCGCCCGGATCCGCGAGGAGTACCTCCGCACCGGCGACAACACCGAAGCCGTCGGGTGGGGCCTCGAGCACACCGCCCGGATCATCACCAGCGCCGCAGCAATCATGGTCACGGTGTTCGGAGCCTTCGCGTTCGCCCGGATGCTGCCGATCAAGGAACTCGGGTTCGGCCTGGCCGCCGCGGTACTGCTCGACGCCACGATCATCCGGGTGATCATGGTGCCGGCGACCATGCGCCTTATGGGCAAGTGGAACTGGTGGCTGCCCAAGTGGCTGGACCGGCTGCTGCCGAAGGTTGCGCTGGAGGAAGCTCCGGAGCCGGGCGCCGAGCGCGTCCCGGCCGCGGTGTGAGCCCGAAGGCGTCACCCGGGCTGCCCGGCCCTCGGCGAAGGGGTACTGGCCCCCCGGGGTGATTCGGGCTCTACCTCCGTATCGTGGTGCAAGCAGGGTTCACTTGCGTCACGCGTCGGCGTACCGTCGAGCCGTTCGCTCCACGAAGGAGGCTCGACATGATCAAGAAGGTCCTGGTCGGCACCGACACCTCGTCCGCCGCCGACCTGGCGGTGGACCATGCGGCCAGCCTGGCTCGCTCCTACCAGGCCGACCTGACGGTCCTGTACGTGAAGTCCCCGGTGGAGGCTCGGCAGGTGGTCGACCCCAAGCTGGCCGCGGATCCGGACCGGTATCTCTCGCGGATGCCTTCGCGCTTCTCCGGCATCTCGGTACGAGTTCGAACGGAGGCGGGAGACGCGGCGGAGGCGCTGTGCAGGGTGGCCGAGGAAGAGCGAGCCGACGTCATCGTGGTGGGGAACCGGGGACTGCACGGCAGACGACGGGGGTTCCTGCAGAGCGTGCCCGCCGCGGTGGCCCGGCATTCGCCATGTTCGGTCCTCATCGTGGACACTCGCATGGCGCAATGAGCCCGCCGCGGATGACAGTGAGGCGAAGAAGGGAATCCGAGGGATGAAGCAACGTACGGCCGGCGCCGGGGAGGGTGGTCGATCCTCGATGCCGCTCGTCCCACTGGCGTGGGGGCTGTGGGCGGCGTGCGTCGCGCTGTCGGTGACCGCGGTCGTCTTCGATCTCGGCCATTGGAACGTCCCCGTGGTCGGGGCCAGCCAGTCCTTCGGGAGCGCCCTGCTGTCGATCGTCTTCGCCTCGGCGGGGGTGGTCATCGCGGTGAAGCGGCCGCGCAACGCGGTGGGGTGGATCTTCCTCGCGATCTCGACGAGTCAGGCCGTCTCTGCCGCGGCGGTCGTCGGCGATTACGAATTGCTCGTGGGGCACCGTTCCATTCCCTTCCAGGTCCTGACGTGGGTCGAGACGTGGTCCTGGGTCCCTGGCTTCATCCTCATCCCGACATTGCTCCTCCAGCTCTTCCCGGACGGTCGGCCGCTCTCCAGGCGGTGGCGTCCCCTCGTCCCGGTGACCATCGCCGGCATCGCCCTGGTCGTAGCCGGCATTGCCTGGACGCCCGCTTCGGAGATCGGCGACCTGCCGCCCGGGTACCGGACCCTGGTACCAACTTCCCCCGTGCTCCAGATCGCCGCCGTGGTGGGCGGGATCGTCTCGCTCTTCGTGCTCGTGCTGTCGGTCGCGTCGCTCGTCCTGCGCTATCGCCGTTCCCGGAACGAGGAGCGCGAGCAGCTCAAGTGGTTCGTCTACGCGGCGATCGTGACCGTCGTGTGCTTCACCGGCCTGTCCATCGCCACCAGCAATCAAGGGGCCATCGGGATCCTGGCGCTCGCCGCCATCCCGCTGCTCCCTGTCGCCACGGCCCTCGCCATCTTCAGGTACCGCCTCTACGACATCGACGTCGCCATCAACAAGACCGTCGTCTACGGTCTGCTGGCCGCGTTCATCACGGCCGTCTACGTCGCCATCGTGGTGGGCATCGGCGCGGCGCTCGGACACGGCTCGTCCAAGCCGAACCTGGCCCTTTCGATCCTGGCGACCGCCGTGGTGGCCGTGGCGTTCCAGCCGGTCAGGGATCGCGTGCAACGGTTCGCCAACCGCCTGGTCTACGGCGTTCGCGCCACGCCGTATGAGGTGCTGGCCGGGTTCGTCGAGCAGGTGGGCGGGACGTACGCCGCCGAAGACGTGCTGCCGCGGATGGCCCGCGCCCTCGCGGAAGGGACCGGCGCGGAGGCGGCGGCGGCCTGGCTCAGGGTGGGCTCCGAGCTCCGGCCCGAAGCGTCATGGCCGGCGGACCGCCTCCGCGACTTTGCCCCGCTGGCGATGGCGGGCCAGGACCTCCCAGAGATCCTCGGCGTGTCGCTGGCCCTGCCTGTTCGTCATCGCGAGGAGACGCTGGCTGCGCTCACCCTCACCAAGCCGCCCGGCGAACCGCTGTCGTCGACCGAACGCAAACTGGCAGAGGACCTCGCGGGCCAGGCAGGGTTGGTCGTGCGAAACGTCGCGCTCACCGAGGACCTCATGGCGCGAGTGCGCGACATCGAGTCGTCCCGGGCCCGCATCGTCTCGGCCGAGGACGAGGAGCGCAGCCGGATCGAGCGGCGGATCCGCGAAGGCGCGCGACGGGAGCTGGAAGGAGTGACCCGCGCGCTCGGGGAGGCGGCGGCGCTGCTTTCCAGCCAGCCGGAACGAGCGCTTACCGAGCTGGCCACCGTCACGGAGAGGGGGACGGTGGCGCTCGAGAGCCTGCGTGAGGTCGCCCGGGGCATCTATCCGCCCCTGCTGGCCGACAAGGGACTGTCCGCGGCGCTTGAAGCCCAGGGCCGGCGGGGGAGCGTCCCCGCGACGGTCGAGACGGATGGCATCGGCCGCTATCCCCAGGGCGTGGAGTCGGCCGTCTACTTCTGCTGCGTCGAGGCCATGGAGAACGCCGCGACCCACGCCAGGCCCTCGAACATCCGCATCAGCGTGCGGGAGGTCCACGGCGGGCTTGCCTTCGAGGTCGCGGATGACGGCTCAGGGTTCGATCCCGGCGCCACGCGGGCAGGCATCGGGCTGACCGGCATGCAGGACAGGGTCGCAGCTCTGGACGGCGAGCTCCGCGTGAACTCGCGGCAGAGCGAGGGCACCAGCGTCCTCGGGTGGGTGCCCCTGGCCGGCGCGGACGAGCGGGAGCGCGTCGGGGCGCTGGAGCCTGCGCGATGAAACAGCGGACGGCGTTCCGCGTTGGGTGGTCGGTTCCTCGGAGCCTGTTCGTCCTGACCCTCGCGCTGCTCGTCGCCGACCTGGTCCTCACCCTCGGAGGAGGTCTGAGCTGGGGATCTGTCCCATTCTTTCTCGTCACGGTTGGGTTCGCGGGAGTAGGCGCGTTGGTCGCTGCCCGCACGTCGAACAGGGTGGGGTGGCTGTTCCTCGCCGAAGGGCTGGCCGTGGCTATCACCATCGCGGCGAAGGACTATGCGGCGCGGACCGGAACGGCCTCGCTCCCGGGTGCTCCGTGGGCCGGATGGATCTTCACGATCGCGCTCGCGGCGATCTGGCTGCCGCTCCTGCTCGCGCTGCTCCTGTTCCCGGACGGCCGGCTTCCGTCGGCGCGGTGGCGGCCCGTGGCCTGGGCCGCGGTCGCTTCCGGCGCCGTGGGTGTGGCTAGCGTCGCCGTCGCCGACGTCAACTTCTCCTCGAACTTCCCCCGCTTGACCGACCCGGTGACCATCGTCCGGGCGGCGTGGCTCCGCGGCATCTACAACGGAGGAGTCCAGGCGGCCCCGATATTCATCTTGCTCGCCTGCGCCGTCTCGCTGGTCGTCCGGCTGGTCCGCTCTCGGGGGGAGCAGCGCCTGCAGCTCAAGTGGTTCGTGTACGCGTCGGCCCTGGCCGCGACCGCTGTCGCGATCGCGTCGTTCGTGTTGCCCGACCCCTCCGTCGCCTTCGCCGCGTTCGCTCCGCTCATTCCGATCGCCGCCGGCGTCGCGATCTTCAAGTACCGCCTGTACGACATCGACGTCGTCATCAACAAGACCGTCGTCTACGGTCTGCTGGCAGCGTTCATCACCGCCGTCTATGTGGCGATCGTCGTCGGGATCGGCGCTGCGCTCGGCCGCGGGACCTCCAAGCCGAACTTGGCCCTTTCGATCATTGCCACCGCCGTCGTGGCAGTGGCGTTCCAGCCCGTTCGTGAGCGCGTGCAGAAGTTCGCCAACCGCCTCGTCTACGGCAAGCGTGCCACGCCGTACGAGGTGCTGAGCGAGTTCTCGGCTCGAGTGGCCACAGCCGCCGCCGCCGAGGAGCAACTCCCTCGCATGGCCCGGACGCTCGCCGAAGGAACGGGCGCGTCCAGCACGACGGTGTGGCTGGGGGATGGCGTCGAAGTCCGGCCCGCGGCGTCCTGGCCCGAGGACGGCGCCCTGATGTCGCCGGAGGAGTCGACGCTCTCCCTCCCCGTCTTCCATCAGGGCGAGCAGCTCGGGGCGATCTCGCTGCTCAAGCCGCCCGGCGAGCGTCTCACGCCAGCCGAGGAGCGGCTGGCGCGCGACCTCGCGTCACAGGCGGGGCTGGTGCTGCACAATGTTCGCCTGACCGAGGAGCTTCGGGCCCGAGTGGAAGAGCTTCGAACCTCCCGGCGCCGCCTCGTCGCCGCGCAGGATGCCGCTCGTCGGAAGCTGGAGCGCAACATCCACGATGGGGCGCAGCAGCAGCTCGTGGCGCTCTCAGTGAAGACGAACCTCGCCCGGCAATTGGCGGTCAGAGATGCCGGGAAGGCGGTAAGCCTCGTGGCGGCACTTCGCGAAGAGGCCGGACGGGCACTTCAGGAGCTCGACGAGCTCGCGGGAGGCCTGACGCCCACAGCGCTGTCGGAGCTCGGGCTGGTGGAAGCCCTCGGGGCACAGGCGGGGAGGGCGGCCGTGCCCGTCACCGTGGAGGCGCCGGACGGCCTCGACGCACCGCTGGACGTTGCGACCGCGGTCTACTTCTGCGTCCTGGAGGCACTCCAAAACGTGGCCAAGTACGCCGGCGCCTCCCGTGCGGTCGTTCGACTGTCTCGGGCCGACGGCCGGGTGGACTTCGAGGTGGACGACGACGGGAGAGGGTTCGACGCAGCGGCGGGATCGACCGGCACAGGCCTGCGTGGCATCGCCGATCGGCTGGCCGCTCTCGGCGGCACGCTCGACGTCCGTTCCGCGCCCGGCCGGGGAACGACCGTCCTCGGACGGGTGCCGGTCCGGGAACCGGTATCCGAGGCGGCCGGGTGAAGCCGTCAGTTCGCGCCCGGCAGCCCTTCCTCGCGGAGGAACGCCAGCACGGCCATGACCCGGCGGTGGACGTCGCTCTCCTCGGTGAGGTCCAGCTTGTGGAACAGCGAGTTGATGTGCTTCTCGATCGCCCGCTCGGTCAGGAACAGCGCCTTGGCGATGGCGGCGTTGTTCTTCCCCTGGGCCATCTGCTCCAGGACCTCCCGCTCCCGCTCGGTGAGCTGGGCGAGCGGCGAGTGGGCCAGGCGCTCCTTTCGCAGGACCAGCCCCTCGACGACCTTCGGGTCGAGCACCGACCCGCCCCGGCTGACCTCGTGCAGGGCCCGGACCAGCTCGTCGAGGTCGGCCACCCGCTCCTTGAGCAGATAGCCCAGGCCCGCCGCCCCTTCCTTCAACAGCTCGTAGGCGTATTCGTCTTCGGCGAACTGCGACAGGACGACCACCCCGATGGAGGGATGCTCGGCGCGGATCCGGCGTGCGGCGTCGATCCCCTCGGTGGTGTGCGTGGGAGGCATCCGGATGTCGGTCAGAACCGCGTCCGGCCGCTCCCGCTCCACCGCGGTGAGGAGGGAGTCGAGGTCCGAAACCGTGGCCGTCAGGTCCAGCTCGTCCACCGAGTCGAGCAGGGCGGCAGTCCCCTCACGGACCAGGTAGTTGTCTTCGGCGAACACGATGCGGAGCGCCACGATCGGATGGTATACAGGCTGGACCCCGCCGAGCGCGGGTTCCCGACAGGAAAGCGAGCGAGCGGGTGACCATCCGGGTCGTATTGGGCGACGACAACGTGCTGGTGCGAGAGGGCGTGCGGGCGTTGCTCGGCGTGACGGAGGGTATCGAGGTCGTCGGCGTGGCCGAGGACGCGCCCACGCTGCTGGCCGCCGCGGCCGAATTCCTCCCCGACGTGGTCGTCACCGACATCAAGATGCCGCCGAACTTCCAGCTCGAGGGCATCGAGGCCGCCCACGAGATCCGCCGGCGCCACCCGGGCACCGGTGTCGTGGTGCTCTCGGCCCACGACGACGAGGCCTACGCCCTGGCGCTTCTGGGCGGCGGCGAGAGCGGACTGGCCTACCTGCTGAAGGACCGTCTGGGGCAGGGGGACGAATTGGAGCGGGCCATCCGGGAGGTGGCCAGTGGGGGTTCCTCCATCGATCCCACCATCGCCGCACGGCTCTCCGGGAGCACCGAAGGGTCGAAGGAGGACCAGGAGGTCCTGGACCTCATGGCGAAGGGCTGCGGCTACGCGGAGATGGCCGAGAAGCTCGGGACGACCCAGGAGGCCATCGACCGCCGGGTCACCTCGCTGTTCCAGCGGCTGGCGGCCGAGGCAGGACGCGGAGCCAGCCACGCCGTCGACGAGCTGAAGCGACTCCACGCGGCGGTGGTCGATCGCGAGACCAGCACGCGCACGCTTCGCTCGTTCGTCCCCTCGCAGTTCGCCGACCGCCTGGCGTCCGGGGCGTCGACGGCCGATCTCCAGGAAGAGGTCGAGGCGACCATCCTCTTCTCCGACATCCGGGGGTTCTCCACCATCGCCGAGCAGCTCCCCGCCCGAGACGTCGCGGCCATGCTGGCCAGGCACCTCTCGGCCATGGCGGAGGTGGTCCTGGACCACGGGGGGACCATCGACAAATTCGCCGGCGACGGCGTCATGGCGGTGTTCGGCGCCCCCGACCCTATCCCCGACCATTCCGAACGAGCCCTCCGATGCGCCCAGGCAATGCAGGCGCGTCAGAGGGAGCTGAACCAGGAGATCCAGGCCGAGGGGATCCCGCCGCTCGGAATGGGGATCGGCGTCAACACCGGGACCGTGGTGGCGGGGACGTTCGGCGGTGGCGGGCGTCTCGAGTACACCGTGATGGGCGATGCGGTGAATTTGGCCCAGCGGCTGCAGTCCGAAGCCGCGGCCGGTGAGATCTTGGCGACTGCCGCCACCGCCCGCGCCGCCAGTGGCATCGCCACGGAGTCGATCGGAACGAGGCAGGTCAAGGGAAGAAAGGAGCTCGTCGACACCTTCCGGGTGGTGGAGTCCTAAGGCGTTGGGCGGTGAAGGCCGGCCACATGGTGTGCGTCTGAGGAAGGCAGCCCGGGAAAGGGTGAGGACCTCCCGCAGGAGGCCGCACTGAGGGCAACGCTTCGTCGTTCGGTCCGCCGGTCAGCCGGTCAGCCGAGCTGCTTGGCAGCGTCGGCCATGACATTCCCGAAGACCCTGGCGCCCGTGGGGAACGCGTGGATCGTGTCGGCAAGGACCGACACCGGGATGGCCTGCTTGATGGCGAGGACCGCCTCGTGCAGGTATTCCGCCGCACCAGGACTCGCCGCGAACGCGCCGACCAGCACCTTTCGTCCCCGGTCCACCACCGCGGTGACGTGGCCGGGGGAGCCCTCCAACACCGGACCGCCGGATCCGCGGAGCGGCTCGATGGTGTACCCCCGCGCGGAGGTGGCGAAGTCCGCCGTCACCTCGAACGCGTCGATCCCGCGCTCTAGGGCCTCCTCCACGAACAGCCCCACCGAGAACGTCTCGGGGTCCGTGTACGTCGCCTTGGGCACGGACTCGAGGTCGGCGCGAGCGTCCCCACCGAGGGCGGCTCGGACCGCCACCCGGCCCTCGTAGTCGGCGACGTGGGTGAACTGAAGGCCTCCAGCGGCGTCTCCGGCCACGAACACGCCGACGCCGACCCGAAGCGAAGCGTCCGGGTTGGCCTGGCCCCTGTCACCCAGTTCGACCCCCGCCTCCTCCACGCCGAGCTGGCGCAGATCCCGGGGGCGCCGTCCCACCGCCACCACCAGCTCGGCGCCCTCGACGGTGGTCCCGTCGGACAGCTCGACGATCCTTCCGGCTCCGCCCGTTCGAACCCCGGTGGCCTGCACGCCCAGCCGGATGTCGACGCCTTCACGCCGGAGCGCTTCGGTGACGACCTCGGAGCTCTTGGGATGGTCCCTGGGAAGGATCCGGTCCATGCCCTGCACCAGCGCCGTCTTGACTCCGAAGCGCACGTAGACCTGGGCCATCTCCACGCCGACCGGCCCTCCACCCAGTACGACGATGCTCGATGGAAGCTCCCGCAGCGCCGTGGCGTCCCGGCTCGTCCAGTAGCCCGCGTCGTCGAGTCCGTCGATGGGAGGGATGAAGGGCTCCGACCCGATGGAGACGAGGAGCGCCGACCCTTCGAGCGTCTTGGGGTTCGAACCGTTCGAACGAACCTCCACCTTGCCCGGGCCGACGATCCGGGCTTCGCCCCGAACCAGCGCGGCGCCGGAGGACTCCAGCCCGTGCACGTGCCCGGCGTCGCTGGGGTAGTCGATGCCCTCGCGCGAGATCATCCAGTCGCGACGGGCAGACGCCCATTCCCACGGATACTCGGCACCCAGCGCGCGGCGACGGGCCGCGTCCAGGAGCGTCTTCGAGGGCATGCACGCCCAGAACCCGCACTCCCCACCGACCAGGTCGCGCTCGACCACCACCGTGCTCGCGCCGTGGTCGCGGGCAGTGGCGTAGGCGGCCTCGCCGGCTGCCCCTCCTCCGATCACGATGATGTCGTAGCTCACCGCGCCTCCTTGGGTCGGATCCTCGGGAACGACAATTCAGGCGTGGGCGTGCCGCCCTTCTCGGCGCCCTCCACCTCGTCGGCGTGGGCCAGCGCCACGGCGGCGAGCTGTTCCACGTCGACGCCGCGGTGGCCGTCCTCGGGGTACCCGCGGATCCGTCCGGCGCCCCTCCGGAGGAGCGTGTACGCGCCGTGCTGGTTTCCCCGCATCAGGTGGACGTAGCCGGCGCCGAGCTGCGACAGTCCCTTGAAGAATTCGGCCTCGTCCGATTCCTTCATCTGCTTCCAGCACGTCTCCCACGCTTCGTGCGCCGGAAAGAACCGGGCGGCGTCGAAATGCTCCACGCCCAACCGGTGGTTCTCCTCCACCGACAGCGAGTCGTAGTCCTCCATGTGCAGGAGGTTTTCCGCTTCGTGCGGAAGAGGCCGCCCGAGCTCGTCGCGGGGTCGCGCCGGCTTGGGGGGAGCGTTGGGGTCGCGCGGCCTGTTCGGCTTGGGGGCGGGAGTGCGCTCGGACATGTAACGCTCATGCTATCGGCTCCCTCCCGGGCGATGGTGCCGGGTGGGACGCGGGCATCGATGAGGGTTCAGTGACCGGACGAGGAGAAGAGCTGGTAGTCCTTGATCGAAGGCCAGCCTCCACCCCAGGCCCAGCCGATGGCCGCGAACGCCTCGACGGTGGAGTCGCCACCGTGGATCATCCCTGCGGCTGAACGGCTCCGGTCCGCGTAGGCGGCGCCCGCCGGCGGCGCCACAGAGCCGCCGCTCGACACGTAGGGGTTCTGAACGGGGTCGACGTCGATCGCCCTGCCGTAGGAGTGCTCCGACCACACGCCGAGTGACCGGTCACGGAGCGACAGTTGAATGCCGGCGTGTTGTTCGCCGCCATGGAGCGGTCGTCGTCTCCCCCGTACACGTCCACCAGCTCCATCCCTTGGATGGGGAATCGCTGTGCGAAGAGCGCCCGGAACACGCTGATCACCTCCGTGGCCACGTCTTCGTTCACGATCATCTCCCTGGTGTGCGAGGTGCCGTCGAACCCCCAGTAGCTGAGGGTGAGGAGGCGGAGATCCTCGATCGGGACCGGGCATCCAGGGCGCCACGAGCTGGGGATCATGCCCGTGCGGGTGGCCTCGTCGACGGGCGACTGCGTTCCATGGAAGGCGGAGACGTGTGGCGACGGCGCCGAGGAAGGAGACCCCGTCGCCGTCACTTCGGTG
>DHWM01000147.1:30515-38294 GCA_002413185.1 Actinobacteria bacterium UBA5182
CCCGGTTACGGGAGGCCGAGCCGCCGGTAACGATCCGGTCACGGGATGGAGTCCACGTACCCCATGCTCCGGAGCCACGCATGGCGCGACGGCGCCGGTCGATCAGATCTCGCTCGCGCCGGGCCTCCTCAGCCGAAGCGCTCGGATCGGAGGGAGGGGTGATCCCCTCACGCGCCGTGTCCGGGCGCCGGATCCGGGGAGGCCTTCGTGGTCCGACGACCCCTGGTCCGCCACCCGCGCACGAGGAGCGGCAGCGAGAACAGCACGGCCAGCGCTCCCATCCACGCCCAGAACTGCTGACCGGTCATGAAGCTTCCCTTCAGGACCCCAACGCCCTGGAAGATCCACACGACCCCCGTCGAGAGCAGTGCCACCCCCAGCAGGATCAGGCTCGCCCGCTTCATCGGGCCAACGCTAGTCGCCCGGGCCCACCGGCACCACACGCGTCCCCGTGGCCTTCCAACTGGCCACGACCTCGACTCCTGAGGCCAACCCCAGACGGTGGACGGACTCTTCGGTCACTTCGGCCACGATCGGCGGACGGCTCGCCACCGTCACCCGGAACCGGTTCCCCACGGCGACCACCCGGCTGATGCGGCCGTGGAGGGCGTTCAGAGCCGAACCCTCAGGTGGCCCGAGGCCGAGGGCCACGTCCCATGGCGACACCACCGCTGCCACCGGGCCTTGCACGACTTCGGTGCTCAAGAAGGTGGCGTCACCCTCAGCCGCGGCGATCACCGTCACGCCGTCGCGCGGCGACGCCTGGCCCGGGAAGTAGTTCACGCCGGCCAACGCGGCCACGAAGGGCGACTCCGGGGCCTGCACCAGATCCGAGGCGTGTCCGGTCTGGAGGATCCGACCCTCCTCCATCACCGCCACCCGATCGGCCAGCCCCACCACGTCGGTGAAATCGTGTGAGACGAGGATCGTGGGGAGGGCCAGCGTCCGGAGATGTCGCCACAGCTCGGAAGCCGCGGCGGCCTTCGTCAAGGGGTCGAGCGCCGACAGCGGCTCGTCCAGGAGCAGGACGCCGGGCTCGGCCGCGACGGCCCGGGCCAGGGCGACCCGCTGGCGTTCGCCGCCCGACAGGGACAGGGGCCGGACGTGCTGCAGGCGCGACAGGCCGAACCGCGCCAGGAGTTCGCCGAGGGACACCTCCGACCCCCGCTTCAGACCGAACGCGACGTTGCGACCCACGGTCATGTGCGGGAACAGCGCGCCGTCCTGGAACACCAGCCCGGCTCGGCGTTCCTCCGGACGAACATCGATGCCGCCTTCGATGTCCGTCACCACCCGGCCGGCGATCACGATCCGTCCGCCGTCGGGCCGGAGCAACCCCGCCACGGTTCGCAGGACCGAGGACTTCCCGGCCCCGGACGGCCCGACCAGGGCCAGGACCTCTGGGCCGACGGAGAAGCCGACGTCGAGATCGAGCCGACTCAGACGACGGTGGAACCGGACGTCGAGACGCGGGTCGTCCGTTCGGACCCCTCCTCCCCACCAGCCGCTCGGAGGGCCAGGCGCACGCCCAGCAGGATCCCGCCGCTCACCGCCACCAGCAGCGTCGCCATCGCCAGCGCGGTGTGGATGTCGCCGCGGGAGAACTCCTCGTAGATCGCCAAGGGAAGCGTCTGCGTTCGGCCTTGAAGGCTCCCGGCGAACATGATGGTGGCGCCGAACTCCCCCAGCGCCCGGGCCCAGGCAAGCCCTGCCCCGGCCGACAGGCCGGGCCTGGCCAGGGGAACGCCCACCCGGAGGAACGTTCGGCCCGGCCCCGCTCCGAGGGTCCGTGACGCCGCCAGGAGCGCCGGATCAACGTTGCCGAAGGCCGCCACCGCCTGTCGCACGTAGAAGGGCATGGCCACGAAGGCCAGCGCCATGACCACGGCGGTCTGGGTGAATGGGATCTGGATCCCACCGGCCCGGAGGGCCCCGCCCAGCAGGCCGAACCGGCCGAACGCCGCGAACAGCCCGATGCCTGCCACCGCCGGCGGCAGGACCAGTGGCAACTCCAGGAGCGTCAACAGGATCACGTCTCCGCGGAACCGCCGGGTACCCAGGACGTACGCGGCCGGCGTCCCGATCGCAACGATCAGGGCGAGGGCGATGAGGCTCGTCTTGAAGCTGACCCGGAGCGCGTCGAGCGCCACGCTCGAGTGGAGCTGCCGGACCAGGGTTCCGGGCGGAACCCGAAGGAAGATCGCCACGACGGGAAGGAGCACGAAGGCGAGCAGGACCGCGGTGGCGATCCCGGCCGCCACCGGAACCAGTCGTCGCCCGTGGCGGCTGGCCGATCCCGGACCGGGCGCCGTCATCTCACTCCGGCGGAGGGCCGAACCCTGCCGCCCGCAGAAGTCGCTGTCCGGGGGAAGAGAGAACGAACCCGACGAACGCCCGGGCCTCGAGGGTGCGGGTTCCTCCAACGATCGCGGCGATGGAATACGTTGCAAAGACGTTGGCCGCGGCGTCGATCGGGATCGAATGGAGGTTGGCTGCGTCCGCCCACTGGTCCGTTCTGTAGACGAACCCGGCGTCCGCCTCCCCCTGAGAGATCTTCGAAACGATGCCTTCGGCGGTGTCCTCTTCGCTGACGACGTTGGCCAGCACGCGCTGGTCGTAGCCTTCGCCGTACTCCGCGCCGAGGTTCGTCAGGACCTGCCGGGTGTACGTCCCGATGGGGACCGCGGCGGCCCCGATCAGGACCTTCACCCCCTGCCTGGCCAGGTCTCGGGGGGAGTCCAGGCTCGCCGGGTTCGACGCGGGCACCACGATCACCAGCGAGTTGGTGCAGAACGGCTTCGGCCGATCGATCTGTCGGGCCGCCCACAGTCGATCGCCGTACGTCGCGCTGGCGCCGGCGAAGACGTCCGCTGGGGCGCCCTGTCCGATCTGTGCGGCCAGCGAGTCGGTTCCCCCGAACGAGAAGCGAACGGCCTCACGGGGGTTCGCCACGCTGAACTCCCGAGCGATCTGGGGGAAGACCGTGGACAGGGAGGAGGCGGCGAAGACCGTGATGAAGGCGGGGCTTTCGCTCTCCCGCGTGGAGCCCCCTGGGCCGCACGCCGGCACCCCAACGGACACGACGACGAACGCTGCCGCCGCACGCACGGGAGCGCGCCAGTGGAATCTCATGGATCTCACCTCAGGACGTCGTCCTCGCGGCTGACCATGACCGAGGTGGCCTTGATCGTCGCGACCACAGGCACCCCCGTGGCCAGGGCCAGTTCCTCCACCGCATCGCGGGTGATGGCGGCGGCCAGCCGGTATGGGCCCGCGGCGATCTCGACGATGGCCATCACCCCGTCCGCTTCGACGCTGCGCACGACCCCCGCCAGGCGGTTCCGCGCCGAGAGCCTGGCGCCGGTGGGCTGGCGCGGCGCTCGGGAAGCAAGTCGTTCGATCTCCGTCGCCGGAACCACCCTGCGGTTCGACGCATCGCGCTCCACGCGGATCCGGCCATCGTGGTCCCACCGTCGCAGCGTGTCGAGGCTGATCCCGAGTGCTCGGGCGGCTTCGCTCGCTTTCAGAAGGCGTGGTGGCGGCTTCGACGGCATCGTGCCCATGATATACGCAGGCACCGCCTAGGCACTACTCGAATGGCGTTCGGCAGCCCTAGATCCTCGGATAGACCGCATAGGCGCCGACGAACCGGATCGTCAGCCCCCGCCCGGTCACCGTGTAGGAGAGGGAGGCGGGCACGTAGCTGGTCGGGGCTTTGAAGGTGAGCCAGCCCGGGAGGACCTTGGCAGGCCCGATCGCCGCCGCCACGGGTAGGAAGTCCCAGGGATCGGCCGCGCTGTCGCCGAGCTCGATGGGGCCGACTACCCCTCCCCGATTTGCCATCAGTTCGCGCCTTTCAAGCAGAGCTCCTGACCCACCGCCGGGGGCTGGGGAAGGATTGGGACATCGCGGCCGGCAGGCGCTGGAGCAGCGTACGCTTGGTAAGCATAGCCCGCGGCCGCGGGCCGCAACTCACGCCCTTCCGAGCACCACTCGGCTCACGGGAACCGGTCCCTTCGTGCTCCTCACGTCGTCGAACCCTCCCCGCCGTAAGACGGTGGCCACCGATCGGGATCGGTCCGGGCTCACTTCGACCAACAGCCAGCCACCGGGGCGAAGCCACCGCGGGGCCTCTTCCACGACCCGCCCGAGAAGACCGAGCCCGTCCCGCGAGTAGTCGGTCAACGATTCCTCGGGCTCGAACCGGACGATCTCGTCGGGGAGGTCTCTCATCTCGCGCTTCCCGACGTACGGCGGGTGCACGGTCACGACGTCGATGCTTCCCCGCAGATCCGCAGGGAGCGGTCGGAACAGGTCCCCCCGGAAGAACGTTGCGTTGGGGAGGGCCAGGCGGCGAGCGTTGTCCTTCGCCTGGCGCACCGGGCTCGCGTAGAGATCTACCCCGAAGACGCTCGCTCGTGGGATGGCGGACGCTACCGCGAGGGCCACCGGACCGACGCCGGTCGCCAGGTCGAGGTGCACCGGATGCTTGCGCGAACGAAGCCGAACCACGGCCTGGTGGGCCATGAACTCGCTGCTCTCCCGGGGAACGAACGCCCCCGGGCCGACATGGATCACCAATCTCCGGAACGTGGTACGGCCTGTCAGGTAAGCGGGAGGCGCGCCGCGGGCCCGCCTGGCCACCAGCCGCTTGAACGACCAGAGCTCCTGGTGGGTCAGCGTGAGGTCCTCGTCCCACTCTTCGAGCCCAAGCACGAACGACAGGAGCTCTTCGGCGTCGGCGAGCTCCTTCCCGGCATGAGGATGCTCGATGGCGTCGGATCCCTTGAGGAGGTCCTCGGCGTCGCGAAGCGCTACCTTGGCCGTGGGCACGGCGTGCAATCATACGGACGTGGATTTTCGGGACACGGCGGAGGAAGCCCGGTTCCGTTCGGCGCTGCGACGGTGGCTCCAGGAGAACCTACCGGAGGGATGGGGCTCACCCGGCTACCAGGAGCCGGAGGGTGAGGCGCGCGTCGAGTTCTACCGGGACTGGTCGCGGCGACTGTACGAGGCCGGCTACGTCGGACTCCACTGGCCGAAGAGATACGGCGGTCACGAGGCCCCCTTGACCTTCCAGGCGATCCTGTTGGAGGAGGTCGGCCGGGCAGAGGCGCCCGAGCACATCGGTGTGATCGGCCTGGGAATGGCGGGCCCCACCATCCTGGCCCGAGGCACGGAGGAGCAGAAGGAACGGTTCCTCCGCAAGATCCTCACCGGCGAGGAGGTGTGGTGCCAGGGCTTCTCCGAGCCGGGGGCGGGAAGCGACCTGGCCTCGTTGCAGACCAAAGCGGTGCAGACGGACGGCGGATTCGTCGTCACCGGGCAGAAGGTGTGGTCGTCGTTCGCCCACATCGCGGACTGGTCCATCCTCGTGGCCCGCAGCGACGACTCCGGCGACAAGCACGCGGGGTTGACGTACTTCCTGATGGACATGCACGCGCCGGGCGTGGAGGTCCGGCCACTCCGGCAGATCACCGGTGACGCCGAGTTCAACGAGATCTTCATGGACTCCGTGAAGATCCCGGCCGACCGGGTGGTCGGCGAAGTCGGGGACGGGTGGAGCGTGGCCATCACCACGCTCATGAACGAACGGGCCAACCTGGGATTCGCCCTGACGTCGCGGCTGGACGTGGCCTTCCGGAAGCTGGTGACGCTGGCCAAGGCGACGGGCACGAACGGGACGCGAGCGGCCGACGATCCATTGGTGAGGGACCGGCTGGCGTCGCTGTGGACGGACGTGCAGGCATTGCGATTCACCAACTACCGCGCCTTCTCGTCGTTCCTCAGAACCGGCGTGCCCGGGCCGGAGGGATCGGTGGCGAAGCTGTTCTGGTCGGAGACCAACCAGCGGCTCACCAAGACCGCCCTCCAGATCGAAGGAGCGTTCGCCATGCTGGGGACGGGGTCGGATCGAGCCGTGGAGGGCGGTCGGTGGCAGAACCTGCAGCTCCGGAGCAGGGGGAACACGATCGAGGCGGGAACGTCTGAGATCCTTCGAAACATCATCGCCGAACGGGTCCTCGGCCTTCCCAAGTCCAGGTAGGAGCGACATGGACTTCGCATTCTCCGAGGAGCAGGAGATGCTGCGGGCGTCGGCCCGGGAGCTGATGAACGACCGCTACCCGCCCGAGCGCGTCGCTGCGATCGCCGACGGCGGCGGGTTCGACCGCGAGGAATGGCCCGCGATCGCGGGTCTCGGGTGGATCGGCATCTCCGTACCCGAGGAACAGGGGGGCGCCGGCCTGGGGTTCCTGGAGGAGCTGGTGATCGTCGAGGAGCTGGGCCGGGCGCTGTACCCGGGGCCGTTCCTTTCGACCGTCGTGCTCGGGCTCGAGGCCCTCCGATTGGGGAGAGCGGAGGAGCTCATTTCGGACATCCTGTCCGGGAAGCGCATCGCCACGGTTGGGTGGGCCGGAGAGGACGGCCGCTTCGACGTCGATCCGGCGCCGAAGGTCTCCTGGGACGACGAACGACTGAGCGGCGTGAAGCTCTTCGTTCCGGACATCGGAGTGTCAGACCTCCTGGTTATCGTGGGCGGGACGGCCCAGGGAGCGGGGCTGTGGACGGTGGACCGCGACGCCGAGGGCGTGACGTGGCGAGAGCTACCCACCGTGGATGGGACGCGGCGACAGGGGGAGGTGACGCTTCGGGAAGCGAGAGCGACGGCACTCCATATCGATGGCCCGGCGTCCCTGGAACGCCTCCGGGACCGGGCCCTGGCGGCGCTGGCGGCGGAAGCGGTGGGGCTGGGGTCGCGGGCGATCGAGCTCGCGCTGGACCACACCCGAACTCGGGAGCAGTTCGGCAAGCCCATCGGGGCGTTCCAGGCCGTGGCGCACCAACTGGCCCAGGCCTTCCTCGAGGTCGAGACGGCCCGCTCGCTCTGCTATTGGGCGGGATGGGCGGTCGCGGAGGGCACCCCCGAAGCCTCGACCGCCGCTGCCGCGGCAAAGGCTCGCGCAGCCGAGGCCGCGGTGGCCGCATGCGAACGCGCCATCCAGACGCACGGGGGGATCGGGTTCACGTGGGAGCATCCCCTGCACCGCTACTACAAGCGCGCCCTGGGCATCGCCGCCACGTTCGGCTGGGGCGACTCGCTGCGAGCACGCGTGGCCGCCGACCTGCTCGACCCACCCTAGAATCCTCCCTGCGATGACACCTCGACCCACGAAGCTTCGCCAGATCAGGGACGCGGAAGCACCCCACATCGACCCGACCGGCAAGATCCGGCTCACCGCCGATCGGCTCCTGGTCCGCGTTCCGGGCGACAGCGAGCGCCGGTCGAAGGCGGGACTCCTCATACCGGCCACCGCGGCCACGCCCATCAAGCGGTGCGTGTGGTCCGATGTCGTGCTGGTCGGGCCCGAGATCCGCAACGTCAAGACGGGCGATCGGGTGCTGTTCATCCCGCAGAGCGGGCTGGAGGTGGACGTCGAAGGAGAGATCTTCCTGCTGCTGCGGGAGCGGGACGTCCAGGCGATCGCGTCCGATCGGATTGACCCTCACGGTGGAGGACAGTACCTATAGCCGCCGACGACGGGAGGGGCACCGGAGACGTTCCGGGGACCATCCGCGCGCTCGTGTTCGACTTCGACGGCTTGGTCGTCGATACCGAGAGTGCGGCGTATCGAGCCTGGCAGGAGGTGTACGAGTCCCGGGGTCAGGCCCTCGGGCTCGAAGAGTGGTCGGGCGCCATCGGGACACTGGGTGGCTTCGACGCCGGAGCGCATCTGGAGCGGCTGACCGGGCTGCCCCTCGATCAGGAGGCGGTCGAAC
>DHWM01000147.1:38568-42961 GCA_002413185.1 Actinobacteria bacterium UBA5182
GCCTGGGGCTCCGGCTGGCCATCGCCTCGAGCGACACCTTCGAATGGGTGGACGGGCACCTCCGACGCCTCGGCCTGGAGGAACGATGGGACTTCGTGGCCTGCGCCGACGGCGACCCGTCCATCGCCAAGCCCTCTCCGCACCTCTACCTCACGGCACTGGACGCGATCGGCGCAGGACCCCACGAGGCGATCGCGCTGGAGGATTCACCGAACGGCATCAGAGCCGCCAAGCTGGCCGGGCTGTTCTGCGTGGCGGTCCCGAACCCCGTCACCGTCCACCTCGACCTGGGGGAAGCCGACCTCGTCGTGGATTCACTGGCCGAGCTCCCCCTGGAGGCGCTGCTTCGGGAGGTTCGTCAGGTCTCCGACAGTCCCATCCGGTAGGCCTCCTGCCCCTGTTGCAGGTCGAACAACGCCACCTCCTGGATGCCCTGCTCGACCAGATCGGCCCACGACTCGCCCATCCACGACTCTGCGGCCGCCTGATCGGGGAAGCCGCCGGAGGAGCCAAGCTCCTCGCCCTCGGCATCCAGATAGCGCCACTCGAACATGGGGAGGCATCCTAGCCGAGACCGCTGGTCCGACTCCGGAGCGGAGCCCCAGCCCTCACTTCAACAGCCGCGACAGCCTGCGGTCGGCCAGAATCCGCCCCCCGGTCTGACACGCCGGACAGTAGGTCACCTCGTGCGACTCATAGGAGACTCGCCGGAGGTCGGCCCTGCACGCCGGACACGGGGTTCCGGCCCGCCCGTGCACGATCCAGTGATCGCCCAGCTTGGGGGGAAGTCCGCCGGTCCGGCGACGTTCGACCTCCAGCCCATCCGTCAGGACCGACCGGACCGCGTCCAGCAGCCGGGCACGCTCCTGGCCGTCCAGTGACGCCAGGGACCGATACGGCGAGACCTTCGCTCGGTGCAGGATGTCGTCCGAGTACCCCCTCCCCACGCCGGCCACGCGTCGCTGGTCGCGGAGCAAAGAATGGAGGCGCCCCGGGTCGTCACCGTCCAGGATCACCTGGGCGAACTCCTGGGAGAACGGATCCGGGCCGAGCTTCGCCACCGGCCCTTCCTCCCCGGCCGACATAACCCACCATCCTGCCTTACGCTCGGTGCCGAACTCCTTGATCAGGAGCGTCGGTTCCCGCTCGAAATGGAACCGGGCCACCGCCCCCTTTGGCCTGGACGTCGCCCCGGCCGCCTCGAAAATCACCCGACCGGCTTGCGACAGGTGAACCAGAAGTCGAAGATTGCCCAGATCCATCACCAGGAACTTCCCTCGGCGGCCCACAGACCTCAGGCCCTTCCCCCCGAGCTCCTCCACAGAAGGAGAGACGGTCTTGAGCGCGGAGAACGCGAGGGGCTCCGCACGCGTGAGCGTCGCGCCGGACAGCGCGGCGTCGATGCGCTCGGCCAGCGCCTGGATCTCGGGAAGCTCCGGCATGGTTCGGAGTGTAGATCGGGCCGAGTGGCCCGCAGGCGTCCCTCGGCCCGCCCGCACACCGGTGGCCACTCAAGATGGCCCCCGGCAGCGCCGATAGGAGGGGTATGCGACCGTTGTCCCGCCGCATCCTCGCCGTTGGTGCGCTGGTCGTGGCCGTATTGATCCCAGCCAAGGCCGCATTGGCCTTCACTGACGTTCCTTCGACGTACTGGGACTACACCCAGATCCAGTACGTGGCCCCGTGGATGTCGGACTACGGCAGCTCGAGCTTCCAGCCGGCCACGCTCGAGCCTCGCAGCTACGTCGCCCGATCGATGGTCAAGATGTTCGCGCCCACCGAGCCCATCGACTCGACCATCCACTTCTCCGACCTCTCCGGCACCGATCCCATGTACCCGTACGCGAACGTGGCGACAAAGCTCGGGTGGATCCCGCCGTACCCGGACGGCACGTGGCGGCCCACCGCCACCTTCACCAAGAGCCTCTTCGATCAGGCGGTCACGCTCGCGCTCAAGCTCCAGACCCCGCTGACGGGCCTGCTCAACATCCACCAGGCGAACGGGACAAAGTACACGGTGCCCTCTCGGTGGCAGAACATGCAGCTCGCCGCCTACCTGCGCCTTCACTACAACCACTCCGACGAGAGCCTCGACCTGCAGTCGAGCACGTTGATGAAGCGCGACGAGGTCGCCTACTCGTTGTGGCGGGCCAAGACCCTGGCGTCATGGGAGATCTCCGGCACGAGCATCTTCGACACCGTGGCGCTTCCCACCCTGGACCCCACGAATGCCGGGCAGCTCGCCCAGCAGCAATTGACGCAGTACGCCATCAACCAGGTAGGCTATCCGTACATCTGGGGCGGCGAATGGAACAAGGCCAGCCCCGTCGGATACTGCTGCGGGACGCAGCCCCAGGGTGGATTCGACTGCTCCGGCTTCGTGTGGTGGACCCTGAAGAAATACGAAGACGGCTACAACGCCGCGCAGTATCGCGTGTACCCGGGCTGGTCCATCCACGACCGCAGCAGCAGCTACATGGCGGAGAACGCGCCGACCCACATCGCGTTCGCGAACCTCGCCATCGGCAACCTGATGTTCTTCGCCAGCGACGGCGGGCCCACCTGGCAGGATGTCGACCACGTGGGGATCTACGTCGGCAACAACTGGATGATGCCATTCGACCGATGGCGGCCCGCAGCTCCAATATGTCGGCTCCGGCTGGTACTACGACAACTTCGTGTGGGGGCGCGGGCTGAAGGCGAACAGCAGCAGCCGCGTGGCGAGCACCGGTGCCACCCTCGGTGGGGACGCCGCGCTCGACGGCGCCTCAACCTGACCGGCCCGCCGGGACCCGCTCAGGCCCGGCCGACCACCTTCTCCACGGCCTCCACCATCGCTCTCAGGCTGAACGGGCGCCGGAGCTCGGCATCGATGGACACCAACGCCAGCCGCCCCGTCTCGCCCTTCCCCGCCATGAACACGATGACCTTGAGGTCGGTGAACGCAGGATCCGCTCGCACCTGCTTCACCACGTCCCACCCGTCCTCGTTCGGAAGCTCGGCGTCGATCATCAGCAGGTCGTACGGATCGTCCCGAAGCATGTCCAGCCCGCGGGCACCGCTCTCGGCTTCGTCGACCTCGTATCCGGCGAGCTGGAGACGGAGGACTGGCTGGCGAAGATGCTCCGGCCGGTTGTCGATGAACAGGATGCGCTTCTTCGCCATGGCCTCGAACTGTACCCAACCGGTGGCGGACCCACCGAATCTCGGTTTGACAGGTTCGAGGCAGCCCACATAGGGTCTCCTTGGGCTGCTACGGCAGCCCATTTCTTATGCGAGTGATTCGAGGAAGACTGCGCCCACAGACGGGGCGGCTGGCGACAGCCGCCCTCCTCGTCCTTTCCCTCGTCCTTGCGTTCGGAACTCCCGCCCGGGGCGTGCCGCTGGCCCGTCCGTCCCATCAGGACCTGGTGGACGCGAGAGCGAAGCTGACCGAGCTCGACGATCACCTTTCGCTCTTGACCGAGCAGTATGACCAGGCCCGGATCGCGCTCCAGCAAGTCGAGGGAGGGCTTCGGGTCGCCCGCCAGACGGCCACCCGGGCCCAGTCGGTCGCCGCGGCGGCTCGGACCGAGCTGGCCGCCCGGGCCGCCGCTGCATACGAAGGCGCAGGCTCTCAGATCGATGTCCTGCTGGGGGCGACGACCCTCACTGATTTCTCCGATCGGTTGCAATTCCTTGACACCCTGGCCGCGAGCGACGCCGACGTCGCCACCCGAGCAGAGGTCACCAAGGAACAGGCCCAGCGTGCCTCCGACCTGCTGGGGAGAGCCGTGCAGCAAAGAAGCGACGATCTCCAGAGCCTCGCCGCGGCCAAGTCGGAGATCCAGTCCGGCATCACCGCGCAGCAGGCTCTGATCGACGAGCTGGAGAAGGCTCTGGCCAAGCCCGTGGTCATCGACGCCCCCCGGCCGGCTCAGGCGCCGTCGACGCAGGGGTCGGGCACAACAAGTGGCGGGGCCGGCAGCGGGGGTGGCCCGTCCCCGACGCCTCCTCCGCCTCCACCTCCGCCTCCCAGCGGTGGGGCGGCCACGGCCGTGAAGGCGGCGTTCTCGGTGATCGGCACCCCCTACCTGTGGGGAGGCTCCAGCCCGGACACGGGCTTCGACTGCTCAGGCCTCACCATGTGGGCGTGGGCGCAGGCAGGGGTGTCCCTGCCACACTCCTCCGAAGCGCAGTACGCGGCGATCCCGCATGTCTCGCAATCACAGCTGCAACCGGGCGACCTGTTGTTCTTCTACACGCCCATCCACCACGTGGCCATCTACGTCGGAGGCGGGATGGAGATCGAGGCGCTGCATGAGGGAACCACGGTCCTCGAGGACGGCGTCGATTGGCCGGACTACGTGGGCGCCGGCCGCCCCTAGCCGCGCCGAGCATCGGGGCGCCCAAA
>DHWM01000147.1:43194-52892 GCA_002413185.1 Actinobacteria bacterium UBA5182
ACCCTCTGTTAACCGTGAGTAACTGTTACTTGAGGTAACAGTCATGGCAGAGGCCATCAGGACCACCAGGAGGATGGTCGACCGGGCGGTGACCACCCGGCGCGCGGAGAAGCGCCAGGAACTCCTCGACGCCGCGCTCCGGGTGATCCGCCGGGATGGCCCAGGCGTGTCCATGGACCGCATCGGCGTGGAGGCTGGGGTCACCAAGCCGATCCTCTACCGGCACTTCGGGGACAAGCGAGGGCTGTACCAGGCCATCGCGGAGCGCTACCGCACCGAGATGATGCGGGAGCTGCACTCGGCGCTCTCCTGGGACCTCCCTCCACGGGAGCTCCTCCGCGCAACCCTGGAGGCCTACTTCACCTTCGTGGAGCGAGAGACGCCGGTGTTCAGGTTCCTGTCCCGGACCGACACCACCGGCCGCCCCGCGCTCGAGGCTTCGATCGCGGACTTCCAGGCTCAGGTGGCCACCGAGCCGACGGTGGTGCTGCGCGAACAGCTCAAGCCCGCCGGGGCCGATACGGGCGCGGCGGATCCATGGGCGTACGCCCTGGTGGGCATGGCCAGGTCCGTCGCCGAATGGTGGATCGATCAGCCGGGGATGCCGCGCCGGCACCTGCTCGAGTACCTCACCACGCTCCTGTGGGATGGTTTCGCCGGCGTGATGGAGAACGCGGATTCAACGAACGCGCCATCGATCTGATCGAAGAGCTGCTGGCCGACCACATGATCGATCGGGGCGAGGCCCTCATGGGCGCGGACATTCGTAAGCGGATCGAGGCCGTGCACCACGGGCTGTCCGACGCCCATCTCACGCTGGGCCCGCACATGACCATCGGCAACACCGTGGTGTGGTTCTGGACAATCAGGGGCACGCACACCTCGGCCAAGTTCATGGGGCTCGCCCCCTCCGGGAAGGAGGTCTCACTGACCGGGGTCAACATCGACCGCCTGGAGAATGGCAGAGTCGTGGAACATCGCGAGTCGGCCGGCTTCGCCGAGTACCTCGACCAGCTCAAGGCCGCCGTCTCTTCATAGGCGAGTCTCGCCACCCGCGGGGCGCCGCCGGTCAGGCCCTGGACGTGACGTCTCCTGCTGCCGTTCCCACCGGGATCTCTCGGAGGGAGAGCTCCGTGAGCTGGGGCGGAAGAACCGGATCACTCAGCAGCCGGTTCCCATCCGGCTCCAGTCCGAGCATCACCCGAAGCAACAGCAGCGGCGTTCCGGTGGCCCACGCCTGGGGACTGGACGCGGTCGGATATTCGACCGGGAACTCGGTCAGCGTCCGCGGATATCCTGCGAAGACCTCCGGCAGGCGCCAGTCGAAATACGTGGCAGCCTCAAGCAATGCATAGCCGATCCGTGCCGCATCCTCGGCGTGCCCGTACCGCCGGAGTCCCGCGGCGATCAGCGAGCTGTCGTGCGGCCACACAGTGCCGTTGTGGTACTCGATGGGGTTGTAGCCGCCCTCTCCGTCGGCCATCGTCCGCACCCCCCACCCGGAGAACATGCGTTCGTCCATCAGCAGCCCGGCCACGGATTCGGCCTTCTCCTCGTCCACGATCCCGCTCCACAACAGATGGCCGTTGTTCGACGTCAGGCTGTCGACCTTCCGCTTGTCGCCATCCAGGGCGATGGCGAAGAACCCCCGCTCCGGGACCCAGAAGTCGCGGTTGAAGCGCTCCTTCAACGCGGCTGCTTCCCCTTCCAGCCGGTCCGCCAGCGAGCGGTCGCCCCACACGTCGCGAGCCAGGCGGGCGCAACGCCGCTTCGCGTCGTAGACGTACCCCTGGATCTCGCAGGTGGCCCGGGGCAGCTTCGAGTTCGTCCCGTCGGCGAACAGGATCGAGTTCCACGAGTCCTTCCAGCACATGTTGTCCAACCCGGTCTTCGGACTGCGGGTCCGGTACTCGACGTAGCCGTCGCCGTCGAGGTCGCCGTACCGGTCGATCCACTCGAGCGCCGCCCGGGCGTTCGGCTCCAGCTCTCGCACCAGGGCGTCGTTCCCGATCCATCGGTGCGTCTCGTCCAGAAGCACCAGCCACAGCGGGGTCGAATCGGCAGAGCCGTAGTACGGCGAGTGTGGGCGCTCTCCGAAGTGGGTGAGCTCGCCCACCCGGAGCTCGTGCAGGATCTTGCCGGGCTCCTCGTCCCGGAAGTCGTCGACATCCTGTCCCTGCCGCGCCGCCAGCACCCGCAGGGTGGTCTCCGCCAGCTCGGGAACGAACGGCAATGCCTGGTAGCTGGTGATCACGCTGTCCCGCCCGAACAGCGCCATGAACCACGGAAGGCCGGCCGCGGGCACCGACGCGCCCGGCACGATGTCCGAATAGAACCGCAGTGCGGCCAGATCCACCAGGCTTCGCCAGTAGACGTGCCCGAGCTTGTCCCAGCTCGACTCGAGCTTGGGGGCGTGGTCCAGCCACTCCTCCAGGCTCGCCGCCATGTTCGGGGCCGCCTTGGTGGCCGAGCCGTGCCCGTGCTTGGTTCGCACCGCCACACCGGCCTGCGGCTCCACGTCGATGCAGGTTCGCCATTCGCCGTGCGCGGGGATGCGAAGCGCGAACGACAATCCGTCCTCCGTCAGCTCGGCCTCCTCGGCGCTGGTCGTGATCACGGTCTCCCGAACGAAGTCCTGCCGCCGGTAACCGAGGACCAGCGCGCCGCCGCGAACCTCCCGGTACCGTTCGCCCTTCTTCTCGAGCGCGTCCTTCACCTCGAACAGGTCTGCGAAATCCGCGTCGGCCTGCACGTGGACCGTGAGCTCGACTTCGTCCTGCGAGTGGTTCAGCAGGATCAGATCCTCGTGCAGGCCGTCGCCGACCGAGCGCTGGCGCATCAGGGAGAGCTCGGGGTTCTTGTAGATCGTGCCGGTGGGCGGATACAGGAAGAACTGCGCGGCGAAGTACGAGACATCGTCGGTGGAGAGCACCTCGAGCGGCCGGTCCTCCAGCCTGAGGACCCATCTCGACAGGAATCGAGTGTCCCGGAAGAACAGCCCATGTGGTTGGTCCGGGCCCGCTTCGATGTCACCCCGCCGGTCGCTGACGACGAACGTGCTGCCGTCGAGGATGCTGATGGTGTCGCCGCCCATGGTCTCTCTGCTCGCCGAGGATACCGAACGGCTGGTTCGAAGGCGCCGAGGGCCCTTCCCTGACCGTGGAGGTGGGCCCACTGATTCCCGTCGGCAGTTTCGTTTCAGCGTGCCGCCGCCGGGTACTCGTTCGAAGTCAAGACGGATGCACGAGCGGGCACCTCGGCCTCCCGTCCGGGGCCCGCTGGCGCGGGAGAGGAGACTTGCCATAGCCATGCACGACATCGAGACCGGGCCGTTGGACGCGGTGACGTTCCTCGTGGGGGAACACCAAACGGTGGAGACCCTGTTCGTCGAGTACGAGGGGTTGTCGGGAACGAGCACCCCGGACCGCCGGAGGTCCCTGGTCGATCGGATGATCGGGGAGATGCGGATCCACGCGGCGATGGAGGAACAGTCCTTCTATCCGTCCGTCCGCGAGATGGTCGCCGAGGGCGACTCGCTGGTGGAGGAGGGGTTGGAAGAGCACGCCGAGGCGAAGGAGGCGCTGGCCGAGCTCGAGAAGATGTCTGAGCAGGATCCCGCGTTCGACGCCAAGGTCGAGTCGATGATCAGCGACATGCGGCACCACGTGAACGAGGAGGAGAACGAGGTCTTGCCGAAGCTTCGCCACGCCGTGGGTGAGTCATGGTTGGTCGAGCTGGGCCAGGAGCTTCGCCGGACCAAGGAGCGGCTGGCCGCCGAAGGGGTCCAGGACGAGGCGACCACCAAGCCCGCCCAGCCCCTGCCGCCGGTGCTGACGCCCGCGGGCCCCCCGAGCGTCCGTCGTGCCGCTCGGACCAGAACGTCGCCCAAGAGGTCGACCACGGCCAAGAAGTCGACCACGCCCAGACGGCCGGTGGCACGTGGCGAAGCGGGGCGCCACCCGTCCTTCCAGCACGCACGACAGGAAGTCCGACGCTGTTGCCCGGGGCAAGGAGCTTGCCCCCAAACAGAAGCTGGGCCAGCTCATCGTGCGCAAGGCGGACGGAAAGATCCACCAGGAGTTCACGTACGGAGCGGATCCCCGCCGAACTCGCGGCTAGGAGGACGAGCTCGTCGTTACTCGGACTGACTCAACTCCATCAGGTTCCGGAGCTCCTGCATAGCCTCGAGCCGGGCATCCCGCCACCTCTCCGACTCCGCGTCCTCAACGGCGGGTTCGACCAGCGCCGGCGCTGAAGCCGAGTCATCTCGCCCGTCGATCGGATCTGAGGAGGAGGCGAGCGTCTCTGGCGCCGCGACGGGCTCCTGTTGTACGAAGTGCCGCTCGTCGTCGATCGCCCGGCGGTCCACCTCGAGCTGCCGCTTGTCTGCCTCGACGGCTCGGCGTTGGGTTTCCAGCTCTTCCCTCTCGGCCTCGACCGCCCGACGCTGCCGGTGGAATTGCTGCTTCTCCCCCTCCAGCGCTCGTCGCTCCTTGTGGACTTGGCGCTGCACGTCTTCGGCCGCCAACCGCTCCGCCTCCAGATGGCGCTGACCGTCCTCCAGCCCTTGACGCCTCGCCGCGAGGGCCCCCCTCTCCTGGTCCAGTTCCGCTCGTCGCTGTTCCAGCACCTGCCCTTCGGCCTCGGCGCGGGCCTGCGCCTCCACAGCAACCTCCCGAGCGCGCTCGGCCTCACCAAGCGCCTGCCGGGCCTGGGCCCGAGCTTCGTCGGCTTCCCGTCGGTGGTCCTCCCCTTCCCGCTGCTGATCCTCGGCGATGCGACGGTCCGCTTCGATCCGGCGATGCTCGTCTGCAACTCGCGTCAGCTCCTCTTCGGCGCGGGCGAGGTCACGTTCGGCGCGGGCGAGGTCACTTTCGGCGCGGGCAAGCTCCTCCTCGGCGCGGGCTGAGGTTTCCGCGGCCCGTTCCACCTCGACCCGCATGAGCTCGCGCTGCTCATCGAGCTCCCGGTTCCGGCCGGCCAGTGCTTCCTGTTCTTGGCGAAGCGCGTCCGCCCGCTCGTCCAGGGCTCGGCCATCATCTTCGAGCCGGAGCCGTCCGTCCGCCACCGCCGCCTCCCGCTCGGCGAGGCTTCGAGATCGTTCATCCAGCTCGGACCGTTCATGCGACACCTCGGCCAGACTGGCGGCGAGCGTCTGGCGCTCCTGGTCGAGGCGGGCCGCCTCTGCGGCCACGGCCTGCTCTCGGGCGGCCACCTGAGCACACGCCTCCGAACGGGCAGCCTCCGCCATCGTGATCTCCTCGGTGAGCCGTCGCTGCTCCCGGCCGACCTTCTCCTGCTCTCGGCCGAGACGCTTGGCCTCCTTCGCCAGGTGCAGGCGCTCTTCCTCGATCAGGCGCCATTCGTCCTGGTGGCCGGCTTCAGCCCGAACCCCCGCCCTGGCAACCTCGGCCAGCCGCGTCTCCTCGCCTCGAAGCTTCGTGTTCGCGTCGGAGAGACGAAGGCCCTCTGCCCGAACCCGTTCCTGCTGCTGGGCCAGCCGTCGTTCTTCCTGATGGACCGAATCCCACTGGTCCTGGAGTTGCCGCTGCTCGGCCAGGACCTGGTCACGTTCGTCGAGCAAGCGCTGCCGCTCTACTTCGGCCTGCTGACGCTGCTCCTCGAATCGCGTCCGCTCGCCCTCCAGCCGGCTCCATTCGGTGGCCAGGCGCTCCCGTTCAACCAGGTCGATGGCGGGAAGCTTCAGCCCCGGATCCTCGGGGAGCTCGATCAGCCGCGCGCCCAGCGCGGCCCGGCGGGCCATGTCGATGAGCCTGGGGAGTTCCTCGGAATCGACGGGCGACCCGCACTTCACGCAGACGGTCTGAGCGGGGACCAGGCTGCCGCACCACGAGCAGGCCATCAGCACCTGAACGCCGGTCCGCGACGAGCTCTCGGTTGACCGGGCGGATGGGTACGTCCCCATATCCATCCATTCGGTTGCTTCGCTCCGACGTTGTAGCCATTGCGCCCAGAACGGAACGAAGGTTGGCCCGCGGGTCATCCGTCCGCGGCGTTCCGAACCTGGCCGGGGGAGGACCGGGAACCCAAATCAGGTACCCGACAGCGGCTAGGATGGCCGGCCATGGGCGCCGCCACCTTCGTGTGCGATCGATGCGCTACGGCTTGATGTTCTGGTTCAGGTGGAACAGGTTGTCAGGGTCGTACTTCCGCTTGATCTCGACCAGCCGATCGTAGTTGCCCCGGTAGTTGGCCTTGATCCGGTCCTGGTCGTCCCCGGCCATGAAGTTGATGTAGCCGCCCTCCTCCGAATGCGGCGCGGTGGCATCGTAGTAGTCACGGACCCACTGGATGTTGGCCTGGTTCTCGGCTGGTTCAGGCCACATGCCGGCGATCACCGTGGCGAAATTCGCGTCCCGGTAGGCGAACGCGGTTTCCTCGGGCGCCACCCGGTGGCACGCCCCATTGATCTGGTAGATGTGCACGGTCGAATTGACGGCGGGGACCTTCGGACCGTGCTGGACATGTGCATCGATGGCCTCGTCGGTGAGCTCCTTCACGAAGTTCGCTTTCCAGTAGTGCTTGCACGGGTTGCTCTGTTCGTGCCTCTACTACTCCTGGCGGTGAAGAGTCGCAACTCCGGGAAGAACGCGCGCCTACTCCGCCGTGGCGCGCATGGGATCGAACGCCTCGTGGATCTTCTTCGCCGCGCGGATACCCGACTCGAGCGCTCCCTGGATCCACGCGTGATACAGCGAGCAGTGCTCTCCTGCGAAGTGGATCCGGCCCTCCGGTCTCACGATGTCCGCCTGAAGCTCGCTCTGCTGCTCCGGGTTGAACAGTGCGAATGCCCCCCGAGCCCATCGATCCTCGTACCAGGCGTGGGACGCTCCGATCTCGAACTCCTCCACCACCTGCGGGTGGATCTTCGCCACGTCCTCGAGCGCTTCCTCGAGCCGGGTCTCGGGATCCATCGCCCCCCACCTGGCCGCGTCCTGTCCCCACGTATAGCTCGCCAAGAGGATCCCCCGGCGGGTTGACGGCTCCGGATGCGACGGATAGACCATGCGCCTGATCGGCAGGTCGGTGCACGTGCTGCCTCCGACGATCGCTTCGTCCTCCTCCCAGAACCTTCGCCGGCACTGCAACAGCACCTTCGTCGAGGCCGAATAGGCGAGCTGGCGGATGGCCCGCTGCTTCGGCCGCGACAACGGGGTGATCATCTCGACATTGCGCAGCACCGAGAACGGCAGAGCGCACACCGCGTAGTCGCCGCGCACGCTGTACCGGCCGGTCTCGGTCTTGTAGTGGACGGTGACCGAGCCTTCGTCCTGCTCCACGGCCTTCACCTCCGCCCCGAACCGGATGTGGTTCTGGAGCGGTCCGTAGAAGGCCTTCGCCAGGAGCTCGGTCCCGCCGACGATCTCGAACATGTCCTCGTAGAAGCGACCGACGTCTTCCCGCAGTTGCTCGACGAAGGCCGTGTTGAGGTCGGCTTCGACGAAGTTGAGGTTCGACCACATCTCGATGGCGCCTTCGGAGAACCGCCTGAGCTCCAGGAACTCCTGGATCGAATACCGGTCGTAGTCGCGCACGATCCTCTCCCAGCCGGCTTCGGGTCCCTCGGTGGCCAGGATCTGCCTGATGTCGGCGATGGCTTCCTCCCACATCGCCGTGGCGCTGCGGCCGCGCTCGTGGGCGGCGACGTCGTAGGGGAGACGGCTCGGATCGGTGTCCGCGTCTTCGGCCGTCAGGCGAACCCCTCCCAGGTACACGAGGGCCTTGGGGTTGCCCATGACAAAGGGTCGAAGCTGCAGGTCGAAGATCTTGCAGTACTCCAGCGTGAGGTCGTGGACCCGCGGGATCCGCATCGCGCCGAACTCGGCGTACAGGCCGGGAGCGAAGTCCCGGCATGTCCACACCCGTCCGCCCACGCGATTCTGAGCCTCCAGGATGAGCGGCTCGTGCCCCTGACGGAGAAGCTCGAACGCTGCGACCAGGCCGGCCATGCCGGCGCCCATCACGATGACCCGCTTGGGGGCCTGCCGGATCTCGCCGAGACCCTGCGAGGGCGTGGCCAGGATCTCAGGGGCCAGGGGCCGTCCGTGCAGCGACGCGGTCTGCGCCGGCTCGGTCAGGTCCTGGTCGCGGTCCTCGACGGGCGTCGGCTCCTGACCGGAGTCGTGGTCTGACATGTGGATCCCCCCTCGCCGGTAGGGGCGAATGGTACCGGCTGGGGGCCTGTGGGGGACGCCGAAACGTCTCGGGTCCGTTCAGCAGGCGGGTGCGGAAGCGAGGGCGTTCAGCGTGTTGTTCAAGGCGATGTCCTGGTCGACCGCATCCCCCGTGACGACCGCCTGCCGCCACTGGGCGAGGTCGGCGGACAGCCCAGCGGCCGTCGCCGCGCTGACGCTCTGGCCCGAGGCCGCCAGCGTGGTCGAGTCGGCCTGGAACTCCTGCTGCGCGGTGAGGAGCTGCGGGCCGGCGGCCGACGCCCCGCTCCGGATATCTATCAGCGTCAATCGAAGCTGGCTCACGTGAGAGCAGAACGCGCTGTCCTGCGGCGCGACCGGCGACGTGGCGGGGGCCCGGAGCTGCATGAGCACGACGGCCGCTCCAACCACCAAGACCACCGGTGTCGCCAAGATCCCGAACGTTCGACCCATGTTCGTGTCATCGGTCCAAGTGGGCCCAGATTTGAGGCGACGACGACGTCGACCCGCAGCGCGGGCGATGCTCGCGGCGTTCTGCCGAGGACACCCGTGGCAATGGTGCCGGCAGCTCCTGCTACGCTAAGAACTACCTCTCCCTCGAGTGCCGAAAGGAGGAGAGGTGGAAGTCGTTCAGACCGCAATCAACGCGCTGGTGGTGGGAGCGGTCGGAGTCGCCCTGGCCCGGATGACGCAGAACCTCCGGCAGGAACTCAAGGCTGAGATCGCCGAGCTCCGAGTCGAGGTCAGGGGGGAGATCGGCGCATTCCGGGCAGACGTCAAGGGAGAGATGGGCGACCTGCGGTCGGAGCTCCGGGAGGTTCGGTCAGACCTGACGCGCGTCGCTCTGGCCGTGGGCTCCGAGCGCCGCGCCGGGCACCAGTAGTACGGCTCGCGAGCACGGCCCTGCACTGGCCGCGCAAGGAGAGGGACCCCCCGGTTCGAGGGTCCCTCTCGAGTTCCGAAAGCGGTTGAGACGACGTGGGCTCAGAAGTCCATGTCGCCCATGCCGCCGCCCATGCCCCCACCGCCGCCTGGCATGGCCGGAGCCTTCTCCGGCTTGTCGGCCACAATGGCCTCGGTGGTCAGGAACAGCGCGGCGATCGAGGCGGCGTTCTGAAGCGCCGACCTGGTCACCTTCGCCGCGTCCACCACACCGGCCTTGAACATGTCGCCGTACTCACCGGTGGCGGCGTTGAGGCCGTAGCCCGAGTCGAGCGTCCGGACCTTCTCCACCACCACACCGCCTTCCATGCCGGCGTTGATGGCGATCTGCTTGATGGGCTCTTCCAGTGCCCGCCGGACGATGTGGGCACCGGTGGCCTCATCGCCGTCGAGGTCGAGCTTGTCCAGGGCAAACTGGGCGTTCAACAGCGCCACACCGCCTCCCGGGACGATGCCCTCTTCCACCGCGGCCTTGGTGGTCTGCACGGCATCTTCGATGCGGTGCTTCTTTTCCTTGAGCTCCACCTCGGTGGCGGCGCCGACTTTGATGACGGCCACCCCGCCGGCCAGCTTGGCCAGGCG
>DHWM01000055.1 GCA_002413185.1 Actinobacteria bacterium UBA5182
GGACCACCCGCTCATGGCTACACCGTGACCATGGATCGAAGATCCGCGAGCCTCTGATCGCCGATCCCGGACACGTCGAGCAGATCGTTCACGGTGTGGAACGGACCATGCTGCTCCCGGTAGTCGATGATTCGTTGTCCCAGGGCCGGGCCGATGCCCGGCAGGGTCTCCAGCTGGTCCAGCGTGGCCGTATTGATGTTCACCAATGCCCCGGGGGAGCCGCTCCCACCACCGGCACCAGACGAAGCTCCGGAGGTCCCGGTGGCGACACCTCCCTGGCCCGCCTTTCCCACGATGATCTGCTCGGCGTCGGTCAGCAGCGCGGCGAGGTTCAGGCTGGTCAGGTCGGCGCCCGGCCTGGCTCCTCCAGCTCGGGTGATGGCGTCGATGACGCGGTCGCCCTGATGGAACTGATAGACGCCGGGGCTCCGAACCAGTCCCGCCACGTCCACCACGATCACGGCCGGTGAGGTCGACGGGGACGGACCCGGCCGCGCAGCCACCTGTCCGGTTCCCGGCGCCGACGTTCCGCCCGCCGCCACGACCTGGACCGGGCTGGGAAGCGACCGCGTGTACCAGAACACCGCGGCCACTACCACCAGCACGCCCACCACGGCGAGCCCGACCTGTTCGCGCCGGTCCAAAGCGCGAACCCGGCCCCACATCGATTCGCTCGCCACGCTCCACCTCCGAGTGCACCGGCCACGAAGGAACCCGCGCACGATCAGGAAGGGAGAGGAAGGGATTCAGAGGGGGAGCAGCGCCGAGGCGTGGAGACGCCTCCGGGTCAACCTAGCACCCGCCCCGCGGAGCGTCAGTGAAGTTCGTCGCACAAGGGCCGCCTTTTCGGGCGACCCTCAACAGCGGACTGCCCTATGGCCGGACCACCAGATTGACGAGCTTTGGCGCCCGGACGATCACCTGGTCGATCCCCCGGCCGGCCAGGAAGGACTGCACTCGCGGTGAGGCCAATGCCCTCGTTCGGCATTCCTCCTCATCGGCAGCGGCCCCGACGGTGATCCGGTCCCGGACCTTCCCGTTGACCTGTACGACCATGGTGACCTCCTCGTCCCGGGCCAGGTCCTCGTCCCACTGGGGCCACGGGCCGAACACCACCGTCTCGGGATGGCCCAGGGCTTCCCGCCACAGCTCCTCGGCGACGTGGGGGGCCATCGGCGCCATCAACGAAACCAGCGACTCGGCGGCCTCCCGAAGCAGAACGGTCCCCACGCCCGCCCCGACGGCGTCCTGCACCTCGGAGGTCAGCACCATCAACCGGGAGATGGCCACGTTGTAGGCGACCCGTTCGTGATCCGCCGTGACCTCCTTGATCGTTCGATGCACGGCTCGTCGCAGGCGCTCGGCCGGCCCGGACCCGTGCTCCAGCGACTCGTCCGCCGCTGCGGGCGAAGCCGGTCGCGACGCGACCTCGTGCACCACTCGCCACACCCTCCCCAGCCACTTGTGCACGCCGGCCACGGACACCGTCGCCCAGTCCAAATCGTCCTCGACCGGCGCGGCGAACATCATGGCCAGCCGGATCGAGTCCGCCCCCCACCGTTCGATCAGCGGCGACGGTTCCACCACCACTCCCCGGCTCTTGGAGAACATCCGGCCCTCCCAGATCACCATCCCCTGGTTGAGGAGTGTGGTGAACGGCTCCAGGAACTTGACCAGGCCGAGGTCGTACAGCGCCTTCACCAAGAACCGGGCGTACAGGAGATGCAGGATGGCGTGGTTGATCCCGCCGGTGTAGTGATCGACGGGCATCCACCGCTCGACCCCCTGCGGCGAGAACGGAAGGCTCTGCTCCTCCGGCGAGGTGTACCGCAGGAAGTACCAGGAGGAGTCGACGAACGTGTCCATGGTGTCGGTCTCCCGGCGGCCCGGCCCCCCGCATGACGGACAGTCGACGTTGACGAATGCTTCGTGCTTGGCCAGCGGCGACTGCCCGTGCGGCGTGAAGTCGAGGTCGTCCGGGAGCAGCACGGGGAGATCCTCCTCCGCCACGGGCACCTCTCCGCACGATGGGCAATGCACGATGGGGATGGGGGCCCCCCAGGCTCGCTGCCGGGAGATGAGCCAGTCCCACAGCCGGTAGGAAGTGGCGGCCCGCCCCTTCCCCTGCTCTTCGAGCCACGCGATCACCGCCTGGATCGAATCGGGCGAACGGGTGCCATCGAAGGGCCCGGACCGGACCATCACGCCCTCGTGGGCGAAGGCTTCGGTCATCTCGCCGGGGTCGACCTCCCGGCTCTCCGGCTGGATGACCACGCGGATCTCCAGCCCGTGCTGCCCGGCGAACTCGAAGTCACGCTGGTCGTGCGCCGGCACCCCCATCACGGCGCCGGTCCCATACTCCATCAGCACGTACGGCGCGACGAAGCAGGGGATCTTTTCGCCGTTCACCGGATTGACCGCGTGGACCCCGAGCGCGATGCCCTCCCGGGAATCCCCGTCGCGTTCGCTCGCATCCGCCCGCTGCAACCGATCCTGCAGGTCCTTCACCGGCTCCGCCGTTCCTCCTGTCTCCGCCAATCGGCCCACCAGCGGATGCTCGGGTGCGAACACGAAGAACGTCACTCCCCACAGCGTGTCCGGACGCGTGGTGAACACCGGGACCCGGTCGCCCGTCTCCGCGATCTCGAACTCGACCTCGGCTCCGTTGGACCGGCCGATCCAGTTTCGCTGCATGGCCAGCACTCGTTCGGACCAGCCACCCTCCAGCAGCTCCATGTCGTCCAGCAGCCGGTCGGCATATGCCGTGGTCTTGAAGAACCACTGGGTGAGGTCCCGTCTCACCACCAGCGTGTCGCACCGCTCGCACCGCCCGTTCACCACCTGCTCGTTGGCCAGCACGGTCTGGTCCTTCGGGCACCAGTTGGCCGGCGCCAGCTTCCGGTAGGCCAGGCCGGCCCGGAACAGCTGGAGGAACAGCCACTGGGTCCACCGGTAGTACTCGGGGTCACACGTGTTGAACTGACGGGACCAGTCGAACGACATCCCGTAGCGCTTGAACGTCTGGCGCTGCTCGTCGATGTTCTGGTAAGTCCACTGTCGCGGGTTCACCCCGCGCTCGATGGCCGCATTCTCGGCGGGAAGCCCGAACGCGTCCCACCCGATGGGATGGAGCACGTTGTACCCGCGCATCCACTTGTACCGGGGAAGGGTGTCTCCGATGCCGAACGCCTCGGCGTGGCCCACGTGGAGGTCCCCCGAGGGGTAGGGGAACATGTCCAGCGCGTAGAACCGAGGACGTCCATCGTCCTCGTCCACCGCTCGGTACAGGCCTTCCTTGTCCCAGATGGCCTGCCACTTCGGCTCGATCTCCGACGGGTTGTAGGAATCCATCGCCTTCCTTCGGTGCAGCTCGTCTCATCGCAGAGGGCAGCACCACGAAGCCGCCCGACGCGAACAAGATTACCGGGCCGGGGGCCGGGAAGGCGAAAGGCCGCAGTGGGGTTCGCTACCGCTTCTTGCGGTCGACGGCTCGCTGGAGCTGCTTCTTGGTCATGCTCGAGCGGCCGTCGATGCCCATCTGGCGAGCCTCGTTGTAGAGCTGCTCCTTGGTCCGGCCCCTCGGTCGGTTCGTCCCGGAGCGCAGCCCGCCTCGTCTGGACGACGACATGTCCTTGACCGACGAAGGCGACGCCGTCTTGGCCTGACCCCTTCGGGCCCGCTCCTTGTTGATGGTTCTGGCCGCGATCTCCTTGGCCTTCTTCTCGGCCGTCCCCCGATCCTCCAGGCTCTCCTTGATGTGCTCGTACTTGCGGTCCTGCTTGTCGGTCCATTCCTTCCGTGGCATGAACACCCTCCCTTCCGAGACGGATGAAACCTCCTGGCCAGGTACGTTCCCGAACCGCACCAGGGCTATGCGATGCGGGCCGACCGGCGCTGCCAGCGTGTTTGCAAACCTCGACCCCCCTTGGACAGAATCGGCTGGTGGGCGTCCCCGAGTGCCCGGTCCTCAAGCAGATCAGGCAAGCCGATCCGCTCAGGCTTGGACGGCCCGCCTTCTCCAGGCGCAGCATCGAGCTCCAGCCGCGCACCAAGACCGCGGACAAGGTGGTCAAGTCGATCTGTCCGTACTGTGCGGTCGGATGCGGACTG
>DHWM01000136.1:0-1517 GCA_002413185.1 Actinobacteria bacterium UBA5182
GGATCAGGCTCTGCACGAACCCGTACTGGCCGCGCTCCGGCGACCGGGGATCGGCGTCGAGCACCACGATCTCCTTGCGCATCAGCTCCCGCAGCCGGGGTTCGATCGCATGCGCGGGCCGCCCGCTGATAGCAGCCAGCGCGCTCAGCGTAAACGTCTTGCCGGCCA
Organism: Actinobacteria bacterium UBA5182; assembly: GCA_002413185.1. Classification (GTDB taxonomy): domain Bacteria; phylum Actinomycetota; class UBA4738; order UBA4738; family UBA4738; genus UBA5182. Next base: position 169 of record DHWM01000136.1, read on the forward strand.
CGGCCGCGTGCTGCACCAGCGCCCGATCCTCGGCATCGAGAGCGTCCAGACGGGCCGCGATCAGCGCGTGCAGGGTGCTCGGGACCTCGAGCTCGCCCGGTTCGCCGCTGAGCTCGAACACGCCCTCCCTGGAGGCCAGACGCCCCCGGTCGACGAGCATGCGGACGGTCTCCACCGCGTACAGGGGCACCCCTTCGGCTCGTTCGAGGATTTGCGACACCAGCCGATCCGGGAGTCCTGGGGCGAGCCCGGCAAGCAGCGCGGTCATGGCAGGGTCCGGGAGCGGCTCCAGATGGACCGAGACGAAGTTCCGCTGCCCGGCGCCCCAGGAGGGCCGGCGGTCCGTGAGCTCGGGGCGACTCAGTGTGATCAAGAAGATGGGCGCGTTCTTCGACCACTCCAACACCGACTCGATGAAGTCGACCGTGCCGGTGTCCGCCCACTGGAGATCCTCGAAGACCATCGCGATGGGGCCTCGGTCGGCAATTCGCTCGAAGAAGGTTCGCCACGCCGCGAACAGCTCCTCTCTCTCACCGGTTGGGCGCTCCTCCAGGCCGAGGAGGTGAGCGATGCGTGGCTCGACCCACCGGCGTTCCTCCGCATCGGTAACCCATTCCTCTAAGGTTGAGGCCAGCTTCGCCCGCGCCCCAACCGCGTCTTCCGTCTCGGCGATGCGGGCCCGCATCCGGACCATCTCGGCCAGGGCCCAGAACGTGATGCCTTCGCCGTATGCGGGCGAGCGGCCCTGGTGCCAGTACACGGTCTCCGCCAACCCGTCGACGTACTTGAAGAACTCCCAGGCCAGGCGGGACTTCCCGATCCCACCGACCCCCATGATCGAAACCAGTCGCGGCCTTCCCTCCCGAGCGGTGGCGTGGAACAACTCCTTGATCAGTCGAATCTCCTCGTCCCGGCCGACGAACGGCGCTTCCAGCGCCTCGCTCAGGCGGAATCCCTGGCGGCCCGCGACGACTCGGATCGCCCGCCACAACCGAACCGGAAGCTCCTTGCCCTTGAGGTCGTGCTGGCCTGCATCTTCGTACGCGATGGCCTTGCTCGTGGCCAGGTACGTGCCTTCACCGACCAGGACCGTTCCAGCGGCGGCGGCGGACTGCAGGCGAGACGCGGTGTTCACGAGGTCGCCTGCCACCATGCCCTGCGCCTCGGCCCCGATGGTCACCGCCGCCTCCCCGGTGAGCACCCCGGCTCTCGCCTGGAGGTCGGGAGCACCGACCTCCAGGCCCAGCCTGGCTACCGCCTCCACCAAGTCCAACCCCGCTCGCACCGCTCGTTCAGCGTCGTCCTCGTGCGCGGCAGGCGTCCCCCACACCGCCATGACGGCGTCGCCG
>DHWM01000136.1:1658-4403 GCA_002413185.1 Actinobacteria bacterium UBA5182
CCGATGAACTTCTCCACGGTGCCCCCGTAGCGCCCGATCAGCTCGCGGGCGGTTTCGAAATACCGGCTGAGGAGCTCCCGGACGTCCTCGGCGTCACGGTGCTCAGAAAGGGTGGTGAACCCAACGAGATCGGCGAAGAGCACGGAGACAAGGCGCCGTTCCGAAGCCGGTGTCGACGGCGGGCCGGCGGCACCGGCTTCGGTCGCGACGGTGGTGCCCTGCCCGGCCGTCTCCTCGAACGGCGTCCCGCACGCCCCGCAGAACCGAAAGCCCTCGGGGACCTCGGCCCCACAGCTGCCGCATACCCGCGACAGTGACCTGCCGCAGGCCCCGCAGAACCGGAAGCCGGGGGGATTCTCCTGACCACAAGACGGGCACAGGGCCACGGCGGGAGTGTACGGCCCGTCCTGCACAGACTTCCAGAGAAACCTGCGTTCCCTCAGTCGTCGACCACGGCCGGGGCCACCTCTATGAGCTGAGCGCGGTCCCTTCGGCGAGCAGCGCGTCGGCCTCCGCGATGGCCGGCTTTGCTCTCAGCGAGGCGAAGATCTGGCCCGCCTGGCGAAGGGGTACCGCCGCCTCCGATGCCCGGCCCAGAGCGATGAGACACCGGCCGAGCCCGAGGAGGGCTTGCGCTCGCTCCCACGGAACCTCGAACCCCTTCCAGCGCCCCGCCGCGTCGGCGAAGGCCTCGGCAGCCTGCGCGAAATCGCCCCGGCGCTCGGCGAGCAACGCCTCCACAGTCTTGGTGGCGTGCTGATGTAGCGGATAGACGGGGTCGAGGCCATGCACCAGGCGCTCCGCGACATCTGGGGCCCCGGCCGCGAGGGCCGTACGGACCGCATCTACGAGGTTCACCCAATAGGTCTGCTCTCGCCGGATCCTAGGAGTGTGCTCCAGCTCGGAGAGCAACCGGATGGCCTCGGCGGGAGCGCCGTCCTGGAGGCGAATCGACGCCGACGTCACGAATGCTTCCGCCATGTGCTGGATCTCATCCGCGTCTCGAACGGCCTGTTCGACCCACACTGCCAGCGGTCGTGCCCGTGCGAGGTCGCCTCGGCCCGCGTGTATCCGGGCCAGTGTCAATCGCACGTTCCGCAGCTCGAACACATCTCCTGTCCGCTCGAACTGGTCAACCAGTTCCTCGCTGAGAGCCATCGCCTCGTCCCAGGAGCCGAGGTTGAACACAGCTCCGAGACTCTGTGCCGCGCTGGCGACCGCGAACTCCTCGATCCCGCGGCGCGCCGCGAAGGCCGCTGCTTCGCGGTACGCCTCCATGGTCGCCTTGGGGCCTTCCAGGGAGTGGATCGCCTCGGCGATGTTCACGTGGATGACGGCGACTTCGCGGCCGAGCCCCTGCGCCGTGCCCACCTGAAGCGCCTCCCGGAGCTCGTCGAGCCCCCCGGGGTCTCCCAGATCACATCGGGCCGCACCTCGAAAGCCGAGCGCTCGGGCCTGCTCGGGGAGGCCAAGCCTGGCGCCGAGCTCCATCGCTCGCTCCGCAAGGTCGATGGCTTCCTGGCTGTAGCCGTCGACGAACAGCGCGCCGGCCAGGTCCGACGTGGATCGCACCAGATCCTCCGAGGGACCGAGCGGCTCGAGGAGCGCCACCGCCTGCGACGCCAGCGTTCGATAGTCGGGGTTTCCCATTCGGTAGCGAACCATGCCGTAGCGCCCCATCGCCACCGCCTCTCTTCGTTGCTCTCCCTGCGCGCGAAAGGTCGCGATCGCCTCTTCGAAGGCGTCGGCGGCCTCGACGAACCGGCTCCGAAGGGTGAGCGCCTCCCCATGGCGGACCAGGACATCCGGGCGGGCGGAATGGTCGCCGGGCACCAGCTCCAGGGCGCGGGCGTAGTGGCGTTCGGCGGCTTCCACGTCCATGCCGAGCGACCGGTCGCCGGCCATCATCAGGTAGTGGAGCGCCTTCGCTTCGAGTTCCTCGATGTTCTCGGCCTTGCCCGCCCTGGCCGCCTCGAGCGCCGACCCATAGTGGGACGCCAGGATCTCCGCGTGGTCCTCCAACCGCTCCCCCGCCACCTCCTCGATCCAGGCCGCGGCCCGCTGGTGCCGCTCGGCCCGTTGCGCTCTGGGGATCTGCCCGTAGCAGACGTCCCTGACGAGGCCGTGCCAGAACGCGTACTCCGATTGCCCCTCCATCGAGGACCGGCGGGCCGGCCGAACCAGCTCCTTCCGGGAGAGCTCGTGCATGGCCTGGGCGATCTCCTTCGGATCGCGACTCTGCATGGCGGCCACGGCACCGGACCAGAACACCTTGCCGATCACCGCGGCGTCCTGCAGCATCCTCTTGCGCTCGGACGCGAGGGTGTCGAGGCGGGCGGAGATCAGTCCCTGCACCCCGGAGGGAAGCGGGATCTCCGCCGTCGGGTCGAGCCTCCACGTGGATCCTTCCTTCGTCAGGATCTTCCGGTCCTTCAGCAAGCGCACGAACTCCTCGGCGTAGAGCGGGTTGCCGCCGGAGCGGGACAGGATCACCGTCTGAAGCTCGGCGGGGAGGACCGCCTGCTCCAGCAAGTTGGCGATGAGCCGAGCCGTTTCGGCATCCGACAGCGGGGCCAGATTGACCCGGTTCGCGTTGCGGGCCGTCGCCGCCCATGCCGGAGCCCGTTCGAAGAGCTCCGGCCGGGCCGTTCCCACCATGAGCATGGGAACGCCTTGCGCGTACTCGGCCACGTGCTCCAGGAACGCCAGGAGGGCGTCGTCGGCCCAGTGCAGGTCCTCGAACAC
>DHWM01000153.1:0-745 GCA_002413185.1 Actinobacteria bacterium UBA5182
ACTTTTGAGCCAGAGCACTTAGGGTCGTTAAACCCGGAAAGGGTGAATCTTCCAGGAGACGGTTAGGAGCGTCCAGGTCCGCATGGGAGTATCCTGCGGGCGGCGCTAGGTCCTGCAGGCCGAAAAGAGGGGATTCCCTCCCTCCTGCGCCGCCCAATAAATGGGAGTCGCTGAGAAGGAGGCGGCAATGAACGAACGCTCCATGTTTGATGCAATCCAGGAGGCGGCCGCGGAGCACTTCGCGGAGGTCCTGGCCACGGGCGATGAGAGCGACGACGCGGATCTCATCGCGCTTCGGGCGATGCTCTCGAAAGCCGCGTTCGACCGAGGCCGCGCCATCATCGAGAACGAGAGCCGCACGGCCTCCCAGGCATCGGGCGGCGGCACCGTGCTCCGCGGAGAGCTCGAGGGGTTGGCGAAGCCCCCTCCAGCGCGTCTCGCCGAAACTCGGTGACCTCGTCCAGGAACAGGACGCCGTTGTGCAACGGGGTAGCGGAATGTCCCTCGAAGCCTGGTCGGGGTGCAAGCAAGGGACTCGGGGGATGGCGCGGGGCGAGCTTTCCCACGCCGTGAGAAACTTCCTCCTGGGCCAACCGGCCAGAGATTGTCGGCAGCACGAGGGATGGGAGGTCCCGATGGCGTTCATGGTGGGCGATTTCGTAGTCGAGGACTACGCCACGTGGAAGGAGTTGTTCGACTCAGATCCGGTTGGGCGGAAGGATACCGCCAAAGGACATGTCCTTCT
>DHWM01000153.1:770-1169 GCA_002413185.1 Actinobacteria bacterium UBA5182
GCCTGGTCGGGGTGCAAGCAAGGAACTCGGGGCGATGGCGCTGGGCGAGCTTTCCCACGCCGTGAGAGACTTCCTCCTAGGCCAACCGGCCAGAGACCGTCGGCAGCACGAGGGATAGGAGGTCCCGATGACGTTCATGGTGGGCGATTTCGTAGTCGAGGACTACACCACGTGGAAGGAGTTGTTCGACTCAGATCCGGTTGGGCGGAAGGAGACCGCCAAAGGACATGTCCTTCTTCGCAGCCTCGATGACCCGAACGAGGTGTTTGTACGCGTGGAGTTCGACTCGGCAGAGGAGGCAAAGGCTTTCCGGGAGAAGCTCCTTGGCTCGGGCGCGCTGGCGAGTGCGAACGTGAAGACACTGGCGGTCACCGAGATGGCCGACGAGGCCACCTACTA
>DHWM01000153.1:1422-3219 GCA_002413185.1 Actinobacteria bacterium UBA5182
ATCCACGACGGCCCGAGGAGCGCGCCGTCCCCTTGCCCGAGGTAATGACCTGCGGCGTGGGCAAGCGCTCAGGGAAAGTCCCCTAGAGGTTTCAGTCCCCCTCGTGGAGTTATCTGCCCGATCCGGGGCCGTGGACAGGCTCGACAGCGCCGCGAGGGCCGCGATAGGACGACGGTCCGAAGAGAGGGGTTTTTCCCTCCCTCTTCCCTTGCCCGGGCCATGGGAGCATCCTGCGGGGGCGGCGCTAGAAGGTCTGTGCGACGACCAGCACCGCGGTCGGGGTCAGCGCCACCGCCGCCGGGCTGCTTCCCACCTTGTACTTCTTCACGAGCTTGTTCGTCTTTGGATCGATGCTCGCGCAAACCGGGCCGTCCCGATCCCGCGGATTGTGGCCGAGGAGATCGCTCTACACCTCGCTCAGTTCCCGGCTGGCTCGGACGGGTTGGTCTTCACCGCCCCAGGCGGTGGGCTCATCCGGCGCACCAACTGGAGGCAGCGTGTCTGGCTACCCGCGCTTCGGAGGGCCGGCATCCCTGCGCCGATCCCCCGCCCGCACGACCTGCGTCACACCGCGGCGAGTCTTGCGATCCAGGCCGGCGCTCATCCAAAGGCCATCCAGTCGATGCTTGGACACTCGTCCATCACCATCACCCTGGACCGGTACGGCCACATGTTCCCCTCCGTCGCAGAGAGCCTCGCGGAGGCCGTCGACGGTCGGTTCCGGGAGGCGGCAGCGAGGAGCGCTGCAACCTCTGTGCAACCTGAGCCCGAATCCGAGGTGGTTGCCTTCCGGCCGGCGGCGCCCGGAAGAGGGGTCTGACCAGCGCATTTACCTGGTGGAGATGACCGGATTCGAACCGGCGACCCCCTGCTTGCAAAGCAGGTGCTCTACCACTGAGCTACATCCCCACGGGAAGTGTAGCCACCACGAACCGGCCGGCCTCGGGTTCAGTCGCCCTGCGGATGAAGACTTCCGCGGCGTATCGTTCAGGCGCGCCAGCTCAGGTGGCGGACTGAAGCCGTTCCCGTGCCTTCGCCTGCCCGTCGGCCGGCAGATCGTCGATCTGCGTGCCCTCCGCCTGGCAACAATGTCCGTCCTCGGCGGCGTGCTCCTTGTAGGTGCGGCCGTCACAGCACCATCCCTGGGTCGTATCGAGCTGTTCATCCATCGGAGCCTCCTTCCGGTTCGCCTGCGTGCCGGACCGATACCCAATCGATCCGCGGTCATGCTACTGATGTTCACGGCCAGAGAGCGCCCCCCATCGACTCAGCTCGCGGGCCGGGCGCCTTCGTCGTCCTCCGTCTCCCTGCGGATGACTGCTTCGGCCTCCTCGAACGGCTCGAGGGATGCATGATCAAATCGAAGGCCGCCCAGATCGTCTTGGAGAACGGATAGGAGACGAACGGCAGCGCCACCTGCACGGCGCCGACGACCAGCAGCCACGGCACCAGCGATCCGTGCCACCCCTGCGCCTCCCTCACGATCAGGGCGATGAACACCGCCCCCACCATGACCTCCGTCAGCGCCAAATTGATGACGTAGGCGCCCAGGAAGAACCCCTCCTCCCGTTCGAACCGGTAGCCGCAGCGCGGACAGTTCGGCTTCATGTCGAACCACCGCACGAACAGCCGGCCGGCGCCGCACCGCGGGCACCGCTTGGCCACGCCGCGCACCAGCAGGCGGAAGGGACTGTGGTCCGTCATCCCGCACCACCATAGGCCGCGGGGGATTGATCGGTACGGGAATCGCTTTCGCCTGGTTCTAAGCGAGCGACCCCTATCCGGGGGCGCAGCCTA
>DHWM01000090.1:0-150 GCA_002413185.1 Actinobacteria bacterium UBA5182
CGAGATGATGGCCAAGGGCAGCTACGCCCGCATCATCCTGGCCACCGCCGACCTCGACGGCGCCTTCGCGCGGCTGCAGGCCAGCGGCGCCGACGTCGTCCAGGAGCCGACCGAGCAGCCGTACGGGGTTCGCGACTGCGCCTTCCGCGA
>DHWM01000090.1:460-2612 GCA_002413185.1 Actinobacteria bacterium UBA5182
CGCCGAATAAGGAGACACGTCCTAGCCCGGATGTCGCTCGAGGTGGGCATCGATCCGCCCGGCAAGCGAGTCGAGCCTGGCGTCCACACGCGCCTCCAGGCGGTCGATCCTGGAGCCCAAGTTGTCACCGAGGGCGTCGATCCTGCCGTTCAGGCTGGCGTCCAGACCGTCGATCCTGCCGCTCAGGCTGGCGTCGAGGCCGTCGATCCTCGAGTTCAACGACGAACCGAGGGCGTCGATCTTCGAGCCCAGGTAGAAGAGGTTCCCCAACAGGCTGGCACCGAGAAGAGCGATCGCGGTCCACGCCACAGCACCCACCAGCCGAACCTCTAACTGCCGGCGGGCGCTTCGGCCGGCGTGTCCTTGACGTGGTTCGTGTCGATGTGGATGCCCGGGCTCATGGTGCTCGAGACCGTGACGCTCTTGAGGTACCGGCCCTTCGACGACGCCGGCTTGGCCCGCAGCACCTCGTCCACCACCGCCAGGTAGTTCTCCATGAGGCGCTCCTCGTCGAAGGAGCGCTTGCCGATGATCAGATGGAGGTTCCCCTGGCGGTCCACCCGGTATTCGAGCTTCCCGGCCTTGATGTCCCGGACCGCCTTGCCGATGTCCATGGTCACCGTGCCGGCCTTGGGGTTCGGCATGAGGCCGCGAGGGCCGAGGACCCGGCCGGCCCGTCCGACCAGCGACATGACGTCGGGGGTGGCCACGGCTGCGTCGAAGTCGATGTTGCCCTTCATGACCTCGCCCACCAGGTCCTCCCCGCCCACCAGGTCGGCTCCGGCCTCCTGGGCTTCCCTGGCCTTGTCGCCGGTGGCGAAGGCGGCCACCCGGACCGAACGCCCCGTGCCGTGGGGGAGCGAGACGGTCCCCCGGATCATCTGGTCTGCCTTGCGCGGGTCCACGCCCAGGCGAAACGCCACCTCGACCGTCTCGTCGAACTTCGCCTGGGGGAGCTCGCGCAGAAGGTGGAGCGCCTCCGTCGGCGTGTACTGGGCATCGCGGTCGAACTGCTGGACGGACGACGAATAGCGCTTCCCGCCGTTCGAGCTCATGCCCGCACCTCGATCCCCATGCTTCGGGCCGTCCCCTCGATGATCTTCATGGCGCCGGCCTCATCGGTCGCGTTGAGGTCGGCCATCTTCCGCTGGGCGATCTGGCGGACCTGGTCGCTGCTGATCCTGGCCACCTTGTTCCGGTTCGGCTCACCGGAGCCTTTCTCCACCCCCGCCGCCTGCTTGATGAGCTCGGCCGCGGGGGGCTGCTTGGTGATGAAGGAGAACGTGCGGTCCTCGTAGATGGTCAGCTCGACGGGGATGACCTGGCCCATCTGCTGCTGCGTGGCCTCGTTGTACTGCCGGCAGAACTCCATGATGTTCACGCCGTGCTGCCCGAGGGCCGTTCCGACCGGCGGCGCCGGCGTGGCCTGGCCGGCCTTGATCTGCAGCTTGACCATCGCCATGACCTTCTTGCGCCGGCGCGGCGCTCCCGTTCCCTGAGCCATCTCTCGCACCTCCCGCGGTTCCGGCGGCCCCTTCGGAGCCTCCCGCCCTGGTTGGGTTCGTTACGACTTGGCGACCTGGTCGAACGCCAGCTCGACCGGGGTCTCCCGGTCGAAGATGTTCACCAGGACCTTGAGCTTCGATTGTTCGACGTTGATCTCGGCGACGGTGCCCTGGAAGTCGGCGAAGGGTCCGGCGATGATGCGGATCACGTCGCCCTCCTCCCACTCCAGCCGGTATTCCGGCTTGCGCTGGGTCTCCTTCTTGACCGCCAGGATCTTCTCGACCTCGCGATTGGACAGCGGCGTGGGCTTGGTCCCGGTCCCGCTCGACACGAACCCGGTGACTCCCGGCGTGTTTCGGACGACGTACCAGGAATCGTTGTCGTAGATCATCTTGACCAGCAGATATCCCGGGAAGACCTTCCGCTGGACGACCTGCTTCTTGCCGCCCTTGATCTCCATGACGTCTTCCATCGGGATCACCACGTCGAAGATCTTGTCCTCCATCTGCATGGAGCCGATCCTCGAATGGAGGTTGGTCTTCACCTTGTTCTCGTAGCCCGCGTAGGTATGGACCACGTACCACTCGCCGGGGCCGGCGAACGGCGTGGCGTCCGCCGGCTCGGGTTCGGGTTCCGGTTCGGGTTC
>DHWM01000090.1:2838-4209 GCA_002413185.1 Actinobacteria bacterium UBA5182
TCCGGTTCGGGTTCCGGTTCGGGCATCGGCTCGGCTTCGGGTTCCAACACCTCGGGAGGCGCGACCTCCTCGGCTTCGGCCGCCGTCGTCGCGATCTCCTCGACCCGATCCTCGACCGACTCCTCGGGATCCTCCGGCGCGGCCTGCTGCTCGAGATCGATCACGGCATCGTCCGGCGCCTCGGCCGGCGTGGCGATCTCGGCCGTCTCCTCGGTTTCGGGGTCGGGCGTGGCGGGGCCTTCGGAAGGTTCGAACTGTTCCATCACGACGAGAAGATACCTCTGAGGGGACTAGCCCCCACCGAAGAAGTGGATGACGGCCTTGGAGAACACCAGGTCCATGCCGAAGACCAGCGAGGTGAGCACCACCACGGCGACCAGCACGACCAGGGTGTACGCGATCATCTCCTGCCGGTTGGGCCAGGCCACCTTCTTGAGCTCCAGACGGACCTCTTTGATGAACTGACGCGGGGGCGTGCGCTTCTTGCGGTCGGCCTGAGCGACCACGGCACGGCGCTTCTGCATCGACTCGAGCCGATCCGGCCCGGTCGTCTTCTGCCTCTGCATCATCCTCTTGGCCTGGCGATTCATGGTTTCTCCCTTTGCAGGGCCGGAGGGACTTGAACCCCCAACCGCCGGTTTTGGAGACCGGTGCTCTCCCAAATTGAGCTACGGCCCTAGGTGCCGAGGCCGGGGTCAAGGGGGACGGCGACCCCGACCCAGTATAGGGGCGCCGCCGGACCTGGGCAAAGATCGGATGTTCCGGGGAGCTTCCGTGAACAGGCCCCATCCATGCCATAGACTCTGCGCGAACTCCGCGCGCCGGCCCCGGATCGCGAGAGGACATGGCCGAAGGAACGCGGCAGGCGGTGGCCACCAGGCCGAACCTGGTCAGGCGCCTCCTCCGAGGTGAGACCGACTCCCCGACGGTCGAGACAACCACTTCCCCGGTACGAGAGGATCGCCCCGTGGCGCCCATCCCGGTCCCCGTGGCCGGGCCCGTCGGCGGAGACGACCTGGCGGCGCGCGTCGAGCGCCTGGAGGCGGGCGTCCGGTTGATGGCCGAGACCGTCAAGCGGGCCTGTGTCGAGCTGGCGGACTCGGTGGATCGCCTCCGAGAGGCCACCGAGGCTCGCCCGGCCGAAGACACCGAGGCCGTGCTGGTCCGAGGCTTGGAGCCGGTCTCCCAGTCCATCCTGCAACTCCAGGACTCGGTCCAGGGGTTCCCGATGATCCTGGCCGCGGCGGCCGACCATCTGAAGGATCAGATGGCGGAGCAGCGTGCCTGGATCGAGGACACCGTGGCGGGGTTCGCGGCAGCCGGATATCGAAGCCCCGACGGCACGGCGAGCGAACCGGGGACCAGGGAGGC
>DHWM01000085.1:0-9872 GCA_002413185.1 Actinobacteria bacterium UBA5182
CGCTCCGATAGAAAGGGGAACGAATGGCTCAGTACCCACCGGCGCCGCCGCCACCTGGTGGCGCCACGCCGGGGACCCGGCCTGGCATCGTCACGGCGGCTGCGGTCCTGCTGCTGATCGGAGGCGGCTTGGCGGTCCTGGGCGGTCTCCTGCTCCTGGCCGGGGCCGGAGTAGCTGCCGGATCCGGGGTCGGGGGGATCTTCGCCCTGTTCGCCATCCTGCTCCTGGCCGTCGGCGCGGTCGAGATCTACGCGGGCGTGAAGGTGCTCCAGCTGAAGGAGATCGGACGCCGCATCGGGATCATCGTCGCCGCGGTGGGAGCCCTGCTCTCCCTGATCTCCATCGCCCGGACACCCAGCAGCTCGGTCATCGGCATCCTGATCGACGCCTTCATCATCTACTCGCTGTACACGAACGAGCAGCACTTCACCGCGTAGCCCGCTCCATTCTTGCGCCTCGAACGCCCCCGGCCCGTGCGGTCGGGGCGTTCGGCGTTCCGCCGTAGAGTGACCGGCGAGCCGATGCCCTCACCGACCCGTCACCAGTGACCGAAGCCAGACGCTTCCCCAGGGCCTGCGTGGCCTCGCCGCACCACCTGGCGTCCTCGACCGGCCTGGCCGTCCTGGCATCGGGAGGCAACGCGCTCGACGCGGCCATCGCCACGAACCTGACCCTGGGCGTGGTGCTGCCCTACCTGTGCGGGTACGGCGGCGACCTGTTCGCCATCGTGTGGAAGGACGGGATCCACGCGTACAACGGCTCGGGTCGGGCGCCCCGTGAAGCCACCTCGGATCGGGTTCGGCAGGCCGCGGGGTCGGAGGCGATGCCTGTGCGAGGACCGCTGGCCGTGACCGTGCCCGGGGTCGTGGAGGCCTGGTTCACCCTCCTCGATCGCTTCGGCACGCGGTCCTTCTGGGAACTGGCGGGTGCCGCTGTGCGGTACGCCCGCGACGGGTTCGTGCTGAGCGAACACGCAGCGGAAAGTCTGGCTCGGTCCCGCCGGATCTTCGCCGACTCGCCCGACTGGCAGGGCGTGTACGGGGCGGCCCGCGCCGGGGTCGAGCTGCGGCAGCCCGACCTGGCCCGGACCATCGAGACGCTGTCGGCTCACGGGCCCGATGCCTACTACCGAGGTCCCATCGCCGAAGCGGTGGCGGGGCACCTCCGCGCGCGTGGAGGGCTGATGGCTCTCGAGGACCTGGCGTCGCACCACGGCGACTGGTTCGAGCCCCTTCGTGCGACGTATCGAGGGGTGGAGATCCTGGAGCTCCCCCCCAACACCCAGGGCGTCACCGCGCTGGAGGCGCTCACCATCGTGGACGGCAGTGGATCGCTTCCGTCCGACGGGGAGGATCGCCACCACCTCATGGTGGAGGCGGCCAAGCTGGCGCTGGAGGACCGAAACCTCCACCTGGCCGACCCGTCCGCCATGCAGATCCCGGCCGAGCGGTTGATCTCCGCGGAGTGGGCCGCGGCGCGGAGAGCGCTGATCGACCCGACCCGGGCCTCCGCCCCGCCTCCCAGCCGGTCGCACGTCGGGGGCACCGCCTACGTGTGCGCGGCCGACTCCGATGGGATGTGCGTGAGCCTGATCCAGTCGAACTACATGGGGTTCGGGTCAGGCGTGACCGTTCCCGGCTGGGGCATCAACCTGCAGAACCGGGGAGCCTCGTTCAGCCTCGACCCCGGTCATCCGAACGCCGTGGGCCCCGGCAAGCGGCCCATGCACACCCTGATTCCGGCCCTCGCCTTGAAGGGCGGCCGCCCCTGGCTCGCGTTCGGGACGATGGGCGGCGACGGCCAGCCTCAGACGCATCTGCAGCTCCTGACCCGGCTCCTCGAGGACGGGGAGGACCTCCAGCGGGCCATCGACGCGCCCCGCTGGGCGCTGTCCCCACAGGACTGGACGCTCTCGATGGAGAGCCGGTGGGACCCCGAGGTAGTCGAAGGGCTCGGCCGCCGAGGCCACCGCGTCGAGCTGGTCGGGGCGTTCGACTCGATGATGGGCCACGCCCACGCCATCGAGGTCACGCCCAACGGGTACGCGGGCGCCACCGACCCCAGGGCCGAGGGAGCCGTGGTGGGGTTGTAGCCGGTCGAAAGAATCCTCCCCAAGGTTTTTCGAGGGCCCTTCGACGCGGTACTCTGGCTGCGGCACCCGGCGGCGGCGAGCGACCAATCGCACGTGTGTTTATGCGCGCCCCGAAGCAGCACCCGCACCAATCTGCCCGCAACGGACTTCCCAAGGCTTGGAGAACGATGCAGACACGAACGTCCACGACCGACGATCCCCGCAGCATCTTCTGGCGAGGGCTGCGGATCATCGGGTCGTACATCCGAACCCACCCGTTGCCGTTCACGATCTCGGTGAGCGGGGCGAGCATGTACGCCCTGATGACCGTGGCCACCTCCGTGGTGCTGGGCAAGGTCACCGACCGCGTCCTGCTGCCCGCCTTCCAGCGAGGCGTCAACGGCGGGACCATCGTCGGGGGCGTCGTGGCCATCATGGCCGTCGCCGTCATCCGGGCGGCCGGGATCATCATGCGGCGGTACTTCGCCGGCATGACCGGCAGCCGGATGAAGCGCACGCTGGCCGGCCGGGTGGTCGATTGCTACCAGAAGCTCCCCCTGGCGTACCACCGGGCCCAGCCGACCGGCGAGCTCATGGCGCACGCGGAGGCGGACGTCCAGGCCTCGACCGAGGTCATTCACCCGCTCCCCTACACCATCGCGGTGATCCTGCTGATCCTGTTCGCCGCGATCACCCTGATCCTGACCGACCCATTCATGGCGATCATCGGGTGCTCCATCCTGCCCGGCCTGGCCCTCATCAACCGGGTGTACACGAGGAAGGTCGAGGGCCCGGCCACGCGAGCCCAGCAACGCATCGGCGACGTCTCCACGGTGGCGCACGAGAGCCTGGACGGGGCCATGGTCGTGAAGACGCTGGGGCGAGAGCAGGCCGAAGTGGCAAGGCTCGCTCAGAAGGCCGAAGCGCTCCGGGACGAGCGCATCCACATGGGATCGCTGCGGGCAGCCTTCGAGCCCTCGTTCGAGGCCATCCCGGCGCTCGGGATCGTGCTCCTGATCGCCGTCGGCTCGTGGCGGGTGTCCCGCCACGCCATCAGCGTGGGCCAGCTCGTCCAGTTCGTGAGCCTGTTCGAGCTCCTGGCGTTCCCGATGCGCCTGATCGGGTTCGTCCTCTCGGACATCCCGCGGGCCGTGGTCGGTCACGACCGGATCCAGGGCGTCCTGGCGGAGCCGATCTCGCTTCCTCCGGCCACCGAGGCGCTCGGCCTGCCCGACGGCCCCCTCGGGGTCTCCGCCCGTTCGGTGTCATTCGCCTACGGGGAGAACAGGGTTCTCCGGGAGCTGTCCATGGATGTGGAGCCGAACGAGTCGATCGCGGTGGTCGGGGCAACGGGCTCCGGGAAGAGCACATTGGCGCAGCTCCTGGTGCGGCTGGCCGACCCCGACGACGGCTCGATCCGCCTGGGCGACGTCGACCTCCGGCACGCCGACGCGGCCGCCATTCGCCGGACCGCCGCCATCGTGTTCCAGGAGAGCTTCCTGTTCGCCTCCTCGATCCGGGACAACGTCGCGCTCGAGCGAACGGTTCCGGACGAGGAGATCCGGTGGGCCGCTCAGCTGTGCCAGGCCCACCAGTTCATCACCGAGCTTCCGCACGGCTACGACACGGTGCTGGGCGAGCGCGGCGTGACGCTCTCCGGCGGCCAGCGCCAGCGGGTCGCGCTGGCCAGGGCGTTGGTTCGAAGGCCCCGGCTGCTCATCCTGGACGACGCCACCTCCGCCTGCGACCCCACGGTGGAATCGGCCATTCTGGACGCGCTCAAGCGTGACCTTCGGACCACGCTGATCGTGATCGCCTACCGGGTCTCGACGATCAGCCTTGCGGATCGGGTGGTGTTCCTGGAGGACGGGCGCATCGCCGCGGAGGGAACCCATGCCGAGCTCCTCCGGTATGGCCCCTACGAGACGATGGTCCGGGCTTACGAACGGAGCGTGGCATGAGCCTTCGCGAGAAGCTCCGGGAGCGCAGGGCGGGAGGCGGACGGAACGACGGCCGGAGATCGACCGGCGACTCGCTCACCGAGACGGCCACGTCCCAGAGAGGTCTCTCCGTCGATGACATCGTTCCCCCGTCGGGATTCGACGGGTCGCCCCTTCCGAGGAAGCCCCTGGAGGCCGATCCCCTTCCCCAGATCGAGGGCGCCATGCGTCTGCTCCGGCGGGGCCTCCGGGAGAGCCCGGAGCTGCGAAGCGGGATCGGGTACACCATCCTGCTTTCGCTGGCGCTGACCGCCGGCCGCCTGCTGATCCCGATCCTGATCCAGCAGATCTTCGACCGGGGCCTGAACGGAGGAACGGGGTTCCGGCCCGGGTTCATCTACCCGGCCTGCGCCATCGCCGCCGCCGCCATCGCCCTGGTGTACGTGGCCGGCCGGTCCACGTACCGCCGGCTGGTCCGGGCCAGCGAGACCGCGCTGGCGGCGCTCCGGGTGAGGGCGTTCGCCCACATCCACGAGCTCAGCATCGCCGAGCAGACCGCGGAGAAGCGCGGCGCGTTCGTCTCACGGGTCACCGCCGACGTCGACACGCTGGGCCAGTTCCTGGAATGGGGCGGGATCTCCTGGATCACCAGCACCGCCCTGATGCTGGGCACGGCCGTGACGATGTTCGTGTACTCCTGGCAGCTCGCGCTGATCGCCCTGGGCGTGGTCGGTCCCCTGTTCTTCGTGCTGCGGTGGCTCCAGCGAGGGATGCTCTCGGCGTACGACCTGGTTCGGACCCGGGTGGGAGAGACGCTGTCCGAGCTGTCCGAGAGCCTGATGGGCGCAGCGGTGGTCCGGGCCTACGGCCTGGAGGAGCGAACGAACGGACGCCTCAACGCGGCCATTCAGCGCCGGTACAAGGCCGAGATGGAGAGCGCCAAGTACCAGGCCACCATCTTCCCCACCGCCGACCTGTTCGGCGCGGCGGCGGTCGCTGCCGTGGTCGGCGTGGGAGCGTGGTACGGCAAGCGATGGGGCCTCAGCTTCGGCGACCTGGTGGCCTTCGTGTTCCTGGTGACCATCTTCGTCCAGCCCCTGTCGGAGCTGTCCGAGACGTTCGACCTGACGCAGACCGCGATCGCTGGATGGCGAAAGGTGCTGGCGGTCCTGGACCTTCCCGTGGACCTGGTGGAGCCTTCACCCGGCGTCACGCTGCCGAACGGCGCCCTGTCCGTGGGGACCGAAGGACTGGAGTTCGGGTACCGGGACGGCGGCGGGCTGGTCCTTCGCGGCATCGACGTGGCGATCCCGGCCGGGGCGCACTTCGCCATCGTCGGGGAGACCGGGTGCGGGAAGACCACGTTCGCCAAGCTGCTGTCCCGCCTGGCGGATCCGACCGCAGGGCGGATCCTGGTCGGGGGAACCGACCTTCGGGAGATCGCCCCCGGCTCCAGGCGCGCGGCCATCCGGATGGTGCCCCAGGACGGGTTCCTGTTCGACGCGACCGTCCGCGAGAACGTTCGCTACGGCAAGGAGGGCGCCACCGACGCCGATGTGGAGGAGGCGTTCGAGACGCTCGGCCTGGGAGCGTGGGTGAACAGCCTCCCCGACGGCCTGAACACTCCGGTCGGCGAGCGGGGCGAGAGCCTGTCGGTGGGTGAACGTCAGCTCGTCTCCCTGACCCGGGCTCAGCTCGGCGGACCGGGGCTGCTCATCCTGGACGAGGCCACCAGCGCGGTCGACCCGGAGACCGAGCGGGTCCTGGGCGAGGCCCTGGAGCGGCTCTCCGAGGGCCGAACCACCGTCACCATCGCCCACCGGCTGTCGACGGCCGAGGCGTCGGAGAGCGTCCTGGTCTTCGACCGCGGGCGGATCGTCGAACGAGGTGACCATGCCAGCTTGATCGCGAGTGGCGGGGTCTATGCGGGTCTCTACCAGAGCTGGCTGGGGAACACCCGGGCCGAAGAACCGAGCTGAGGGCCGGAAGGCCCGACGATCCCCTCACGAACTGAGCGCGGTGGCCTCCTCCAGGAGCCGGTTCGTCTCCTCGACGTACGGGCGAGCCCCCAGCGCGCCGAACGCGTGCAGGGCCTCCCGAAGCGATCGGCCGGCCTCGGCCGTCCTGTGCAGCCCCACCAGGCACCGCCCCCGCCCCAGCAGCGCGAAGGCCCGCTCGGGGACCACCCCGAAGGATTCCCACCGCCGGGCGGCTTCCCCATAGCGTTCCACCGCACGCTCGGGGCTGCCCCTCGCCTCGGCCAGGATGGCCTGTGCGGAGCTCAAGGCGTGCTCCTGGTAGGGATAGACCGGCTCGAACCCCCCCGCCAGGTGTTCGGCCAACGGGACCACGCCGGCCTGAACGGCGGCCCGAACCATCGTCGGTAGGTAGGCCGGGTAATAGGGGGTTTCCCGAACGTGGGGCGTTCGGTCCGCCTGCTCGAGCAGGTCCGTGGCGCCCTCGTGGTCGTTCGATGCCACGCGAACCATGGCGGCGGTCGCCAGCGTCGGAGCGATCCACTCCGGCGTCCCGGAGCCGAGGGCCGATCCAACCGCCCACTCCATGAGCGAGGAAACCTGGTGGGCCTCTCCGCGCAAGGTTCGGACCCGAGCCTGCGTCCACCGGACCTGCAACAGGTCCTGCATATTGCCCGCCGCCTCGAGACGTGCGGCGATCCCGTCGGCGGCCTCCAGGATCTCCTCGAACGACCCCACGTCCAGCAGCGGATCACGACTGGATGCGGACATCCCCAAGGCCATCTCGTCGATGCCACGACCCTCGGCGAAAGCGATGCCCTCCCGGTACACGTGAAGGGCGGCGGAGGGGCCTTCGATCGACCACAGGGCCACTCCCAGGTTGTTGTAGAGCACGGCCGCCTCTCGCCCTTCCCCCCGGTCCAGGGCCAGTGCCAGGGCGCGACGAAGATCCTCCCGGCCCTCCAGGTCTCCCAGATCGCAGCGGGCGGAGCCGCGGTACCCCAGGGCCTTGGCGGGCTCGGGGAGGTCGAGCTCGTGGGCAAGGTCGATGGCCCGCTGGACCCAGTCGATCCCCTCCCGGCTGGACCCCGAGAGCAGCTCCAGGCGGCCCCGCTCGGCGCAGGCGGCCACCAGGTCCGGACCGGGGTTGCCCGCCTCCAGGAGCGCCACCGACTCTGCGGCCACCTCCTGGCTCCTGGGATCACCCATGAGGAACAGGACGTTCGCCAGCGTGGTCATGGCGCGGGCCGCTCCGGCTTCGTCGCCCCTCAGTTGGAACTCCTGGACCGCTCCCTCCAACGCCTCGGCGGCCTCCGCGGTGCGACCCGCTTGACGAACGGCGTCCGCCCATCGAGCGAGGACGTGGGCGCGCTCCGGATGCCCTCGCGGGGCGAGCTCCAGCGCCCTGGCCAGACTGGCTTCGGCCTTCGTCGTGTCCAGACCGAGGGCGCGGTCCCCGGCAAGGGCAAGGAATCGCAGCGCCGGGCCCTCCAGCGATGCGACCTCCTCGCGCTGGCGGGCGGCCCTGGCCAGGTCGATGGCCGTCGTGTAGTGGTGGGCCAGGATCTCTGCGTGATCCTCCACGCGGTCTTCGACCACCCCTTCGATCCAGCCGGCGGCCCGACGATGCTTCTCCGCCCTCCTGGCCCGCGGGATCTGGGCGTACGCCACGTCTCGCACCAGCGCGTGCCAGAACGCGTACTCCTGCTCGCCGGCCATGGAAGACGTTCTGCTGGGACGCACCAGCTCCTTACGGGTCAGCTCGTGCATGGCCTCTCGGACCGCCTTCTCGTCGCGATCGCCCATCACGGCCAGAGCCCCCGACCAGAACACCTTCCCGATCACCGCCGCGTCGGCCAGCATCTGCTTGCGTTCGGGGACCAGGGTGTCCAGGCGGGCGGCAATGATGCCCTGAACGCCGGTCGGCAACGGGACCTCCGCGCCCTTCGCCAGCTCCCAGGTCTTCCCGGCTCGGACCAGCAACGCTCGGTCCTTCAGCATCCGGACGAACTCCTCGGCGTACAGAGGGTTGCCGCCGGAGCGCTCCAGGATGAGTGACTGGATCTCCGCCGGGAGCACGGCCCGTTCCAGGAGAGCCGAGATCAGCCGGGCCGTCTCGTTCGGCGTGAGCGGAGCGAGATTGATCGTGGAGGCGTTGCGGATGTCGCCGGCCCAGCCTCGATGCCGCTCGTACAGCTCCGGGCGTGCCGTGGCCAGGAGGAGCATGGGCAGCCCTTCGGACCACTCAGCCACGTGCTCCAGGAAGGAGAGCATGGCCTCGTCGGCCCAGTGCAGGTCCTCGAACACGAACACGGCCGGACCTCGTTCGGCGATGGACTCCAGGAATCGGCGCCACGCCGTGAAGGCCTCCTCGCGATCGGCCGTGGAGGACGCTTCCATCCCGACCAGCGGGAGCAGCCGTTGCCGCAACCATTCGCGGTCGGAGGCGTCCACCGGGAGCGCGGTCTCCAACTTCACCGCGACAGCCTCCGGAGGATCCGATTCATAGATCCCGGCGTGGGCCTTCACGATCTCGCCGAGGGCCCAGAACGTGATCCCCTCACCGTACGGAAGGCACCGCCCCTGACGCCACACCACCAGGTCGGGGCGTTCGTCCGCGTGGGCGCCGAGTTCGGCCACCATCCGAGACTTCCCCACCCCGGGCTCCCCGACGATGGTCACCAGCTGGACGGAGGATTCCTGGAGGCACTTCTCGAACGTCCCTCTCAGGATGCCGAAGTCGATCTGCCGGCCCACCATCGGCGTCGTGGAGATTCGGGCAAGGTCGGTCCCGAGACGGGCCCGGGCGGAGATGGCTCGCCAGATGGGAATTGGTTCGGACTTTCCCTTGACCGCCACGGGGTCGAGCGCCTCGTACTCGAAGATCTGCTCCGTGGCCCGGAACGTGGGCTCGCCGACCACGACGCCGCCGGGCGGCGCCACGGACTGGAGCCGGGAGGCGGTGTTCACCACGTCGCCCGTGACCGACTCGCCGATCTGGGGACCGGCCCCGTAGGCGACCACCGCCTCCCCCGTGTTGATGCCGACCCGGGCGGCCAGGTGCAGGTCCGGTTCGCCCTCGTTCAGATCGGCCATCGCCGCCTGGATGGCGAGCGCCGCCCGGACCGCCCGCTCCGGATCGTCCTCGTGCGACAGGGGCGAGCCGAAGACCCCCAGGGCGGCGTCGCCGATGAACTTGTCGAGCGTTCCGCCGAAGGCTTCGATCTCCCGCTTCAGGCGGGTGTGGAAGGGTCGCAGAGTGGCCTTCACGTCCTCGGGGTCCGCGCGGTCGGACCGAGCGGTGAAGCCGACCAGGTCACAGAACAGCACGGTGACCAGCTTGCGTTCCTCGGGGGAGGCGGGGCCCGCCGAGAGCGGGCTGGCGCAGGCCATGCAGAACTTCGCGACATCGGGATTCTCCGTTCCGCACTTCGGACAGGCATGCACGCCAGAAGACTACGGAAGTTCGGTCGGTCTGCTAGAGCTCGTGCTTCTCGGGCTCCAGCGGCCTGCTCTCGTCGCGCTTGATGAACGAGAACTTCCCGTCGGCCTCCAGCACGGCAAGCCGGACGTCCTGGAGGTCGGCGATGCCCTGTTCGCGAGCGGCGACGAGCACGTCAGCCGTGGTCAGCCGCTCGTAGTCGAGGACCTTGGTGAGCGGGCGGCCGTCCTGTACCACCACCGCCGGCACCCCTTCGATGATCGGCTGGACCCGATTCCACCGGTAGGTGGCGTAGGAGAACGCCAGCGTCCACAGTGCGAACGTCGACACGGCCAGCATGGCGCCCACCACCGAGTTGTCCTGCTGGGTCACGCCCTGCTGGATCAGGTCGCCCATCACCACCAGCAGCACCAGCTCGAAGGCCGACATCTCCGACAGCTCCC
>DHWM01000085.1:10092-10991 GCA_002413185.1 Actinobacteria bacterium UBA5182
TGTTCGTGTCGAACAGGTCGAAGTAGTGCCGGCTCACCTCGACGTCGATGGGGCCCTGGAAGCCGCCGTCGCGATGGACGTTGACGTTCCACCGGATCGGGACGCCCGGCCTCACCACCGACCCGTACGTCACCGCCAGCTCATAACCGTTCGAACGCGCCGTCACCGTGGCGGTTCGTTGCCCCAGGACGCCCGCCAGGCCCAGGCCGACGAAGGCGATCATCGCCCCCAGCAGGATCCTCCGGCCCAGCCGGGCCCGCCGCAGCTTCTGCTCCGACACGCGATCTGGAGCGGTGGAGCGGCTGGGGGTCGAAGCCGTCTTCTCCCCTTGGGCGGGCGACTCGGACCGGCCCCTTCGCCTTCGCCTTCGTCTTGGACGCCATGAACCCTCCGCCGGGGCATCGCGGCTCGCTTGGGCTCCTCCGGCGCCAAGAAGATGCCCACGAAGGCGCCGAAGAAACTCGCCGAGGCGCGTGCCCCGTCCGCGCGGATTCACCGCCCGTTCAAGGCCTACTCTCTGCCGATTGCCAGGTTGCGCTGGTGTGCTGCCGGGCGTGGAGAACAGGAGGAGGTGATCCTTTCGATGTCAGTGACCATTCGTCGGGCGGTCGTGGCGACGACCATCGCCGCGGGCACCCTGTTCGGTGGTGTCGGCGTGGGGCATGCGTTGGCCGCCACGAAGTCGACGCCCTCGCCCAGCGCCACCAAGAGCAGTGGCTCGTCGGGCGGAAGCTCGACCAGCACGCACCACTGCCCGAACGACAGTTCGAGCAGCAGCTCAAGCAGTAGCTCGTAGCCAAGCCGAACCGTGCCGGGGAGGCGCTCGTCGGCCTCCCCGGCAATGCACCCTGGGAACAACCTGTCCGAGGGTTGTGTTTCCTCGAGCTTCTCCTCGAGGA
>DHWM01000173.1 GCA_002413185.1 Actinobacteria bacterium UBA5182
CTCGAAGAGGCAAGGGTAGCCTGGTTGAAGTCACGGAGTGTCCAACGGTATCGGGGTCGCCGGTAGAGGCTCGACGGAGAAAGCGTCGATAAACGTGCCGGTGTTAGCGTCCACCAAGACATCCCATTCCTGGCCGCATTGGTCTTCCTGTCCCGAACCGCCGACCGGCCCGAAGGCGGGAATGCATGCTCCCGAATACCTGAGCTCCCAGACAAGCATGTCCTTCTGAATCGAACCTCCGGCGGGTAGGAGAGCCAGAATCGGTTGAACAGAAACCGCAGGCAAGCCTTCATGATCGCTCGACCATGCGATGGCATCCGCTGCTGAGAAGCTGGCCGTTTGCGAACCAGGAGGCTCCAAGGAGATCCCGGAGTCAGGGTAATCCAGCGGAGCTGTGAGCGTGGTCGCCGGGAGAACCGTCGGCGAGGGGAGACCGTTCGCTGGCGGGGTGGAGTTGGCCCCGGCGTGCGAGATCCCGAGCCATGCGACAGCCCCGATACCCAGGACGGCAGTCGCAAACAGCACGTACTTTGCCCGAATCACTCGTCGCTCCTGTTCATCGGTTTCCACAGGCCCTTAGCTACAGGAGTGGTCAGTCGGCTGGGTCCAGCTGTTCCAAGCCGAGGTATTGTTCTGGTCTTGCTGATCGGCCCAGCAGACGCTTCGGCTTCCTACACTTCCCAAGTCCCCTTTCCATCGCCAATTCCAACCATCGGCCGGGTGACCGTCGCTCGTTCGGAACGCTTCGCTCGTCCATGAGGAACCAAAGCGTTCTTGCACGACAGTTAGCTTCTCCGGTGTGTCGGACACGCCCGCGAAGTCGTCGCCGCTGTTGTCCACCTCCGACATCCAGGCGCCCCAGAAGGGGGTGAACCAATGGTTATACGGGTCGTATCCAGTGACGCCGCAGAGGGTGGTTTCCGAGTTGCACGGGGAAGGGTCTCCGTCGATCCGCATATGTATGTGGGTATCGCTCGACCAGTAATCGACCGTGAATTGATGCGTGGTGCCGAAGCTCGCCGGTCCCCAGAAGTTGGTCGCCTTTGACCCGTCAGTACGGGTCCACTGCCAAAAGTAGTCGAGCTCCTTGGTTCCGTCGGGGAACCTTCTCTGCACGTAGCCAATCTGAGCATACCCGTTGCCGTTGTCCCCTTCCATCATGGCCCAAGCGGACGAACGCGTTTCGTAGCTTTACGGGGTGCTTGAGCACATCTTCGGGGCGCGCATTTCCAGGTACACACTGGATCCGATGAGCGCCGGCGAACCGGCGGTGCGGTACTTCCCATCGAAGTAATGGTCGCTGTCCAGGGAAGCGCAGCTCGCGTTGGCCATGGCCGTCCTCGGCGTGAAGGGGACCAGCGCTGCGATCAAGAAAGCCATCAGAAGCCCCAGCTCTGAGCGCCCGTGTCGCACCGTCGCCCTCTCAATCGCCCGCTTTATCCCTTCCAGTCTTCTGGGAGGGGCGATTGATTGTACCCCACCTCTTGTCTCCAGGACCACCCGGCAAGTTAACTCCCCTCTAATGTCCGCCAAATGGGTTCCTTGCTCACCAGACCGTGCTCGCGAACGGTGACCCTCTCTCCGATCGTTCAATCCGGGGAGCCCGACGTGGAAGCGGCGCCAGCCGTTCCCGACTTACGGCGTTCTGATCGTGAAGCGCGGAAGGCTCTCGGCGAGGATCATCGCGCTGCCCTTGTAAGCCCGGGCATCAGGACGAACGCGTCACCACCGCCCGCCGGACCGTGCACGCCTCCAACCGTTCCGGACGCGGTTCGACGCCGAGCCCGGGCCCTGTCGGCACCGCCATCGTCCCGTCCGGCGCCAGGACGAACGGGACGGTGAGGTCCTCGGCGAAGTACCGGTCGCTGGCGCTGGTGTCCCCGGGCATCGTCACGCCGGGGAGCGCCGCAAGCGCCAGGTTCGCCGCGCGGCCGACACCCGTCTCGAGCATCCCCCCGATCCAGACGGGCATGCCCTGCTTCAGGCACACGTCGTGGATGCGCTTCGCCTCCAACACCCCGCCCACCCTGCCGGGCTTGATGTTGATGACGCGGCACGCCTCCAGCTCGATTGCCGCGGCCGCGTCGCGGGCCGACCGGATCGACTCGTCCAGGCAGATGGGCGTGCGAAGCCTCCATTGGAGCGCAGCGTGCTCCACCAGGTCCTCGTGGTCCAGGGGCTGCTCGATCATCACCAGACCCATCTCGTCGAGCGCTTCGAACACCGGCGCGTCGGACAGCCGGTACGCGCCGTTCGCGTCGACCGACAGCGGGGTGTCGGGAAGCGCCTCACGAACCGCCCGGATCACGTCGATGTCGCGCCCGGGCTCGATCTTCAGCTTGACCCGCCGGTAACCGTGGCCCAGGTATCCGTGGATCTCCTCGATCATGGCCCCGACCGTGGCCGCGATCCCCACGCTCACACCACACGGGACGCGGTCCCGAACCGCCCCCAGCTCGTCGGCCAGGCTTCGACCCAACCGACGAAGGGTGGCGTCCAGGACCGCCGCCTCCACCGCGGCCTTCGCCATCCGATGTCCCCGGACCCAGCGGAGGCGCTCGCCCACCGCTCGGGCGTCTGCCAAGGGCGCGTCCAGCAACGCGGGGCCGAAAATCGTCTGGAGCGCCAGCCACGATCCGGCCAGCCACTCCTCGGAGTACCTCGGCTCCTCGGACGCCACACACTCTCCCCATCCCGCCACGTCGCCCCCGTCGACCCGGACCAGGATGGCCCGCTTGTTCGTCTCCTCCCCGAAGCTCGTCCGGAACGGCCTGACCAGCGGCAGCGCGACCTCGAACAGCGCCACCGAACGGAGGCTCAGCCCGGGACCGCCGCCCGCGTCGTCAGGGCTCACCCGGCATCCTCCACACGTTCGAACACGTAACTGCCATCCTCCGTCAACCAGGTCGCCACCAGGCCGGCGGAGAAGCACCCGGCGAACGCGCGACCGGACGCCTCTCGCCACACCCGGCCCAGGTCGGAGTCGCTCCGGCGGATGGCCAGATGGTCGGTCGGGATCTGGACGAGCGCGCCCGGTGACGGCCGCAGTCCCGTCTCGGAGGGGCGCGATGCATCGGGATCACCGGTGGCCTCCAACAACCGGGCGCCCGTTGCCGGCTCGGTCGCCTCGCCCCGCACGGCCGCTTCGACCCGCTTCGACTCCAGGCGCCACCTGACCTCGAACCGGTCGCTGAGGTCCCCCCGATTGAGCTGGTCGCGCATTTCACCGTAGAACCCTGGGAGGAACCGGGTGGCCACCGCCCCCAGCTTCACCAAGTTGATCCTGGCGTTGCGCGCCACCAGTGGATCGAACGTCCACCGGACCTCCTCGATCCCCAGGTCCAGGCATGCGGCGCGTTGGGCCAGCTTCAGCGCGTACCCGGTGCCCCGCGAACGGTGCTCGGGCACCACGGCCAGCATGTGCGAGTGGAGGTGCAGGCCCTGCTCGAACCCGAGGAAGCCGAACACGAAGCCCACCAGCTCGTCGCCCCGCTCCGCCCCCAGCAGCACGGTCCCGGCGTGCTGGAAGGCTCGAATCAGCTCGCGGGGAAGCGTCTGATCGCCCCACACCAACCCGATCAACGAGGACACACGGTCGGCGTCCCCCAGCTCGCGGAGCGGCCTGACCGAGACACCGGCGGCCTCGGCGGCACCGTCGGCCGCATCGCTGGGATCGAAGCTCGAGGGCACGACGGAGCGAAGTGTACCGAGGGGTGCAGCGTGCCCCCGTCCTGGCGGCGGGGAAACCTACCCGGCGGCGGCCAGGATCCTGGCGGCCACGGACTCAGCCGAGGCTCCGGTGGCCGCTCCGCCGATCAGCCTGGCCAGGTCCTGCTCGGACATGACCTGGGAGGTCAGGTTGATCGAGGGGAACCCGCGCGCTTCCAGCACCAGATTCGTCTTGCCCTCCACCCGCGCCATGGCCACCTCGGCGCCGACCCCGTCGGTGTCGCACAGGAGGAACGCCATCCGGTCCCGCCCCGCCCGATAGACCTTGTCCGAGGCTCGCAGGACGAACGGGGCCAGCTCGGCCAGGGCCTTCAGCACGTTCTCCGCCGTCTCGGAGGCGCCCGAGGCTCGAAGCCGCGCCACCGGCTCGACGGTCGCCACCAGGACCATGAAGCCGTTTCCGTCCCGGGACGGCCAGGAGTGCTCGAGGAGCAGGTCGCTTCGGAGCGCCTTCAGCGTTCCCGCGCCCGTCCGCCGGTCGATCAACGCGGCGCCCGGGGCGGCCGGCATGGGCTCGAACGGAGGGGGCGCCGGCTGCGGGGCGGCCTGTTCGGACTCGTACCGGACCTGCAGGCCGGCCACAGGCGACGGCGGGTCTTGCCCAGAGGGCTCGTTGCCGCTGTCTGCCTCGGCCTCCCACGTAACAGCGAGCTGCAGCGACAGCAGGACCTCGTCCTGTTCGGTGCCGAAAACAACCATCCCAGGGCCCTCGAAACTCTCGGCGAACGTTCCTCACCTCAAGTGTTCGGCGGTCCTGGGACGCCGGTTGAGCGGCCGCCAAGGCCGCTTCAGGGCTCTACGCGCCGTCGGGCGGAGGGAGCTCCTGCCATTCGCTCTCGTCCATGCCGGCGCCCCGGCGACGCTTCAGGAACTGCATTGCAGCGCCGACCAGCCCGGCGATGAACGCGAACAGGAAGAACTTGCGGAGCTTCCCGCCCTTCTTGTCTCCCATTTCTCCTCCTCAGGTGTTCGGTGGGCCTGGATGGACTCGAACCATCGACCTCATCCTTATCAGGGATGCGCTCTAACCGCCTGAGCTACAGGCCCTCGGAGAACCCTTGGCATGGACGGGATCCTGGCTCGCGGCGCAAGCGTACCCGCGCCCTTCTCGGGGTGTCAATGCAGGTAGCAGCGGTGCACGGCAGCGCCAGCCGTCCGGGGTACACGCGGCTTCAGCGCTTCTCGGTGAGCGAGACCTCGATGCCCCCGACCACGTCGGAGACCACGTTGTAGAGCACCGAAACGAGCATGTTGACGAGCGACCACACCACCACGCCGACCAGTCCGATCAGGAACATCCGGCTGAAGATCCAACCCCCGTGGATCTTGAAACCGGTCCTGGGCGAGCCGAATCCTGACGTGGACAGCAGGTGGGAGAGCGAGTCGAGCGCTCCGATCACGCCGAGGATCCAGTACACGATGACCAGCGCGAACAGGAAGATCAGCATCAGGCAGAAGTAGAACAGCAGCGAGAACTTGAGCACGGACCAGGGACTGACCCGCCGGACGGCAACCTGGACCCGCCGCGGCATCTGAGGGCGGGGTTCCTCGCGCCGAGGCGAGACCCTCTCCGTGCGGATGTCTGCCTTCATCGGTTCACGTCTCCCACCGGCCTGAGCGGGGCTCCGCAGACCGATCGTCGGTCGCGAGGACGCGGGGCCCGAGACCTGCTTTTACCACTCGCGCCGTCCTTTTGTACGCGGCGCAAGGGGCCGGAGCAAGCAAGTCCTGTCTGAGGATACGACTGCGGCGGTTCCGAACAGTGCCTTTGCCCCCCGAGCGTGCGCCGACCGGGTCCAAAACATGCACAGGGTCCGTACCCGGAGGGCGAACTTGTATTCCTGGGAGCCCGCTGTTCCTGCGCCACGCAGTTGACATCGACCGATCGGCGCTCCGAGCTGAGCCGTCATGATGGGCCGATGGGTCTGACTGGCGGACGGCCCGGTGAGGGTGTCGGGGAGCCTCCTTCGGAGTCCCGGCGCGATCTGTGGACGATCTTCGCCGTCCAGGCGCTGCGGGCCCTGCTGTACGGGTTCGGGAGCATCCTCATCGGAGCCGAATTGGCCGGGGCCGGCTACTCGGACACGAAGGTCGGACTGGTGTTCACGGCGATGCTCGGAGGCTTCGCGGTGATGTCGATCGCCGCGGGGACCCGGGGCGACCGGATCGGGCGGCGGAGGCTCTACGCCGGGCTGTTCGTGTTGATGGGGGTCGCCGGCACGGCCTTCGCCTTGACGCGGTGGCTCCCCGCGTTGATCGTGGCCGCCCTGACCGGCACGATCTCGGTCGAAGCGAACGAGTCCGGGCCGATCACCTCGCTGGAGCAGGCCATGATCGTCCAGGCCGCCTCGACTCCCCGCGGCCGCAATCGGGCGTTCGCCAGGTACAACGCCGTTGCGTACCTGGCGGGCTCGGTGGGGGCACTGGCCGCCGGCGGCCCCGACTTCTTCCGGCGCTTCTTCGCGGCCGTCCCCGCCAGCCAGCGGTTCCTCCTAGCCTACCCGGCCATCGCGGTGGCGTGTGTCGCGCTGGTGTGGCGACTGTCGGCGCAGGTCGAAGCCGGCGCGGAGCGCACGGCCACGCGCCGCTTTCCCCTGGTCCGGTCGAGGAGACGGGTGGCCGCCCTGAGTGGACTGTTCGCAGTGGACTCACTGGGAGGCGGGTTCGTGGTGCAGGCGTTCCTGGTGTTCTGGTTCCAGCGGAAGTTCGGAGCCTCCACCGAGCTCATGGGCGTGGTGTTCTTCGCGGCGGGGCTGCTCCAGGCGGGATCATCCCTGGCCGCAGGGTGGCTGGCCAACCGCATCGGGCTCCTCAACACGATGGTGTTCACGCACCTGCCGTCCAACGTCCTGCTGATCCTGGTTCCGTTCATGCCGAACCTGGGGACGGCCATCGCCCTCCTCCTGGTGCGGTTCGCCATCAGCCAGATGGACGTGCCGGCCAGGCAGGCATACGTTGTGAGCGTGGCCGATCCGGGTGAACGGACCGCGGCCGCCTCCTACACGAACACCGCCAGGTACCTGGCCAGGCCGGGCGGGGCAGCCCTGGGTGGCTGGCTCACGGGTCTGTGGCTGGCCGCTCCCTTCGTCGCCGCCGGCGCTCTGAAGATCGCCTACGACCTCACGATCCTGGCCACCTTCCGCCGCGTCCGCGAGTCCGAGTAGGTCCCGGTCCGGCAGCCTTTACTCTTCGAACTGCGTAATCACCGGAGCGACGGCAACCACGCTGCGGCCCTTCTCCAGGCGCATCACCCGAACGCCTTGGGTGGCGCGACCGGCTTTGCGCACCTGAACGGACGGCACACGGATGACCACCCCATCGTTCGCGATGACCAGGATATCTTGATCCTTCCGAATGGGAAACGCGCCTGCCAGCACGCCCACCCTTGAGGTGAGCATGGCCGTCTTCACTCCGAGGCCACCACGGCCCTTCTTCGGATACCCCTCGAACGTGGTTCGCTTCCCGTAGCCGTTGTTGGTCACCGTCAAGAGGCCGTCGCCTTGGGAGGTCGAAACCATCGCGATGACCTCGTCGTCCGCGCGGAGCTTCATCCCGATGACGCCACCAGCCGAGCGACCCATCGATCGCACTGCGCCTTCACCGAACCGGATGGCCTGTCCGAGCTTCGACACCAGGATGAGGTCGGCCTTGCCGTCCGTCAGCAGGGTGCCGATGAGCTCGTCGCCCTGGCGCAGGTTGATGGCGGCCAGGCCGGCCTGGCGAGTCGAGTCGTACTCCGTCAGCTCTGTCTTCTTGACGATCCCCTTCTTCGTTGCGAACACCAGGTACCTGCCGTCGGTGTAGTCCTTGATGTCGATGACGCTGGCGATCTTCTCGTCCGCGCCGAACCCCATGCCCGGGAGGTTCGCCACGTAGGTCCCGCGCCCGGTGCGCGAACCCTCTGGCACCTCGTGCACCTTCGCCCGGTACACCCGCCCGCGGTTCGTGAACACCAGCAGCCAGTGATGCGTGGTGGTGGTGAAGACCTGGCTAATGATGTCATCCGCCTTCAGATTGGCCCCGATGACCCCACGGCCGCCGCGAGCTTGCCGCTTGTAGGTCTCCAGCGGAAGCCGCTTCACGTATCCGGCCCGGGTAATGGTGATGATGACGTCGGTCTCCTGGATCAGGTCTTCGACGTCGAACTCGCCTTCTTCGGCGCGGATCTCGGTGCGCCGGGCGTCGGTGAATTTCTTTCGAACCTCCAGAACCTCGGTCTTGACCAGCGCCAGGAGCTCGGTGGGTGAGGCGAGGAGCTTGGTCAGCCGATCGATGGTGGCGAGCAACTCCTTGTGCTCGTCCTCGAGCTTCTGTCGCTCCAGGCGGGTCAGCCGGCGAAGCGGCATGTCCAGGATGTAGTTCGCCTGGATCTCGGTGAGCTTGAAGCGCTTCATCAGCCTGTCGCGGGCCTGCTCGGCGTTGGACGATCCCCGGATGATCTTGATCACCTCGTCGATGTTCCCCAGCGCGATGAGCAGGCCGAGAACGATGTGGTCGCGCTCTTCGGCCTTGCGGAGCTCGTAGCGGCTCCGCCTGGTGACCACCTCGACCTGGTGGTTGATGTAGTGCCCGATGACCTGTTTCAGGTTGAGCGTGCGAGGAACGCCGTCGACCAGGGCCAGCATGTTCACGCCGAAGGTGTCCTGCATCTGGGTGTGCTTGTAGAGCTGATTCAAGACGACGTGGGGGTTCGCGTTGCGCTTCAGGTCGATGACCAGGCGCATCCCGCCGCGGCCGCTGGACTCATCCTTGAGGTCCGCGATGTCGGTGATCTTTCGCTGCCTGGTGACGAGGTCCGCGATCTTCTCGGCCAGGCGTGCCTTGTTCACCATGTAGGGCAGCTCCGTGACGACCAGGCGGACCCGTCCCTGCCGGCCTTCCTCGAAGGTGACCCGCGCCCGCATCTTCACCGAGCCGCGGCCTGTCTCGTAGGCCTCCCGGATCCCCTCCCGGCCGATGATCATCCCCGCCGTCGGGAAGTCCGGTCCCTTGATCTTCTTTCGGAGGTCGCTGATCGAAACGTCCGGGTTCTCGATCATTGCGACGACGCCGTCGATGACCTCGCCCAGGTTGTG
>DHWM01000074.1:0-7379 GCA_002413185.1 Actinobacteria bacterium UBA5182
ACGACGTACTTGTAGAGCATGAGCTTGTCGGCCATGCGCAGCATGCTGTCGAAGCGCATGTCGATCTCGGCCTGGCCCGCGGTGCCGACCTCGTGGTGCTGCACCTCGATCGGGATACCGACCAGCTCGAGGACGCGCATCATCTCCGAACGCAGATCCTGGAACTGGTCCATGGGCGGAAGCGGGAAGTAGCCCTCCTTGTACCGCGGCTTGTAGCCGAGGTTGTGGCCGCCCTCTTCGGCCCCCGAGTTCCAGGCGCCGGCCACGGAGTCGATGTGGTAATAGCCCTCGTGGCTGTTCTGGTCGAACCGGATGGAGTCGAAGATGTAGAACTCGCACTCCGGACCCCAGTAGCTGGTGTCGGCGATGCCCGTCTGCTCGAGGTGCAGTTCGGCCTTCTTGGCGATGCCGCGAGGGTCGCGCGAATACATCTCGCCGGTGACCGGATCCTTGACGAAGCAATGGACCACCAGCGTCGGCACCCGGAGGAACGGATCGATGTAGGTGGAGGTGGGGTCCGGCACCAGCAGCATGTCGGACTCCTGGATCTCCTGGAAGCCTCGGATGGAGGAGCCGTCGAATCCGAATCCGTCGACGAACCCTTCCTCGGTGAACTCTGAGATGGGGATGGAGAAGTGCTGCATGAGCCCGGGAAGGTCGCAGAAGCGCAGGTCGACGATCTGCGCTTCGGCGTCCTTGGCCAGGTCGAGGACGTCCTTGGGTGAGGTGGTTCCTTCGACCATGCGCAAGCCTCCCTCGAGCTGGGGGAAGGGCGAGATGGAATGCCCCGAGCGTACCGGGTCGGTCGCGCCCCGAGCTCCCGGCCCCGTTAATTCCTTGTTACGTCCGGGGTTCTGTGGCGGTCCGGTCGTCCCCCCATCGGTTCGGTGACGCTCAGGGTTCCGACGAAGCGCCCGGCTCGGCGACGCGGTACCCGACGCCTCGGACGGTCTGGATGAGCCCTTCGTGCTCGGATCCCAGCTTCGCCCGAAGGCGGCGGATGTGCACGTCCACCGTCCGGGTGCCCCCATAGAAGTTGTAGCCCCACACCTGCTGCAGAAGCTCGCTCCGGGTGAACACGCGGCTGGGTCGCTGCACCAGGAACCGCAGCAGCTCGAACTCCTTGTAGGTGAGGTCCATCACCTGTCCCGCCACGCCCACGTGGTACGTCTCGGTGTTGATCGAAAGCGGCCCCAGCCGGATCGTAGCGTCGCCGCCACCGCCCGTTCGGCGTGTCAGCATGGCCAGGCGGAGGCGGAGCTCGGCCACCGAGCAGCCGGAGTGCACGAATTCCTCGGCCACGTCCTGCCACCGGAACCGTTCCAGGTCCGAGCGGGACAGCAGGACCAGGACCGGCACCCCCGATCGCTCCGCCACGATGGCTTCGAGCAGACGGTGGGCGTGCTCGGGGTTCTCCTCCGCGTCCGCGATCACCGCGGTCGGCGCGATCTCCGCGAGGTGAGCCACCGAGTCGACGGCCAGCGGCTCCACCTTGATGTCGAGCCCAAGCGAGAGGATGGCGGGGAGGGCCAGGTCGGGCGAGCGATCGGTCAGGAAGGCGATTCGACCCAAGGCGAGCCGAGCCTAGCAGACGACCTTCGGCCGGGTACCCTAGCCGGGTCGTGATCCGGGTTCGGCTCTTCGCGGCGGTCCGAGAGTTGGCGGGTTCCTCGGAGGTGGAGGTCGACGCCTCGACCGTCGGGCAGGTTCTGGACCAGCTCTCCTTCAGGCTCGGGCCCGAGTTCGACCGGATCATGTCGGCCGGCGCCGTAGTGATCGACGGTGAGCGAGTGGGCCGCGACCATCCTGTAACTTCCGGGCAGGAGGTGGCCTTGCTCCCTCCGGTTTCGGGTGGTTCGATCGACGAAGGAGGCAGTTCGTGAACATCGGCATCGGCCTTCCCAACACCATCCCCGGCGCCCCCGGACCCATCCTGCTGGAGTGGGCCAGGCGGGCGGAACGGCGCGGGTTCTCTTCCCTCGCCACCATCGACCGCATCGCCTATCCGAGCTACGAATCCCTGATCACCCTGGCGGCGGCGGCCGCGGCGACCGAGCGGATCGGGCTGATGACGAACGTGCTGCTCGGGCCGACCCGGAACCCCGTACTGCTCGCCAAGGAAGCGGCCAGCGTGGATCAGCTCTCCGGAGGGCGGTTCACGCTCGGAGTCGGAGTGGGGACCCGGGCCGACGACTACGACGCGGCGGAGCAGGACTTCGGCTCTCGCGGCAGGCGGTGGGACGACGCGCTCGAGCTGATGCACCGGGCATGGGCCGGGGAAGCCGTCCATGGCGCTGACAAGCCCGTTGGACCCCAGCCCGTCCATGGTCACGCGGTGCCACTCCTGATCGGTGGGATGTCCGACAAAGCCGTCGAGCGAACGGTCAGATGGGGGATCGGGTGGACGGTGGGGGGCGCTCCGCCCGAGCAGGGAGGCCCCTTCGCCGACCGAATCCGCCGGGCCTGGAAGGAAGCGGGGCGCCAGGGCGAGCCGAAGATCGTGGGGCTGACGTACTTCGTCCTGGCGGACGGGGGGGAGGAACGGGCCCTGCAGACCCTCACGGACTACTATGGGGACTACGGCCCTCGGATCGCCCAGTTCATGCCGAAGGACCCCCGCTCGCTGAAGGAGACCGTCCGCAAGTTCGAGGAGTTCGGATTCGCCGAGCTCTTCATCGATCCTACCATCGCCGACCTCGAGGAGGTGGACCGAGCGGCCGACGCGGTGCTCTGATGCCGAGATCCGAGCGCCATCGGTGGGCAAAGAGGCCAGGACTAGAAACCGCCTTTGTTGCTGTACTCGAGGCGGATGAGCGGCTAGCATCGGCCCTATGCTGGCTCGCTCTCGCCCCCCGTTCTTGGCGCGCTCTGTCGCCCTGGCTCTGTCGAGCGCGGTGGCGTGGTTGGGCGTCGTCGCAGCCACTGGCGCCCGCGCCTCGGCTCTGTCGGCAGTCGAATGGTCGCCGGTAGGGCCCGAGGGCGGTGGGCCGTCCACGCTCGCGGTGGACCCCCACGATCCCGACACCGTGTACGCGGGCACGTCGAACGATGGGGTGTACCGCTCGGTCGACGGGGGCGTGTCATGGGATCCGCTGGGAGACGGACCTCCAGACCAGATCAAGTCGATCGCCATCGATCCTTCGGCGCCGGGCACCGCCTACGCAGCGGGGATCGCCGGTGCGTGAAGACGACCAACGGCGGAAGCGACTGGACGCACCTGGGCAGCGGCCTGCCGGGGACGAACGCCGTCGACCTGGTCATCGCACCCTCCGACACTTCGATCCTGTACGCCTCGTTCCTGCAGAGATCCCTTGGAGGAGCCACCGCGGTCGGCGTCTATCGGACCGCAGACGGCGGTGTCTCGTGGACGGCGGCTGAGGGAAACCTGCATCACCTCCAAGTTGGAAGCGTGCTGGATCTGGCGGTGGACCCGTCAGACCCCGACGTGGTCTACGGCTCCGCCCAATTCTTCTGTGACAGCTGCACGTCGGGCGGCTTGGTCAAGACCATTGACGGCGGCGCCCACTGGCATTCTGAACGGAACGGCTTGGATCCCGGCGGCACCTACGAAGACATCCTGATCGATCCGTCCAACCCTTCCTTCGTCTACACATGGACGGGGGAGGAATCAGGGGGCGGCGGCGGCGGCGTCTTCAGGACGAAGGACGGAGGACGAACGTGGCGGATCACCAACCACGGCCTTCCCGTGAATGAAGACGCGGCCGTCCCGGTGGCTGCGCTCGAGCTCGATCCGCTGGACCCAGACATCCTGTACGCCAGCCTGTCCGGGGTGCACCGGCTGTTCAAGACGGTCGACGCAACCCGAACGTGGTCCGGCATCCACACGGGCGTCGGGACATCGTTCTCCGAACTGGATATTGCGCCGTCCGATCCGTCGATCGTGTACGCGCCCGGGCCGGCGGGGGTCTATCGGAGCGATGATGGTGGCCAGACCTGGACTCTGTTGGCCGACGACTTCACGAACATCGGCTTCGCCGACGTCGCCTTCGCCGCGTCCGATCCAGCCATTGCCTACGCGGGGTCCACCACCGGCGCGGTGTACCGGTCTGCCGACGGCGGCAACAGCTGGGCCGCCACGTCGGGCAGCCTTCCCGGAGGCTACGGCGGCGCGATCACCTCGCTGGCCATCGACCCTTCGGATCCCGCTGTCGCGTATGTAGGGACGTTCCTGGACGGGTTGTTCAAGACCGAGGACGAGGGGGCCCATTGGCACCACGCGGATAGCGGGATCACCGACCTCGATCTCAGCGGCATCGTGATCGACCCGGCCGATACCTCCCTGGTCTATGTCGCAGCTTCGGGGAACGGCACGGGCCTCTACAGGTCGAAGGACGGCGGCCTGACCTGGCGGGTCGCCAACGCGGGGCTCGGGACGTATCCGCATGTGGAGGACCTGACCATCGACCCTCTCGACCCATCGGTCCTGTTCGCGGTCAGCTCTGACTCGGCCGGCACCGGCCGGCACAGGATCTACTTTCCACCGATGGAGCCCGGAACTGGAACCTGAGCGACGCGGGATTGGGGACCGACAGCGTCACCGTGATCGCCGAGAGCCCAATCCGTCCCGACGTTCTCTACGTCGGGACGGAGACCGACGGCGTGTTCAGCTCGACGGACCGAGGGGCCACGTGGCGGAAGCGAAGCGGGGGGCTGCCCGATGGGGTCTCGGTCACTGCTGTGGCGACGAGCCCGGTCGATCCGGGGATCGCCTACGTGGGCCTCGAACGAGTCATCCAGTCCACCCTCCAGGGCATCGGCACATTCGTGACAACCGACCGGGGGAACAGTTGGTCGGAGAGCAATCGCGACCTGACCAGCCGAGTGTTGTTCGGGCTGGAGTTCACGCCCTCGGGCTCGACGATCGCCGCCACCGCCGCGGGAGGGTTGTTCGAGAAGCTGGTCTGAGCCCTAAGAGCCCGGGACGGGCTCGGCCGCCGCCTCCTGGTTTCCCGACTCGGCGACGTGGATGCCGCATTCGGTCTTCAGCAACCCGGACCACCGCCCAGCCCGTTCGTCCTCCCCGGGGAACACCATGCGGGTGCAGGGGGCGCACCCAATCGACTCGTACCCAAGGTCATACAGCGTGTTGTGGGGCAGGTCGTTGTCCTTCAGGTAGGCCCACGCGTCACGGCGGGTCCAGCCGGCGATGGGGTTGACCTTCACGATGACCTCCCCGCCGTCGAGCTCCGTCTGGGAAATGATCGGGGTGCCCTTGCGGGTCCACGCGGAGTCACGTCGCATCGACGTCATCCACGCGTCGTACTCCTTGAGGGCCCGGGCGAACGGGACCACCTTGTTGAGCTCGCAGCACAGCTTGGGGTTGCGCTCGTAGAGGCGAGACCCGAACTCCTCGGCCTGGGAGTCGACGGTGTGGTCGCCCGTCAGCTCGATCACGTTCAGGCCCAAGGATTCGGTCAGGCGCTCCTTGAACGCGAGCGTCTCCGCGAAGTGGAAGCCGGTCTCCAGGAACAGCACCGGGATGTCCGGTCGGACCTGCACCGCCATGTGCATGAGCGCCGTGCCTTCGGCCTGGAACGCCGACGCCACCGCGACCCGCTCGAGGCCCGAGTCGGACAGCGTCCATCGCACGATCGCCTCTGGAGGCTCGTGTTCGAAGCGGGCGTTCAGATCGCGAATGAGGTCTTCGCCGAGCAGCGTCTGCATGGGCGTGGCTCCTGGAGTGAGGGGCCGCAAGAAGCGCAAAGTATACCCGCGGCGATCTCTGCAAACCGCAGGCCGGAGGGGCCTATTCCGTGTGCCGTCGGGCCACGCTGGGCCAGCCGCTATGCTAGGTGGCTCGGCCTGGAAAATGCATGGCAGGCACCATGCGCCGATCCGCCACCGTCCTTACCGAACAGGAGCATCCGAATGACGCCGACCGAAACCGAGACGATCGCCCCCCACGGAGGCAAGCTCGTCGACCTGTTGGTTCCCCACGATCAGGCCGGCGGGGTGATCGCGGAAGCGGGACATCTGCCGAAGGTGGCGGTGGGGACGCGTGAGCTTTCGGACCTGGAGATGATGGCCGTTGGCGCGCTGTCGCCGCTGACCGGCTTCATGGGCGAGAAGGACTACCGCTCGGTCCTGGACGAGATGCACCTGGAGAACGGGCTCCCCTGGACCATCCCGGTGACGCTCTCGCTCGACGAGACGGAGGCGAAGCGGGTGGGGGGGACGTCGCAGCTCGCGCTGACGGCGGACGACACGCCGATCGCCATCGTCGGCGTGACCGAGGTCTACCGCCGCGATCCCGAGACCGAGGCCGAATCGGTGTTCCGCACCACCGACACCGCGCACCCCGGGGTGAAGGCGGCCATGCGGGACGCGGGGGAGTTCCTGGTTGCCGGCGAGGTCAGGGTGATCCGATTGCCGAAGCACACCACGTTCCAGCAGTACCGGCTCACCCCGGCGCAGACGCGAGCGGCCTTCGCCGAGCGAGGGTGGAAGACCGTAGTGGGCTTCCAGACCCGCAACCCCGTCCACCGGGCCCACGAATACCTCCAGAAGTGCGCCATGGAGATCGTCGACGGGCTCCTCCTGCATCCGCTGGTAGGAGCGACGAAGGACGACGACGTTCCGGCAGAGGTTCGGATGCAGTGCTACGAGGTGCTGTTCGAGAACTACTACCCGAAGGATCGGGCCATGATGAGCGTGTTCCCGGCGGCCATGCGGTACGCCGGGCCGAAGGAGGCGATCTGGCACGCCATCGCTCGAAAGAACTACGGGTGCACCCACTTCATCGTGGGCCGGGACCATGCCGGGGTGGGTTCCTACTACGGCACCTACGACGCACAGAAGATCTTCGAGGAGTTCGACGCCGCGGAGCTGGGCATCACGCCGCTGTTCTTCGAGCACTCGTTCTTCTGCAAGAAGTGCGACGCCATGGCCTCCCCGAAAACGTGCCCACACTCCGACGACGACCGGGTGATCCTGTCGGGGACGAAGGTCCGGGAGATGCTCCGGGCCGGGCAGAAGCCGCCCAAGGAGTTCAGCCGGCCCGAGGTGGCCCAGATCCTGATCGAAGCCATGGCCGACCGCACTCGCTGACCTCCCCGGCCTGGCAATTGCTCGCCGGCCCAACCTAGACTCACGTCCGTGGCGATGTGCCCGTCCTGCGGGGAGGACAATCCCGACAAGTTCCGCCTCTGTGGGTTCTGCGGGGCGCCATTGCATGCCGCTCCCACGCCGCCGGTCGAGGAGCGCAAGGTCGTCACCGTCCTGTTCTGCGACCTCGTCGGGTTCACCGCGGCCTCGGAGGATGCCGATCCGGAGGACGTTCGCGCCAGGATCCGCCCCTACCATTCGATGCTCCGGCGAGAGATCGAGGGCTTCGGGGGAACGGTCGAGAAGTTCATCGG
>DHWM01000074.1:7615-7803 GCA_002413185.1 Actinobacteria bacterium UBA5182
GAGGACGACGCCGAACGAGCCGTCCGCGCGGGCCTCCGGATCCTCGAAGCCGTCGAGGACCTGAACGAAGAAGACGACTCGCTCGGGCTCCAGGTCCGCATCGGCGTCAATACCGGAGAGGTGCTGGTGGCGGTCGGCGCCAGACCGGAGGAAGGCGAAGGCTTCGTCACGGGCGACGTGGTGAACAC
>DHWM01000043.1 GCA_002413185.1 Actinobacteria bacterium UBA5182
AACTTTTGAGCCAGAGCACTAAGCCATACAGGAGACTGGGTTCCGAAGCCAACGGGCCCGCCACCGGCGGGCCCGTTGGCGTGAGCAAGATTTGCTTTCGGTGAGGCGTGAGCGAGACGGGCGGGCCTCGCAGGCATTCGCCGCTATCCTGGTCGGGATGTCCAGGAGGTGGCGCTCCCCTCGTCCCTGCGCCGTCCGCCGGGGGTTCGCCAGTGCAACCATTGGCGTGGCACTGGCGCTGGTCGCCACGTCATGCGGCCCCGCCGGCGATTCGGACGTCCCACCCTCCCCGTTCCCCGCCCGTACCGGGCAGGGGACCCGGGTGAGCGTGTCGGGATTCGCCATCGATTGGTTCTCTGCCCGCCTCTCCTGGCGGCAGCCGTCCAACGCAACGGCCGTGCAGATCTGGCGGGACTCTCGGCTCATCGACAGGGTGGCTGCCGCGAAGCGAACCTACACCGATCGCCTGCTGTGGGAGCGGTCGCGCTACGACTACGCCGTCGTGTTCGTGGACCCGCGAGGAAGGGCCGTGGGGTCCTACCGCGTGCCGGTGAACACGCCCGCGCTGACCACTCCGTTCCCGAGGCTCTACGCCGACAGCAGCTTCTGGAACACCCCGATCGCACCGGACGCCCGGGCCGAACCGGGCTCGGCCACCATCATCTCGAACTCACTCGTGCGCTATGCGTCGACAGCTAACCTGGTCAACTCCCTCGAGCACGGCTACCCCATCGCATACGCGGACCCCGCGAGCACCAGGTTCCCGATCGGATGCACAAAGTACGACTGCCAGACGAACGTTTCGTTCCGCATCCCCGCGTACGCCCGTCCGAACACCGGTTCGGACGGTCACTTGGTCGTGCTGGACCCAGCGACGGGCGAGGAGCTGGACATGTTCGCCGCGGCGTGCTGCTGGCGAGCCGCCTCGCGCTACGCGACGTCCATGGGCGGCTCGGGAGCCATCTGTCCACCGGGGTCCCGGTGCAACGGAGCGGTGGCGGCGGGTTTCGCGGAGGCCGCAGGCATCATCCGTCCGGAGGAGATCGCACAGGGACACATCGACCACGCGCTGGCGGTGGCGACGCCGTACACGCGAGCCGACTACATCGCCTGCCCGGCGACCCACACGGACGGGCAGTACAGCGCGACCGCCATCCCGGAGGGCGCGAGGATCCAGCTGGATCCGGGCTTCGACGTCCAGGCGCAGAAGTGGCCTCGGTGGCAGAAGATCATCGCCACCGCGTTCCAGGTCTACGGTGGCTACATCGCCGATACCAGTGGGTCGCTCGCCGTGCGAGCGGAGGCGAACCTGGACCGCGGCTACAACGCCTGGACGAAGGCCGGCGTGCCAAGCGGGTCCCCATCCCTGGCCGACCTTCCGTGGTCCCGGTTTCGCCTGCTCGCGGTCACGCAATGCTGATCCGGTAGGCGGCTGGCCGGCTTCGCTCGGAGACGGCGAGGCGCGGGCGCCATGCGTCGTCCCCGGCGACGGAGCAGTCATTCGCGCGGTGGCAGAGGGTTTTGGAAACTCCGTGATTTCCTGCCAGCCGCTCTGGTGGGACTTGTCATCACGTGGGCAGGTGTCTAGCATGGGCCCACTCGCCGCAGCCCGAACTGAAGAGGTGTTCCCGTGCGCTTTGCTCGTTTCGTCTCGATCGCCGCGCTCATCGGGGCGATTTCGGTCTCGCTGACGCACCAGGCCTTCGCCGCCCCATCCGGCCCCATTCGAACCCTCTCCACGTCGAACGTTCCCCCGCCCAAGGCGGTCGTGTCCGGCGTGCCCGGGCCGATCGGCAGGGGAAGTGCAGCCGCCATCCTCTACGACCAGTACAACAATGCCGGAGGTACGGGGGTCAGCTCGGACGACTTCAAGCCGAGCGAGTGGGACCCCTACGATGACGTCGCCGCAGACGATTTCGTGGTGCCCGCGGGCAAGCAATGGTCGATCACGGAGATCAAGGTCAGCGGAGCGTATACCCCCGATAGTGGCGGTTCGACCGGTCCCGCCGACTGGGTCAAAGTCCAGATCTACCAGGACGCCGGGGGTCTGCCCGGCGTGGCGGTTTACACGGCCGATCACCTCGCTCCCAGCGTGGGTCTGGCCTCGGGCAGCTTCGTCCTGGATCCGACCCCCGCCGCTGTCCTCCCGGGCGGCAAGTATTGGCTGGGCGTCCAGGCGAGCATCCAGTACGTGGATCACGGCACGTGGCGATGGACCGACCGAACGGTCAAGTCGAACTCGGGCGCGGCCTGGAGCAATCCCGGGGGTGGATTCGCCATCTCGGCCTGTACCAACTGGGGCGCCCGGGCGTCGAAGTGCAATCTTGACCCCACCCAACCGGACCAGGTGTTCCAGATCCTCGGGACGCAGTCGGTGCCGGTACCCAAGATCACCGGCTTCAGCCCCACCCAGGGAACGGTGGGGACCCATGTGATCATCACGGGAAGCGGATTCACGGGGGCGACGGCGGTCAAGTTCAACGGCACGCCCGCTACGTTCACCGTGAACTCCGACACCCAGATCACCGCCACGGTGCCGGCCGGGGCGACCACCGGACCCATCGCCGTGAAAGGTCCGGGAGGAA
>DHWM01000031.1:0-26856 GCA_002413185.1 Actinobacteria bacterium UBA5182
CTCGCCCCGGGCTGGAGCCCGGCATGGTCTCCCGAGGGTTCCGAGATCGCGTTCGCTTCAGACAGGTCCGGGACGGACGAGATCTGCGTCATGAGCAGGGACGGAACCCACCGCCGGGTGGTCACGACGTCCATCTCCGGGAACCAGACACCCGACTGGCAGCCGCTTCCGGGCTGAACTCCCCTGCCCCTCGCCCGGTACCCCCCCCCACAAGGTTGGGTCAACACGTTTTTCGACGCCCAGGCCGTGGGCGCCATCAAGAAGGCGAAAGCGGTCAGCACCGGGAAGGTGCAGTCGGTGTTCGTCGAGGACATCACGGGCGGGACGGCGTCGGCCTTCGGCGTGGTCAACGAGTCGGTGACGAACACGTCCACCCCCAACCCCCGGACCGAGGTCGTGCGGCTGGAGGTCGAGCTCATCGACACCAGCCAGGGATGGCGGGTGAGCCGCTTGACGATCTTCCAGGCGCCCACCGGCGGCTCGCTCCCGAGCGGGGGCTGAGCGCAGCTACCAGCTCTCGGTTCCAGGATCTCCCTTGAAGGGCCCCACGATGTCCTCGGTGACCCACCCGCCGTAGTACCGGCCGGGCTGCGGTCGAACTGCCTCATCGTCCAGGAAGCAGGCGTCCACTCGGCTCGGATAGAAGGCGACATGGGCGGCCAGGACGGCGTAGGGAGGGGTCGGACGAAGGTAGGTCCAGGCAGCGTCCCGGGCCACTCGGCCACCGACCCGCAGGTCGTAGTACGCGGCGAGCCCCTTCCACTCGCAGAACGTGGAGCTTTCGGTCCCCGCGAGAAGCTCCATGCTAACGTCCTCCGGGGCGAAGTAGTAGACGGGTGGACCGCTGGTCTCCAGGACACGCCAGGCCCGGTCGGACTCCGCCACCACGACGCCGGCGAACAGCACCCGGGCCAGCCTCC
Organism: Actinobacteria bacterium UBA5182; assembly: GCA_002413185.1. GTDB lineage: Bacteria > Actinomycetota > UBA4738 > UBA4738 > UBA4738 > UBA5182. The sequence goes on from DHWM01000031.1 coordinate 921, forward strand.
TCGCACGCTCCACGCGGGGCGGGCGAGGATAGTCCCACACGGACTCCTGGCCTGGTCCGGGTTCGATCCTGTGAGGAAGCACGGGCCCATTCTCCCGCGGCCGGCTGGTTCGGGCCGAGACCCTGGCGCCGCCCCGGTCACCTGGAACAATCTCCGCCACATCCGCGTTGGGCAGTGGCTGAGGACAGGAGGGGGATCGCGCTTGGCGTCATCAGAACCAGCCGTCGTCGTCGAAGGGCTCCGGAAATCGTTCGGCCGGGTCCAGGCGCTGAGGGGCATCGACCTCACCGTCCCGGCCGGTACCGTCCTGGGCTTACTGGGGCCGAACGGGGCCGGAAAGACGACGGCCGTTCGCATCCTGACCACGCTCCTTCAACCCGACGGGGGCCGAGCCCGCGTGGCCGGCTTTGATGTGGTCCGCGACGCGGAGCGGCTCCGGGCGGCGATCGGGCTGGCCGGCCAGTACGTCGCGGTCGACGAGACGCTCACCGGCCGGGAGAACCTGGAGCTGGTGGGCCGCCTGTACCACCTGGAGAAGGCAGAGGTCCGCCGACGGGCCGGCGACCTGCTGGAACGATTTGAGCTGACCGAGGCGGCGAACCGTACCGTGAAGACCTATTCGGGAGGAATGCGGCGGCGCCTCGACCTGGGCGCCAGCCTGGTGGGACGGCCCCAGGTCCTGTTCCTGGACGAGCCGACCACCGGGCTCGATCCACGCAGCCGGATCAGCCTGTGGGAGGTCATCGAGGAGCTCGTGAAGGACGGGACCACGCTGCTGCTGACCACCCAGTACCTGGACGAGGCCGACCGTCTGTCCGATCGCATCGCCGTGATCGACGGAGGCCTCGTCATCGCGGAGGGGACGGCGGACGAGCTGAAGTCTCGAGTGGGGGGCGAGGTGGTGGAGCTCAGGGTGGCCGACCTGTCCCAGGTCGGCGCGGCGGCCGGCGTGGTCGTGGCCCTGGGACGAGGGGGGCCGAAGGTCGACAACGAGACCGGCGAGATCACGCTCCCGGTCGGCGACGCGGGGCCGGCAGTTCTGGCCGACGCCATCAGGCACCTCGACGCAGCCGGTGTGGCCCTGTCCGACCTGTCGCTTCGGCGCCCCACGCTCGACGACGTGTTCATGGCTCTGACCGGCCACGCCGCGGAGGGCGCCAACGGGAAGGCCGGAGGCGAACGGAAAGCGGGTGACGGCCAACCCGATGGCGCGCACGGGGACGGCGGCGGTGTGGGCAAGGAGATCGCGGTCGGTCCCGGCGAGGGCCGCCGGTTCGGGCGAGGACGGCGTCGGCCGTGAGCGCGGTGATGACCTCGAGGACCGGGCCGGCGATGGCCCCGGCTCCGTCAGCGAATCCCAGGCGCGTCGCGTACGTCGTGTCCGACGCCTTGGCGGTGACGAAGCGGAACCTCCTGAAGTACATCCGGATCCCCTCGCTCCTCGTGTTCTCCACCATCCAGCCGGTGATGTTCGTGCTGCTGTTCGCCTATGTCTTCGGGGGCGCCATCAAGGTCCCGGGCGTGAAATACATCGACTTCCTGATGCCGGGGATCTTCGTGCAGACGGCGATCTTCGGATCCACCCAGACCGGCGTGGGACTGGCGGAGGATCTGTCCAGGGGGCTGATCGACCGGTTCCGGTCGCTCCCCATGGCACGCTCGGCCGTCCTGGCTGGTCGAACGATGTCCGATACGGTCCGCAACCTGTTCGTGATCCTCCTGATGAGCGGGGTGGGCGGGCTGATCGGGTTCCGGTTCCACGCGGGCATCCTGGCCTTCGCCGCGGGACTGGCGATCGCCCTGCTGTTCGGCCTGGCCTTCTCGTGGGTCTCGGCGCTGATTGGGCTGGCCCTGCGCGACGTCGAGTCCACCCAGGCGGCCAGCTTCGTGTGGATCTTCCCGCTGACGTTCGCCAGCTCGGCGTTCGTCCCGGTGAAGAGCATGCCCGGGTGGCTCCAGGCCTGGGCAAAGGTCAACCCCGTCAGCGTCACCGTGGACACGCTCCGGGCGCTGTTTCTGGGCGGACCGACCGCCACCCATCTGTGGAAGTCGCTGGCGTGGATCGTTGGGATGTTGCTCGTGTTCGTGCCACTCGCCGTCAACCGCTACCGGAAGACGTAGCGAGCGCCTCCCGGAAGCGCCGGACGGGCCCCCCCAGCTTGTAGCGCTCGGCCAGCCGGTCGATCCTGGCATCGTCGCGCTCGGCCCTCCACGCCCGAACCTCGAGGTCCGTCCGGATCGGCACCACCCTGCGCATCGCCGCGATGTAGCCCGCGGCATCTCGAACGGCCGCTCGGATCGACGGTGATCGCTGCAGTGGGGCACCGGTTCGTCGCTCGGACGATGCGTCCCGTAGCAACGCGTCCAGGTCCGGATACGCCATCACCAGCGCGCGGGCGGTCTTCTCGCCCACACCCCGGACGCCGGGCAACCCGTCGGATGGGTCTCCCCGCAGGATGGCGAAGTCGACGTACCGGGCCGGAGGGACGCCGTACTTCGCCACCACTCCCGCCTCGTCGAGGACCCGAAGCTCCGAGACCCCCTTGACGGTGAACAGCACGCGAACGTTCGGGTCGCGCACCAGCTGGATGAGGTCGCGATCGCCCGTGACGATGTCTGCCCGGTCTCCCGTCGCCCCCCGAGCACACAGGGTCCCGATGGCATCCTCCGCTTCCCATCCCGGCGCTTCGGCCTGGGGAAGCCCGAACGCGTCGAGCACCTCGCGCAGGATCACGAACTGCTCCGGAAGGCCGGCCGGATCCGGAGCCCGGCTCGCCTTGTAGCCCGCGTACGCCGCCACCCGGGGGGCCGGTCGCCAGTCGTCGTCGTACACGTGCACGATCTCGTCGGGGCGCCTGGACTGCACCAGATGTCCGGTCATGTCGAGGTATCCGTGCAACGCGTTCACCGGCTGACCGCGCCCGTCGGTGATGGAGGAAGGATGGGAGAAGAACGACCGGAACATCAGGCTGGAGGTGTCGAGCATGAGTCGATGGGTCATCGGATGCGATGGCGATCGTGATGGGGGCGATGGACCTTACTGGTAGATGATGACGTTGGGGTCCGGTTGCAGGAACACGGCGATGTCCTCGGGCGACAGCAGGCTGGTGTCCTGCCGGTAGTACAGCTTGATCCCGTGGTAGAACCGCTCGCCGTCGGCGACGAAGGAATGATACTTCACGATCTTCGCCTGCTTCCCGCCGTACCCGTCCACGTCCATGACCACGGCGACCTGGGGCGGCGTCTTGATGCGCCCCTTGTTCTGCACCATGTCGACAGTGAAGCGATGGATCACCAGGAGCTTCTGAGGGAGCCGGTATCGCTCGATGAGCCCGGTGAGGTAGGAGACCACGTCGTTGACCGTGGCCGCGTCGACCGAGCCGATGGTCTTGCCCGGCACGTCCTTCGGTCCCACGTGCCATTCGGGATCGAGGGCCAGCCCCACGTCGGGCTCCCGGAGGAACGGCTCGTAGGCCTTGATCTCGGTCATGAAGTCGCCCCGCCCCGGCTGGATGTCCAGGATCAGCAGGCCCTTCATCTTCCTGGCCGCGTCGAGGTACCCCTGGACGGTCGCGGCGTTCGTCCTGGTTCGATACAACCCGTCGGGACCGGGTGAGCCCAGGGCCACCGTGGCGATCAGCTCGAACGCGGGCAGGACCGGCTTGTGGCCGATACGATAGGCGGCCGCCTGCTTGGTCAGGCGCTTCGCTGCTGCGTCCGGCCCGATGCCGAGGATTCCGAGGCGCTCGGTCCCCGCCGCGCCGTAGAAGGCAACGACCCGAAACGTGGGGAAGATCTCCGTCCCGCCACGGGGGAGCGGACGGATCGGGCCCAGCGTGGGCTTGGCCGGCCCGGACGCCGAGGCGGGCCGGACGGGCCCCCGTAGGTGCGAGGCCGCCAGGAAGCCCAGGAACACCGCCATGGCCACGGCCAGGGAGCCGCCGATCAGGGCCGGGGTTCGCCCCGCCACGGCGGAGGTAGCCCCCCTGGATCGGGCGAACCGAAGGCTCGAGCCTCTTCGGCCCAACCCCAGACCGGACCCAGAAGGGATCACGCCGGCCGGGAGGCTGGCCCGGAGCCGCGCCGCCCGGTCCGAGTCCGACACCGGTGGCAGGGCCGCCTTCGGCTGCGCCCGTACGGCGTCGGCCGGCATGTTTCGAAGGGCAGGCGGCTCATTGGCGCCGGGGCGGGCGGTGAACGCCTCCAGCAGAGGACCCTCGTCGAGTCCGAGATATCTGGCGTACTCCCGGAGGAAGAACCTCGCGTACATGGGCCCGGGGAAGACGCTGATGGGCGCGTCGTCCTCCAGTGCTTCGATGTAGGCGAAGGAGATGCGGGTCCGCTCGGCGACCTGAAGGAGACTCTCCCCGCGCCGGTCCCGGGCCCGACGCAGAACCGGCCCCACGGACGTCGAGGCCGGGGCGGGGGTGCTCTCTTGGATCATGGCGCGTGGCCCTTCTTCGGGTCGCCTCGGGAGGTGCGACGGGACCCCGTTCATAGCTTCGTGGGCCTCCCCGTGCGAGGGCCCGCCGTCACCGGCGATGACCGCGCACGATGATAGACCACCCCGGCGAAGCGGACTTCCGGGAGGGTTCCGCTCGGTTGCAGCCTGCACCTGGCAGAAATGTTGGTCCGTTTCGCGTGACATGCAGGCCAGAAGAGAGAAAACTAGTGGGCCAACCTTCCCCACGGAGTGCGATGTGAAGCGGTACCTGATCCGGTTCGAAGACGGCAGCGCATCCATGATCGAGGCCGACCGGGTCATCTCGTTCGAAGATCGGGCCCACCAGTACCTGGCCGAGCAGGCCATCGACGTGTTGCACGCGGATTCAGAGCACGTCGCCGCTCTGTGCCGCGGATATTCGAAGTCCTATTCCATGGGCTATGACGAAGACCGCGGATGGTGGTGCTCCTGCCGGATCAAGGATGAGTGCCCTCACCTCATGGCCCTCCGGATGGTGGTTGCCTCGACCCCGGACAGCAACCGGACCCCCGAAGCGCTCACCGAGCTGGCCGAGGTGCGGCAGCGGGTCATGGAGACCATTCGGCACGAGACGGAGTTCGTGAACCTTCGGCAGCGGGCGGAGCGTTCCGCCCAGCTCGAATCGGAGCTCACCCCCCTCCGCGAGCGGGCTTCGCGGGTGTCCGAGCTCCAGGCGGAGCTGTCCGAGAAGGCCGCCCGACTGGACCGGATCGAGGCCGAGCTGCACGAGATCCGGCCGGAGGCGGCCAGGGCCGCCAAGCTCGACCAGCTCCTCACCGACCGGGACGCGAAGATCGACCGGCTGGAAGCGAAGGTCCGCGAGCTCAAGCCCGAGGCTGCCCGGGCGGTTCAGCTCGACAAGAGCCTCGAGGTGCAACGGGCCAGACAGGCCCGGTTGGAGAGCCAGATCAAGGCCGGCGACGCCCAGCGCCAGCAGATGGAGAACGAGATCCGGACGCTCCGAGAACGGGCCGCCCGGGCCAGCGTGCTGGAACGGGTGGTGACCGAACGCGACCATCGCCTCAGCTCCCTCGAGACCGAGGTCGCCCGACTCCGCAGGGAAGCCGTCCGGGCCGTCGAGCTCGACGGGGTCGTGGCGAGGCAAAACGTGTGGGTCAGGCAGCTCGAGGCGAAGCTGGCGCGGCAGGTCAACCGGCTGTCGCAACTCGAGATGGAACTGACCGAACGAGACATCGTGGCGAATCAGGCGCGAACCCAGCTGGAGGCGCTCCGGGCCAGAGCCCGGGTGCTCTCTCCACCGACCGCAGGAGCGCCGGTCCCAGCTCGGAGACCTGCCCCCGCTCCCCGCCACGCCGTCGAAACGACCGGCGAGAGCGCGTTGTGGATGGACCGGGCCATGCCGGACCTGGCCCACCGCAACGGGCGACGAGTCGAATGGAGCGGACGGGCCGCCGCCCACCGAGTCACCCGCTCCGGAGCGGCCCGTCACCGAATCCCCGGCCTGAACGTCGCGGCACCATGTTGTCATGCTGCCGCTCCCCCAGCAGGAAACTTTGCCGAACCCGTGCGCCGGAGTTCCGGCGAATCCGTGGTGCGGCGGGGCCAGCTCGTCTCCGGCCCGGACCGGGACCGCCTCGGCGACCGCGGGGTCCGGGGACGCTGCCGCGCTGTTCGCGCTCAGGCCTCGCCGGCCCCGGTCTCCGACGCATTCCCGGTAACCGCCGCGCTCTGCGCGGCCTGCGGCAGGTAGCGTTCGGCATGGCCCAGCGGTGAGAAGGCCAGGAACGTGAACGCGATCGCGAAGACCGACACACCGATCACCCCGTAGACGAGGGCGACGTCGCCCGTCCAGTGCACCACGAACCCGCCGAGCAGGGCGCCGAGGGGGATGGCCGACCACGCCAGCACTCCGGCGATGCTGATCACGCGGCCGAGCAGGTGCGACGGAACGATGGCCTGGCGAAGCGACCCGGTGTTGATGTTGAACAGGATCCCCACGCCGGAACACAGCGCCCACAGGGGAAGGGCCAGCCAGTACAGACGGGTGAACGCCAGAGCCATCATCGAGATGCCGTAGACCATGAGCGAGCCGAGGGCCACCCGGCTGAACGGCCACCGCTTTCGGAGCCGGCCGGCGGCAAGCGACAGCACCACGACTCCGCCGCTTCCCGCGGCGAACAACCAGCCGACCTCGGGGTCCGTGGCGTGCAGCCGCACCTTCGAGAAGAACACCAGCTGGGCGAAGACGGTCGCGGTGAAGAAGTTGACCATCGACATCATCGCCGAGATGTTCCGGAGGACCGGGTGGCGAAGGACGTAACGGAGCCCTTCGAGGACGTCCTGGCGGATCGTGGTTCGCTCACCCTCCTCCTTCTCCGCGTTGAAGCTGCGGCCGATCAGTCCGAGCGCGTAAGCCGAGACAAGGAACGAAGCGGCGTCGATCAGCATCACCGTCTGCACGGGGACGACGGTGATCATCGCCCCAGCAAGCAGCGGTCCCATCACCTGCGCGGCGGAATAGCTCGCCTGGATCCGCCCGTTCGCCGTCACCAGGTCGTCGGTCTCCACCAGGCTGGGGATCGCGGCGAACTCGCCCGACTGAAAGAAGATGGTCAGCGTGGAGCTGACGAAGCCGACCGCGTAGATGTGCCATACCGAGAGCACATGCAGGGCCGCCAGGAGCGGGATCGTGGCCACCACCACGGCCCGGAGGACGTCGACCACGATCATCATCCGCTTGCGGTTCAGCCGATCCACCCACGCCCCGATGACCAACCCGAACAGCAGGTAGGGGAGCATCTCGGCCGCGCTGGTCACCCCGAGATTGATGGCCGACCCGGTCAGCTTGAACACCAGGAGCGGCAGGGCGAACTCGGTGAAGGAGCTCCCAAGCTGGGAGATTGTCTGCCCCGTCCAGAAGCGGCGGAAGTCCGGGCTCAGGTTCGAACGCGCGACAGCGTCCATCGGATCGGACCTCGGGGAGCGAGTGGGCCGGCGGTCAGGGCGATGACGGCCGGCGAAGCGTCAACGGCCCTTCTTGGTCTTCTTCGCCTGACGCTTCTCTTTCAGGTTGTGCTGGGGGGCCTTCTTGCTGCTCTTGCTCCCACCCTTGTCCTTCGTCCCCATCAGCCCCTCCTTCGTCGCTCTCAGGTCAAGGATCCGCACCGGCCTTCCCGTCGACCCGGAGACGAAGCGGCCGTGGCCATATTGGCCCGAGGGCGCCGCGCCGTCAACCACGTCCCGCCGGGGGGTCGTTCGTGATGTCACGCGACTTGTGCGGCCAAGCTATCGGATGCCCTCCTTCCTGTGATAGAAGGACTCCCCCGACGACGGAGGCCGTTCCTTGGAGGAGGTCAGAGTCCGCCTGCCCGCGGCCTCACCCCAGACCTACCTTCGCTATGTCGAGTGGTGGCGGGAGGTCGAACGGTTCGTGACCGAAGACCCTGCCAGGGAGGCCGCGGCCGCGGCGGCGGGTGGGCCGGTTCGGGCGATGGCAGTCCAGATGGTCGCACCGTCCCAGATCACCGAGGTTGAAGAGCAGGTCCACGCCGCGGTTCGGTCGGGTGTGGCCGAGGTCGCTCCGGACGTTCGGGGCGACCTCGCCATGTGGAGGCTCGCCATGGCCTACGGCGAGCGCCGCCGTGAATGGCTGGCCCGCCTGGCCGAAGGAGGGGAGGCCGTACCGGAGCTTCCGCCAGACGTAGAGCGCCTCCGAGAACAGGTGCTCGCCGCGATCCGCCGCCGCCTGAGCAGGGTCAAGCCGATGCTCCAGGTGCTCCCGGCGGAGGAACCCGGGGCCTTTCAGCTGGTCGGAGAGATGGACCTGACGAACGCGGAGGCGGTCGGGACGGTGCTCGAGTCCGAGCTCGCGCTGGGATACCGGCTCTCCATCGACCTCTCGGGGGTGTCGTTCATGGACAGCACGGGGCTGCGGCTGCTGATCACCCTGGCCCGGCGGGCCCAAGCACTCGGGCTGGCCCCAGTGGTGATCCTGTCGCCGTCGAGGGCCGTGAAGCACGTGGTGGACGTCGCCATCCCCGCCGGAATCCCCGGCGTCGAAGTGCGGACCGAGGGAGGATCTACGCCCCCCGGACCGCGAAGCCTGTTCCTGTACTGCCTCTAGGGCTCTAGGGACGGGGAAGCTCCCGTTCGAACCAGACGCACCCCCGGCCGGTCGAGGTCCCGACCTCCCATCGGTCGGCGAGCTTCTGCACCAAGAGCAGTCCCCACCCGGGTGGGATCGCCGAAGGATCAAAGCCCTCGCCCGCTCCGCACACCTCCACCCGCAGGACAGCAGAACGCACCGACAGGGCAATGGCCACCTCGGCCCCCTCCGCCAGGGAAGCGTGCCGCACCACATTGCTGGCCAGCTCGTTCACCAGCAGGCGAATGTCCGTGAAGACGTCCGGGGCGAGCCAGCCGAGCTCCTCCCCCAGCCATCTCCGGATGGGCCGCAGGGAGGCGGGTGCGGCTGCCAGGCGAACGTCGGCGGCGAACAGCTCTGTCAAACGCGCCTCATGGCCGGTTGCTCCCAAAGCGAGCGGCCGGCAGAGCAGGGGGCGACCCGGTGTGATCAGGCGAGCATCGGGCCCGGAATGACGGGATATCACACTTCGGCTGAACGGGGCAAACGCGGCGCCGACCGATTCCCTGCCGCGGGGCGGTGCCCGGCAATGAGCTCCCCGAACCGCGCGGCATCGACATTGCCGCCCGAGAGGATGGCTCCGGCCGCTCGTCCCTTCGAGTCGACCTTTCCCGCCAGGAGCGCCGCTACCCCGACGGCCCCGCTGGGCTCGACCACCACCTTCATCCGTTCGAACAGGAACGCCATGGCGTCCACGATCTCGTCGTCCGTGACGGTCACGATCTCATCGACGAGGTGCCGGTTGACCTCGAAGGTCATCTCGCCGGGTGTGGCGGCCTGGAGGCCGTCGGCGATGGTGCGGGGGACCTCGGGCAGCCGGACCCGCCGGCCCTGCTGAAGCGAGCGCTGCGTGTCGTTCGCCGCTTCGGGCTCCGCGCCCACGACGTGGATGCCCGGCCGCATCTCCTTCGCGGCGGTGGCCGAACCGGCAATGAGGCCGCCGCCCCCAACGGGAACCACCAGGATGTCGAGGTCCTGTGGCCCCTCCTGGAGGAGCTCGAGGGCCGCGGTCCCCTGTCCCGCCATAACGGCCGGATCCTCGTATGGGGGGACCAGCGCCAGGCCCCTGTCGCGGGCCAGCGCGCCGCCCAACGCCTCGCGGTCCTCCCGGTACCGGTCGTACTGAACCACTTCGGCACCGTAGGCGCGGGTCGCCGCGAGCTTCGACGGTGGCACGTCCGACGGCATCAGGATGACGGCGCTCGTTCCCACCAGGGCGGCGGCGATGGCCACTGCCTGGGCGTGGTTGCCCGAGGAGTAGGCCGCCACTCCCCGTTCGAGCTGGTCGGGCGAGAGCGACGAGATCTTGGTGTAGGCACCGCGCAGCTTGAACGAACCGCCCCGCTGAAGGTTCTCGGCCTTGAGCCGGATCCGTCCGCCGACCAGCCCGTCGAGCGTCCGCGAGGTCAGGACGGGCGTCCGGTGCGTCACCCCCGACAGCCGATCCGCAGCGTTCAGGATGTCCTCGAACCGAACCCGGGCGTCTCTCATGGCTCCTCGGGGCGGACCAGGGTGAGCTGGCCCTGGTAGGGCCCCCGTCCCGTCAGGCAGGCCGCACCGCACCTCGCCGCGAGCTCCAGAGCTTCGGAGAGCGGCATGTCCGCGCCCAGTCCGTACGTCAGCCCTGCCGCGAAGCTGTCTCCACAGCCGTACGCGTCGACCACGGGGCCGGGCAGGGGGGCCGCCTCGAACGTACCGGTCTCGCCGGCGGCGGTCGTGTACGACCCTCCTTCCCGGCCCGCCGTCAGCACGACCACTCCCGGGGTGGGCATGAGCGAGCCCAGCTGGTAGCGCTCGTTCGGATCGCTGCCGCTGCCCACGACCGCATCGAGGCGCACCCTCGCCTCCGCCAGGCCGGACAGGACCCGCGACGTCGCCACCACCACGTGAGCCCGCCGCCCGGCCTCCACGGCGCCCCGATCACCCGCCACGAAGTACACGGCATCGGTGTCGGCCAGCTCGTCCCAGGGCAGGGGATCCTCACCGTTCGGGCCGAGGCGTTCCCCGATCGTGGTGATGGTCCGCTCGCCCTCGTCGTCGAGGTAGACGAAGACCCTCCGCTGGGGAACGTCCCGGAAGACCGCTTCGACCCGGACCCCGTGCCGTTCGAGCTCCCGGTGAGCCCGGTGACCGACCTCGTCGTCACCGAGCGCGGTGTAGAACGTGGCGCCGCCGGCCAGCTTCGCCAGCTGAACCGCAGCCACCGATCCCCCGCCCCCGACCTCCTCCCAGGTTTCGGAGGCGTGGACGATGTCACCGGCCCGAGGGACGTGGCCGACGCGGGCAAACTCGGCCCACTCCACGTGGCCGATCACCGCGACACGCCTGCCGCCCGTCACCGTCTGGGACACTACATCTCCCGCCAACAGGAGGACGAGACGTGGCCAGCGCGAACAACCTGACCCGGGACGAAGCCCGCCGAAGAGCAGAGCTCATCAGCGACCTTCGATATCGCATCCATCTGGACCTGACCGGGGAGGCCGGGTTCCGCTCGGAGACGACCATCCACTTCACGTGCTCCGAATCCGGCGCCGAGACGTTTCTGGACCTGACCGCGCCGTCCGTCTCTTCGATCCGGCTCAACGGGCGGGATGTGGGGACCGACGCCTTCGACGGCAACCGCCTCCGGTTGACTGGCCTGGCCGGTGAGAACGAGGTCCAGGTGGTGGCAACATGCTCGTACCACCGCACCGAGCTGGGGATGCACCGGTTCGTCGATCCCGCCGACGGCAGGATCTACCTCCACACCGACTTCGAGCCCTTCGACGCCCACAGGGTCTTCGCGTGCTTCGACCAGCCGGATCTGAAGGGTACGTTCCAGTTCACGGTGCTCGTCCCGGAGGGTTGGGAGGTCGTGTCGAACGCCTCACCGGCGGGGGAACCGGCGCCCGAGGGAGGGGGCGTGCGCTGGGAGTTCCAGCCCACGGCGCCCATTCCCACGTACATCACCGCGGTGTGCGCCGGCCAGTACCACGTGGTCCGGGACCGGCACGGCGACATCGACCTCGGACTGTGGTGCCGGCAGTCGCTGGCGGATCACCTCGATGCGGGTGAGCTGTTCGAGGTGACGAAGGCCGGCTTCACGTTCTTCGAGGACGCCTTCGACTACCCCTACGCCTTCGGCAAGTACGACCAGGTGTTCATCCCCGAGTCGAACTCCGGAGCCATGGAGAACGCCGGCTGCGTGACGTTCAACGACATCTATCTCTTCCGGTCGCGGGTGACCGACGCCGCCAGAGAACGTCGCGCGGAGACCATCCTGCACGAGATGGCTCACATGTGGTTCGGAGACCTCGTGACCATGCGGTGGTGGAACGACCTGTGGCTGAACGAGAGCTTCGCCAGCTACATGGCCGTGCTGTCGCAGGCCGACGCCACGGGATGGACGGAAGCGTGGACGACCTTCGCCGACACCGAGAAGACGTGGGCGTACCGCCAGGACCAGCTCCCTACCACCCATCCCATCGTGGCCGAGGTTCCCGACATCGAATCGATCTACCTGAACTTCGACGGGATCACCTACGCCAAGGGCGCCTCCGTGTTGCGTCAGCTCGTGGCTTGGGTGGGACGCGACCGGTTCCTGGAAGGGATGAAGCGCTACCACCGCCGTCACGAGTTCGGCAACACCGAGCTGTCAGACTTCCTGGCGGCGCTGGAGGAGGTCTCAGGGCGCGACCTCCACGCCTGGTCGAAGGAGTGGCTGGAAGCCGCGGGCGTCAACACCCTCCGGGCCCGGTTCGACGCTCAGGGCCCGGACGGCGATGAGCGCTTCGGCTCGTTCGAGGTCGTGCAGGAAGCGCCCGCCGAGTGGCCCACGCTGCGGCCGCACCGGGTGGCCGTCGGGCTGTACGACGCGGGCCCCGGGGGGTTGTCGCTGCGGCGCCGCGTGGAGCTGGACGCGGTGGACGAGCGGACACCGGTGGAGGAGCTCGTCGGCGAGCGCGTCCCCGACCTCACCCTCGTCAACGACGGCGACCTGACGTACGCGAAGATCCGCCTCGACGAGCGATCGCTCCGAACCGTGGTGTCTCGGCTGGGCGACCTCGACGACTCGCTGGCCAGGACGCTCTGCTGGACGGCCTGCTGGGACATGACCCGCGACGGCGAGATGCCGGCTCGCGACTACGTGCAACTCGTCATCAACAACATCGACAAGGAGACCAAGATCGGGGTGGTGCAGAGCCTCCTGGCTCAAGCCGCCTCCGCCGTCAACATCTACGGCGACCCGGCCAACCGCGATGCGGCGGGGCAGCAGCTCGCGGAGCGGGCGCTGGCCGGCCTGGAGAAGGCGGACCCGGGAACCGACCTCCAGCTGGCCTGGGCCCGGGCGTTCATCGGCGCGGCGAGTTCCGACGAGCACCTCGAGTCGGTCCGGAGGTTGCTTGACGGATCTGTGGAGTTCGACGGGCTGAAGATCGACACGGACCTCCGGTGGACGATCATCCGGGCCCTGGCCGCCGCCGGCACGGTTGGACACGACGTCATCGACGCCGAGCTGGAACGCGATCGGACGGACCGGGGAGGGCGGCACGCTGCATCGGCCAGAGCGGCCATCCCCACGGCGGAGGCCAAGCAGCAGGCGTGGACGACGATCGTCGAGGACACGTCGATGCCGCTGGCGACGGCGGACGAGATGATGGGGGGCTTCCACCAGTTCGGGCAGGAGGAGCTCCTCGGACCGTACGCGGAGCGCTTCTTCGAAGCGCTTCCCCAGGTGTGGTCATCGCGAGATCTCCCCGACGCCCTGGCATTCGGGCGCCGCATGTACCCCCACCTGATCGTCGAGCAGGGGACGATCGAGCGAACGGACCGGTACCTGGCCGGCGGGTCGGTGCCCGGCCCGGTCCGCCGCCTGCTGCTCGAGGGCAAGGACGGGGTGGCTCGAGCTCTCCGGGCCCGAGCCGTCGATGCTGCAGCCACCGGGAGCTGAAGACCGCACCGGACGGCGGGCGTTCCTCGGGGAACCCTTGCGGGAAACGGCCCGGCTCGGTCATGCTTCGGCAACTGGCCAGCCCGGCCGGAGAGGATCGCGATGGAGATCCGCAAACCGTCTGACACCATCGGCTCCGCCGAGGAGCCCCTGGTCGATATCAGGGCGCTGGAGCGGGCCCAGGAGCAACTTCGGCGGGCGGAGGCGCAATTCACGGCGCTGGTCGAGCACATCCCGGCGGTGCTCTGGATGGACCTCCCCGATGATCACCAGACGCCCGTGTACGTCAGCCCCCAGGTCGAGAGCCTTCTGGGCGTAACGCCGGCCGAATACTTGGCCGACCCGAACCTGTGGGACAAGCTCCTGCATCCCGACGACCGGGAGCGAGCCATCCACGAATACGTGGACGCGATCCAGGGAGCAGATCGCTTCACCTCCGAATACCGGATGGTGGCCCGGGATGGCAGGATCCTGTGGATCCGCAACGAGACGGAGATCCTGCGGGACGAGACCGGGTCGCCCACGCTCGTGCAGGGCGTCATGTTCGACATCACCGACCGGAAGCGGGCCGAAGCGGAGCTGGAGGCCGCCCTCGAGCTGGAGCGCGAAGCCACCGAGCGCCTCCGGGCGGTGGACGACATGAAGAACACCTTCCTGCAAGCGGTGTCGCACGAACTGCGGACCCCGCTCACATCGGTCCTGGGGATCGCGCTCACGCTCCAGCGGCGTGACGAGGTTCGGCTGGCGCCGTTCGAAGTCGATGATCTCCTCAACCGGCTGGTCGGAAACGCCCGAAAGCTGGAGCTCCTGCTTTCGGATCTCCTGGATCTCGACCGCCTGGCCCGAGGGATCGTGGAGCCGCGTCTGCGGCCCACCGAGCTGTCGGCGGTTCTCCGGCGCCTGGCGGGAGACTGGACGGCGGCCGAGCATCCCATCGAAGTGGACGCCGATCCGGCGTTCGCGATGGTGGAGGCGGCCAAGGTCGAGCTCATCGTGGAGAACCTCCTGGCCAACGCGGTGAAGCACACGCCGGCCGGGACGACGATCTGGGTCCGGCTGATCCCCGTGGACGACGCCGTGGTGATCGCGGTGGACGACGACGGGCCGGGCATCCCCGAATCGCTCCGAGGCACGATCTTCGAACCCTTCCAGCAGGGTCCGGACACCCCCCAATACTCGCCGGGCGTCGGGATCGGGCTGTCCCTGGTGGCCGGGTTCGCCAGGATGCACGGCGGCCGGGCGTGGGTGGAGGACCGACCGGGCGGAGGTTCGTCGTTCCGGGTCCTGATCCCCACCGGACTCTGAGGTCCGGAGCCGGGGAATGGGCTGGTACGCCGAATGGATCAGGCGCCGGGGCCACGCCCGGTGGTTCGCCGCGTTCGGGAGCAAGGTGGCCCCCCGAGTGGACCGCGTCCTGTACCGGCTGAGCGGTGGCCGGCTGGTGGCGACGGGGCCCGCCGTGTTTCCCACGCTGCTCCTGACGACGGTAGGCCGGAAGTCCGGACAGAATCGAACCGTCCCACTCCTGTACGTCCGCGACGGCGACAACCTCCTGGTGGCAGGGTCGAACTGGGGCCAGAAGGAGGAGCCGGCGTGGGCCAGGAACCTCTCCGGGAACCCCCGAGCCCGCGTCCAGATCGGCTCCGCGCGGCGCGAATATGTGGCGCGGGTTGCCACCGATGAGGAGAAAACGGGGCTGTGGCCCAAGCTCGACGAGATGTGGCCGGCCTACGACACCTACCGGAAGCGGAGCGGCAGGGACATCAAGGTCTTCGTGCTCGAACCGGCCTCTCCGCCGGCGACCTGATCGTCGCCCCGAACCGGGTTGGGCGGTTCCCGACAACAGTGTCTTTCGGCTCAATTTTCGAGCTCAAAACGCCGACCACATCAGGAGACATGAAGACCGTGGCCACAAAGCCTGCGCCCGAGCACGAACGCCCCGACCCGATGCCGGTCATCCCGCCTCGGGAGACGCGCTCCGAGTATTTGCAGCGGCAGTGGCGAAAGGTGCTGGCCGCCAAGGTGGTCGGCGTGGTGACGGCGGACCTCCTGGTGTTCGTCCTGGTCAAGGACGCCGACACCCGCCGTCTCTTCCTGCTGATCACGGCCGGCATCTACCTGCCGCTTTCGCTCGTGCTGTACGCCGGGCAGCGCCACCGGCCTGCCCCACCCACGCCGGCATGGTGCGGGATCACGCTCCTGGACATCGGTGTGATCGGCGCCACCCAGGCGGTCTTCCCTCGCCTCTCGGTGGCGTTCCTTGGTCTCACCGCGATCGTCATGGTCTCGGCCGTCCTGCTGGGGATTCGGTGGAGCCTCATCGTGGCGGCCGTGTCCTGGGCATGCCTGCTCGCGGCGACGATCTTCGGGGACCCCGGGCAGCCCAGCCCATTCTCCGTGGTGATGGCCGGGCTGCTCCTGCTCGGGATGGCCTACCTCCTGGGAAGCCTGGGCGAGGACGAACGCCGAGCTGCCGACCGGAGCCGGCGGCTGGCCGAGGCCATCGCCTCGGTGGGGTCCAGCCTGGAGCTCGGCGAGGTGCTGGAGACGCTGTGCGACGCCGCTCGCCAGGCCATGGACGCGCGGGTCGCCGTGGTCCTGGCCGTGGAGAGCCAGTACCTCCGGTTCGGCGCTGGGAGCGGCCAGCCGGAGAACTTCGTGCAGGCCGAAGTGGTCCTGGCCGATCTCCTTCGAAACCCCGCCCTCAGCGAATCACCCACGGCTCGGGCGGTCCGGTCGATGGCACCGGCGCCGGTGGAGGACGTCCTCACCGATGAGACCGTGAGCCCGTGGCGGGACACGGCGAAGGCACTCGACTTCCGCTCACTGGTCTCGGTGCCCGTGCACCGGGATGGCACGGCGGTGGGGGTCCTGAACGTCTATCTCCGCAGGCCGCACCGGTTCACCTCTGAAGAGACCGAATTCCTGATCGCCCTGGCGGAGCACGCGGGGATCGCCATCGACCGGGCCCGGCTGTTCGCGCACGAGAAGGAGGCGGCGGAGCGGCTCCGCGACCTCGACCGGCTGAAGTCCGACTTCGTGGCGACCGTCAGCCACGAGCTCCGGACCCCGCTCACCGCGATCGAGGGGTTCGCCCTGACCCTTCGCCAGAGCTGGCGGCAGTTCCCCGCGGAGATCCGGGACGAATTGCTGGAACGTCTGGAGGACAACTCGAGGAGCCTGGAGCACCTGATCACCCACCTGCTGGACTTCGGCCGGTTGGAGCGGGGGGAGTTCCAGGTCCAGCTGGCGGACGAGGACGTCGACGAACTGGTCGATCGCATCCTGGGGAACATGGTGCACGAGCTCGCCGGGCACGCCCTGGTGTCAGACGTCGTCCCCGGCCTCCGGGTCATGGCCGACCGCTACGCGTTCGATCGCATCCTGGGGAACCTGCTCTCGAACGCGGCGAAGTTCTCCCCGCCAGGAAGCGTGATCGAGGTGGACGCCGTCCGGTCCGGAGACGAGGTCCAGATCGCGGTTCGGGATCGCGGGCCTGGGATCCCCCCGCAGGACCTGGAGCACGTGTTCGACCGGTTCTATCGGGGGGTTCAACGGGCCCGTGGGACTGGCATCGGTCTGGCCGTGGTGAAGGACCTGGTCGAGCTCCACGGCGGCCGGGTGGAGGTGGCGAACGCTCCGGTCAATGGCGGCGGCGGTGCCCTGTTCACCGTCTATCTCCCCTGGTCTCGACCGGCGTCCGAGCCCGGAGACGTGGACATGGCCACCACCGTTCCGGCGTCCCGCCACTAGCCGCTCACTCGAGGGGCGCAACTTCCACGTAGACCTTGATGGCGCCCCGCTCCCCGAGCGCTTCGAACGCCTTCTCGTACTTCTCCAGCCCGTGGATGGGATGGGTGAGCAACCGCTCCAGCCATCCGGGGTAATGGGCCTGGCACGTCGCCAGATCCCGCACGCCGGCTTCGAAGTGCTCCCGGTTCGCGTTCACCGTGCCGAACATGACCTTGTTCCCGAGGACGAACCCGAGGTTCAACGCATCGGACTTCACCTCGGTGGTGCGACTTCCTCCGGTGACGCTGGAGAGCACCAGCACCCCGTTCTTTCCCAGCTCCCCCATCGCCTCGAAGGCCAGCGGAGAGAACCCGGTGGCTTCGAAGATCAGGTCGAACGGCCCGAACTCCTTCGACGCATCGGGGAGACTGACCCGCTTGGTGCTGAGGTAGCGGGCCCCGAGGGCTTCGATCAGGTCGGAGTTGAGGTACGGGGGCTCGTCCAGGCCGAACGTGCTCACGTCGAGGCCCCGAAGTCGCAGGGCCATCGCGGCCAGCAACCCGATGGTTCCGGCTCCCAGGACCGCCGCCCGCTCCGGCCGCCACACCTTCATCCGGCGCTGGATCTCGAAGGCCTGGGTGATGCCCTTTTCGATCACCGAGGTCGGCTCCATCAGCACCCCGACCCTGCGGAGCTCGCCCGGGATGCGGATCAGGAAACGCGGCTCGTCGACGTAGGCCTCCGTGAGGAAGCCGTGCAGGAGGTTGATGCCGTGCTCGTGGTAGGTCTCGTCGAGCGTGAAGTCCGGCATGGCGATCGAGTCGTAGATGCTGTCGCCGGGCCGCCGGACCATGCACACCACGTGGTCGCCGGGAGCGACCTCCGTGACCGCCGGGCCGACCTGTTCGACCACGCCGAAGCTCTCGTGCCCGAGGATCAGGAAGTCCGAGCCCGGAGGAGGGGCGCCGTACTCACCGGCGTTGATCTCCTTGTCCGTACCGTCGAGCCCGACCCGGAGGACCTTCACCAGAACGCCTCTTCCGCCGGGAACGTCGTCCAGCGTGGGCTGGGGGATGTCCCGGAGGCGGGCGCTGTTGGACGTGCGAGGAGTGACCGTGATCGCCTTCATCCGCTTTCTCCCGTGTCTGTGTCATTGGATGCGCCGCCGCGTCCGGCCCGCACGATGAGGTCGGCCACCAGCCCGGGCCATCCCGTCTGGTGCGACGCGCCGAGGCCGGCGCCCGTGTCGCCGTGGAAATACTCGTGGAATGG
Organism: Actinobacteria bacterium UBA5182; assembly: GCA_002413185.1. Lineage (GTDB taxonomy): Bacteria > Actinomycetota > UBA4738 > UBA4738 > UBA4738 > UBA5182. The sequence continues at coordinate 19,443 of DHWM01000031.1, forward strand.
GATCATGTCGTGCCATGCGGGGTCGGTCTGCCTCAGGTCGTAGGAGCCGAACACGGGCCTTCGTCCCTCCTGGTCGTCCAGAGACAGCGCCACGAGGCGCCGCGACCGTCTCCATTCGGCGGAGCGGAGACGGTCTCGTTCGGCGTTCGGCATGCGGGGCAGTGTACGGAAGCAGTGCGAGCCTCGGGGATGAGGTCACATCCCGTCGGGCAGAATAGGAAGGAACACCGCCGAAGGGAGGCCGGACGCCATGGCACGGGCCATCTGGAGCGGGACGCTCAGCTTCGGGCTGGTCAGCATCCCGGTGAAGCTCTACACCGCGACGTCGCCCCGGGACGTCCGGTTCCATCAGTTCGAACGGGACTCCGGACGGCGCATCCGACTCCAGCGCGTGGCGGCCGGAGGCGAGAGCGCCGCTGTGTCCGCCCGGGAGCGCCCCGAACCGGAGGAAACCTCCCAGAACCGATCCGTTCCGGAGGCTTCCGGGGGGAACGAACCGGCCCGGACGGTGGAGGCGCCCACCCCAGCAACCGGGTCTAACGCGCCGGTCGCCTACCAGGACGTGGTGAAGGGGTACGAGGTGGACCGGGATCGCTACGTCATGGTGACCCCGGAAGAGCTGCGGGCCTTGGAGCCCGAGCGTAGCCGGGCCATCGAGATCGAGGACTTCGTGGATCTCGCCCAGATCGATCCGGTGTACTTCGAGAAGAGCTACTACGTGGCGCCGTCGCGCGGAGTCGGAGCGGAGAAGCCGTACGCCCTGCTGCTCGGGGCGCTCGAGGAGTCGGGAAAGGCCGGGATCGCTCGGTTCGTCCTGCGGAGCAAGCAATACCTCGCCGCGATCCGCGCGATGGAGGCCGTGATCGGTCTCGAGACGATGTACTTCGCCGACGAGGTGCGGCCCGTTTCGGAGATCGACAACGTCCCCGGCGGCGTGGACGTCGCCGAACGCGAACTCCAGATGGCCACCCAGCTCATCGACCTGCTGGTCACAGAGTGGGACCCGGCTCGCTACCCGGACGCCTACCGTGAGAGCGTCCTCGACCTGATCGAGTCGAAGCGCGGGGTCATCACGGTGGCCCAGGAGGAGGAGCCGGCCGAGCCCGCCCGCGTGGCGGACCTGATGCTGGCGCTCAAGGCCAGCCTCGAAGCCGTGAAGAAGGGCTCCGAGACGAAGACCAGGGCGGACGGGCCCGACGCTGCGGCGCCATCCGGCGTCTCTGGGCGGCAGGCCCGACGTCGTCGCACCGGCTAGACGGGGCTAGACAGCCCTCCCCGCACTCAGTGTGCACCGCCTCCCTGGTGCCGCTTCTCCCCCGCTTCGATTCGGAGGGACAGGCGGTTCTCCGGCAGCGGGAGCACGCACGTGGCGAACGGGGTGAACACGCAGGGCGGGTTGTAGGACTTGTTGAAGTCCACGACCACGACACCGCGGTCGTCCGGTGGAGCCGAGTAGAGGTACCTCCCGCCCTCGAACGTGGTGTCCCCGTTCGTGGCATCTCCGAACACAATGAACAGGTCGTCTTCGTCGCTCTCCTGAAACGCCTCCAGGCGGCTCGGTGCCCCGTCGATGTCGAAGGCCAGCGTTCCGGGCGCCGAGTACGTCTGGCCGGTCCCCAGCACGTCGGGCGCCAGCACAGTCCGGCCGGGCGCCGGCTCGAATCGGGCTTCGACGCGCCACCGCACGTCGATCGGATAGCTCTCGATCGTTCCGAACGATCGACGTGCCGGGCTGTCGGAGTCCTTCACCCGCACCGCCGGCCGGCCCTCCCGTCGGATCACGTGGAACCGGAGCGTTCCCACCTCCACGACGGTCGGGTCCCCGTCGGCATCGTCGGCGAGGTCGAGCAAGCCGGCCGGCTCACCGTCGACCGACAGCCCGGCACCGATGTTCGCGACCAATCGCACCCGGGATCCCCGCACCTCGATGGCGCCGGCCCGAGCCGGACCCTTCGGAAGCACGACGTCATTGGAAGGATCGGACCCCAAGGTGTTCTCGCCCTCCCGGAGCCACTCCAAGGCGACCAGAGACAGCCACCCATCCGGGCTGAGGAGCCTGGCCAAGCGGCCCGCCCTCCATCGCTCGACCTCCTCGGCCTCTTCGGGCCGGCGCACCCGCGGATGATACCTAGCAGTTCGGGGCGGTGGTGGGCGGCGGGCCGGTGACCACCTCGCGGATGCACTTCACGTCCTGGGAGGCGGCGTTCGCCGCGCCGCCGGGAACGGGAACCTGCTTGTACCCGAAGCTGACGTTGTTGTTCCAGTTCACGGTCCCGGCGAAGATCTGCCCAGCCGCCAGCGACACGTTCGAGTTCATCGTCACGGCGCAGTTCGTGTTGGCGAAGAAAAGGGCGTTGAGGCCCGAGGCGACGCCACTGTTCGTGCTGGTGGTGAGGTCGCAGGGGGCCGTGTTCGCCATGCCGGCGAACAGGTAGACGTTCCACGGTCCGGTCCCGGCGGCGGGCACGAGCTTGGCGTTGGTGCCGAACGTGATCCCCCCATCGGTGATGACGGCCAGGTTCCCCTTGACGGTGTAGGTGGTGTTGTCCGTGAACGTCATCGCGCAGGCCGGGGTCACCCTGACGACGTAGCTCCCACTGGCGGCGCCGAACCAGTTGTTGATGTCGGAGACGGCTGTCGAACAATTGGAGTACGTCGAGCGGATCGTGTATCCCGCCGCCGTCCAGTCGGCGGACACGAACGTGAACGAGGGGAACTCTGGGTCGGGAGGACCGAAGTCACGTTCTTGGTCCGGGTGCCGTCGATCTGCCCGGCGCCGCCCACGGTGATCGCGCTGCCGGCCTTGGCGTCTCCGTAGACATGGGCGAAGCTGAGGATCGATATCGACGACGTCGAGGACGTCACGTTCCCACGGACCACGGAGCCAGCGGTCATGCTGACCGCGCCGCCTGCCCACAGGTCCTGCTTGACCTCGCTGTTGCTCCCAAGCGTGATCGAACCCTGCGCGTACAGATTTCTCGTAGAACACCGAGTTGCTGCTGGTGGACAGGTTCCCGTTCGTGTAGACGGTAGCGTCGTTCCCCACGGTGCCGTCCACCTGGGCGTTGCCCTTGAGGTTCGCCGCCGTGTTGGCGAAGATGCCGACCGGCGGAAACGCGCCCTGAACCGACGGCACGAACGTGACATAGGCCTCGAACGTTCGGGCAGGCAACGACGTGACGGCCGTCCCCACCGATCGGATCCGGACCGCGTTGGCCGAGGCCGAAGGGGGACAGCTCAACTGGGTGGGTGGGCTGGTGGATGCGTGTAGAAGGTCGGCGTCACCGTGAACGAACTCGCCGGTGTCGTCCCGAGCGTCTTGGTCACCGAACACGGCGCCGAGGAGAGCGCCACGCTCTGGAGCTGTGAGAGGTAGTAGTCGACGCCTGCCTCGGCCGCGTCGACCGCCTGGAGCCGGCGACGGTCGTTCCCGCTGGCCGTGCTGTTGCTGACGGCGATCTGGATGATGGCCGCTCCCAGGATGAACACGGCAACGGAGATGAGGACGGCCGCGATCATGGTGAAACCGCCATCGTCGCCCAGCCGGCGCCCGTACTTCCCTCTGGTCGGTCCCGTCATCTCGCTGCTCCTGTCGTGGTCCTCATCCGGTCGGCACCGGAGTACACACGTCGGCGAACGTGGTGTTCCGGACGGCGAACGAGCTCTGAACCCGGACGGTCTGTTGCAAGGAGGCCGCACTCCCCTGCCGCGTGTTCACCAGAAAGGTCACGTCCAGGATCCGCCCCGCGCTGGCGGGATCCAGACGAAATGCCTGGACCTGTGGGGTGATCGCCTGGTTGACGAGGTTGTTGGCCATGGTCGCCCAGGCCGTCGCGGCCGCCGGGTTCCCGGCGGGCCATTGCCGCCGAAGCAATTGCTGGCTGGACAGCCGCCACTGCACGCACACGGGCTGATCGGAGTTCCGGGTCGGCGCGTTGGCCTGCGTGTAGATCCGCAGGCCCTAGTAGGCGGTGGAGGGCGACGGTTCGCCCGCGGGGTCGTACAGCAGGCTCCCCGAGCGGATCTCCTTGTCGATCTCCTGGAGCGCCAGCCGAGCCTGGTCGTTGTTGTTGCTTCGATCGGACTCGCGGGCCACGCCCTTCTCGACGGAGGCCAGGATGGAAAGGAACGCCGTCACCACGACACCCATGACGGCCGCCGCGATCATCATCTCGATGAGGGTGAACCCGCGTTGGTCGGAGCCCTTCGCCGGGAGAGTCTTCGCGAGGGTCTTCATCACGCCGGCTGGTAGCTCGCGTGGGCCGTGGCGGTGCCGAAGTCGATGGCCATGGAGAGGTTCGCCAGCTCGGTCACGACCGTGGCGCCGCCTGCGGCGCACACCGAGCTGCCGTTATACTTGGTGACGGTGTATGAGACCGAACCAGACAGCGGCGAGCCGATCACGGCGGTGGAGTCGACGATGGCGCCCCCGGCCCCGGTCGTGCTCCTCGTGTACGACGCCCCGACCGCCAGCGATCCGGTGATGTTGAACAGGTACGACAGCGAGCTCGTCGACTGGTAGCACCAGGCCAACGCGGAGATGCTGTTGGCGCATCCCACCGGACAGATCGTCGTCCCCGCCGTGGTGACCGGGATGTTGGTGTACCCCGACCCGTTCCAGGCGGCGATGGTCAGGCCCCCCGGGACGCTGATCGAAGGAGCGGCCGCACCGATGCCGGCCCCGGCCGTGGCGGTCGGCTGGTAGTTGCTGCCGGTGAACTTCACCCACCCCCCGGCCCACCCGGAAGGCTTCTGACCGCCCGGAAGCGGAAGGTCGGCCAGGGCCGTCGAATACGGGATGTCCCGGGTGACGGTCTCCTTCACCGTGCCGTCGCCCCCGGAGCCGGCGGTCCGTCGTCCATACGCCGACTCGTACACCGCGGTGCCCGAATAGGCGGCGGCGATGTTCACCAGGTTTCCCGCGTTGAGCGCGCCGCTGGGGGTCGATTGCCTCAGGTCGATGTACGCCTGGAAGTCCTGGCCTTGGGCGACCTGCCCGTAACCGCACGGGCGGTTGTTCGCCTGGCCATTACAGGGGTTGGAGCCTCCGGCGAAGGTCGTACTGGTGCTCTGACCCGAGTTCGACCCGATTCCGCTGCCGCGGACCCCGATGCAGTTGGCGGTGCCCCCCGTGCCGCAGATGGTCAAGGTGCCTGGAGAAGTGGGTCCGATGGTGCCCGTCTGGAAGGTCGCGGCCGCGGTCCCGGGAGAGTTCGACGTGGCGGTGGTCGTCGTTCCGGCTCCGAGGAGGGTGACGGTCCCTCCGACATCGGTGCGACCGCCCACGTTCGTCACCTGGCCTCCCACGCTGGCCAGTTGCTGCGTCTGGAGGTTCGCGTCCACGCTCTCCAGGTCCACGTTGACCGAGTTCCACGCCTGGACCAGGTCGATGCCGGTGGGATTCCCGGCCGACGTGACCGGGGTGATCGTCACGCTGCCCTTGGTGATGGTCCCGGTTCCGTAGAACAGCGCGGCCGAGGCGCTCCCCGCCACCTGGAGCGTGCTGGGGATGCTCTTCGATGCCGGTGAGACCAGCGACTGAAGCTGCACGAATGGGTGGTTCCCGGCCTTGGCCGGGGTGGTCCACGTCACGAGCACCGTGGTCCTGATCGCGCCGGCCGTGGGTACGTTCTTCGCAGCGGTGACGTAGACCGACCAGTTGTAGGTCTCGGGATAGTTGGGCGGGCCGATGGTCCCCTGGTGGGGAACGAGGGGCGTGGTCGCGGTGAGACCCGCTGTATCGACGATCAGCTCCGCGTTCGGATCCACGGCCGGACACGTCTTGAAGTAGTAGCTGCCGGCGCAACTGACGATGTTGGGGTCCGCGGTCAGGACGGCGCCGCTCGGTTCGACGTCGGCAAGGCCATGGCTGAGCACGGCGTAGCTCAGAGCGTGGACCTCCTCCATGATGCGGTTGGCGATGCCGTCACCGGCCTGCCGCTGCCGGGCCAGCGCGATGTCGCAAACCCGATCGTGGTCGTGTAGACCAGCGCCAACAGCGAGACGAAGATGATGCCCATCGCCATCACCGCCTCGACCAGGCCGAAACCATCCTCCCGGTCGAGCCCGGGCAGGCGTCGACCTGGAAACCAGAGTCGATTCATCACCTAATGGCATCGGCATGTTTCCCGGCGGGTTGAGCAGGATGGAGTAGCCCGCGCGGGACGGATACGGGTCGCTTCGGCGGCTTTCCTTCAGCCTACCGGCGGCTCCGGACAGGGTAGACCGGGCCCCTCCGGGCGCGGCGCCGCGAGGAAGTACAGTCCTCCCACCGATCGAAGGGGAGGCCGGCATGGACGACCGTGTGTCGAAGGTGAGCAAGCTGCTGCACGAGGCCGGCGAGACGCACCACGTGGTCTTCCGCATCGTCGACGGCGCCGACGACGACTGGGCCACGTGGTATTCGGAGTGGCTGACCAGCCTGTCGGAGCTCGCCCAGATCCTCGGCGCCAAGCCGGTCCGAAGCGAGCTCACCTCCATGCTGGTTCGGCTGGACAAGGAGTACGTGGAGAAGCAGCCGGGGGGGCCGTGGGAGGACTACTACGCCCGTCAGCTGGTGGAGCGATTCACACCGGCAGGCTGAGCGGTCAGGAGCGCGCCGTCGGGTGAACCAGCTCCTGGAGCCACTCCGCGGCCCTGCGATGGATGGCCTCGTCGCATTCGGTGCACAGGTGGACCGGGTCGATCGTTCCGTGGGGGCACAGCGCCTGGAGCCGGGGAGGTGGCGGGGCGACGTCGGTTCTCATGCCCCTCCATCGGAACGGCGGGCTCCGAGGTTGAGGAGGGGCGCCGATATACTCCGACGCCGTGCGGATCGAAGGAAAGACCGCGCTGGTCACCGGCGGCGCATCGGGCCTGGGACGGGCGACGGTGGAAGCCCTGGCGGGGTCAGGTGCGCGAGTCGTCGTGGTGGACCTTCCCACCTCCGGGGGTGAGGCGTTCGTCGAGGAGCTCGGCCACACCGCGCGCTTCGCCCCCGCCGACGTGACCTCCCCGGAAGAGGTGGCCGCGGCCGTGTCCACGGCCGTCGAAGTGTTCAGCGGACTTCACATCGTGGTGAACTGCGCCGGCATCGCGTGGGCGGGGCGGACGGTGGGACGCGACGGCCCGCACGACCTCGACATCTTCGCCAGGGTGCTCCAAGTGAACGTGGTCGGGACGTTCAACGTGACCCGCCTGGCGGCGCAACGCACGGCGGGGCAGGAACCGGACGACGGCGAGCGAGGCGTGATCGTCAACACGGCCAGCATCGCGGCGTTCGACGGGCAGATCGGCCAGGCGGCGTACGCGTCGTCGAAGGGCGCCATCGCGTCGCTAACGCTCCCGGTGGCCCGGGACCTGGCGTCGCGCCTGATCCGGTGCGTGGCGATCGCTCCGGGAACGTTCGACACCAGCATGCTGGCGCAGCTCCCGG
>DHWM01000031.1:27092-27510 GCA_002413185.1 Actinobacteria bacterium UBA5182
GAGTACGCGGCCCTGGTCCGGCACATCGTCGAGAACCCCATGCTGAACGGCGAGGTCATCCGCCTCGACGGCGCGCTTCGCATGCCCTTCACGAGATAGCCGGCGCTCGAATCTCGGGCGTCCCTGCCGGTACACTCCAGCCACACCGAGCCGGAGGTGAGGCGTGGAGGACGCTGAGGGCCAGGAGCCCGACGCCCAGAGCACGGGCGAGGGATCCAAGAACGACGTTCAGGATCTCGGCACGAAGGCCGGGGGTGACGGAGGGGATCAGCCCGACGAGCCGACCGAGGACGAGGATCGATCCGACCAGGACGACTCGGATGAAGACTCCGACCGGCAGGACTCAGGCAAGGACTCGGACGAACACGAGGTCGAGAAGATAGAACCGAAGCCGGGCGTGACCGCCCCGCTCGACTAC
>DHWM01000152.1 GCA_002413185.1 Actinobacteria bacterium UBA5182
CGAGGGCGATGACGAACAGCGGATGGTTTCGCGACCATTCGAGGAGGTATTCGACGAAATCCAGCTGGGCACTGTCGGCCCACTGGAGGTCCTCGAACACCATCACCACCGGACTGGTCTCGGCCAATCTCTCGAAGAAGACGCGCCAGGCGGCGAAGAGATCCTCTCGCTCTCGAGCTTCGCGGTCCTCCAGACCGAGCAGATGCGCCAGGCGCGGCTCCACCCACCGCCGCTCCTCCGGGTCGGGCAGGTATTGCTCCAGAGTGCTTCGAAGCTTGGCCAGCGCCGACGTGGGCTCCTCGCCCTCCGAGATCCGGCACCGCATCTTCACCATCTCGGCGAGTGCCCAATACGTGACTCCCTCGCCGTAGGACAGGCAACGCCCACGGTGCCATAGGACCAGTTCGGCGACGCCTTCCAGGTATTTGAAGAACTCCCACGACAGCCGGGACTTGCCGATCCCGGCGATCCCGACGAACGAGACCAGGTGGGCCTTCTTCTCCTCGGTCGAGCCGTGGAACAGCTCTTTCACCAACCGCAGCTCGCGGTCACGACCTGCGAACGGTGGTTCGAGGCCGGTCGACTTGTAGGCCCCGCCGATCCCGGCCACGACCCGGACCGCTCGCGACAGCGGGACGCGTTCGACCTTGCCCTTCAGCTCGTGCTCCCCGGCGTCCTGGTAGACGATGGCCGCTTCGGTCGCCCGCCGGGTGGCCTCGCCGACCAACACCGACCCGGGCGCGGCGATCGATTGGATCCTGGAGGCCGTGTTGACGAGATCGCCGGCCACCATGCCCTGGCCCTCGGCCCCGATGGTGACGGCGGCCTCGCCCGTGAGCACACCCGCTCGGGCCTTGAGCTCGGGCGCCCCGACCTCCGAGCCGAGCTGCTCCACCGCCTGCGTGAGCTCCAGTGCCGCTCGCACCGCCCGCTCGGCATCGTCTTCTCGGGCCACCGGGGTTCCCCAGACGGCCATTACGGCGTCGCCGATGAACTTCTCCACGGTGCCGCCGTAGAGCTCGACCAGCCGGCGGGCGGTGTCGAAATAGCGGGTCAGCAGCTCACGGACCTCTTCGGCGTCCCTGCTCTCGGCCAGGGACGTGAAGCCGACGAGGTCGGCGAACAGCACCGAGACCAGCCGGCGTTCTGCGACGGGGCCCGGACCACCCGCGAACGAGCCTCCGGGCGTGGGCGGACCGGCAGCCTGTGTGGCGACGGCGATCTCGACCAACGCGAAACCGCACACGCCGCAGAATCGAGAGCCGGGGAGCGTCTCGGTCCCGCAGTTCGGGCACCGCGCGGCCAGGGCGGCCCCGCACCAGGCGCAGAACCGATAACCTTCGGGGTTCGACCGGCCGCAGTTCGCACACTCGGACACGGGGAGCAGTCTAAAGGCGCAACGAACTGCCGGGGCCAGCGCGGGTCCAGGCGGAGCGCTACGGGCCGAGGACTCTATCGAGGTAGTCGTTGGCGAACCGGCGCTCGGGGTCGAGCCTCCCCCGGACCGCGGCGAAACGATCCCACTCCGGATAGGCGGGGCGGAGGGTCTCGGCGGTGCGGAAGTGGAGCTTGCCCCAGTGGGGACGGCCACCCATGCCCTGCATGATGGCCTCCACCCCTCGGAAGTACGGCTCGTACTCCACTCCCTGGAACATGTGAACGGCGATGTATGCGGTGACGCGGCCGAACGAGGGGCTCAGGGGGATGTCGTCGGCGGCCACGGCACGGACTTCGACGGGAAAGCTCACCCGAAACCCGGACCGCTGGATCAACGTCCGGACCTCATGGAAGGCGTCCGCCATGGAGGCGCGCGGGATGGCGTACTCCATCTCGGCGAACCGGACCAGGCGGGGGCTGGTGAACACCCGGTCGCTCCGATCGACCTCCTCCGACCGGCTGAGCAGCCCCCCAACCAGCCGGGCCAGCCGCGGCGTGGCGGGCGGCCATCGGCGGCCGGCCCTGCAGAACAGTCCGAACACCCGGTTGGCCAGCAGGATCTCGTCCACGTAAGCGCGGCCCCTGTTCTTCGGTGACGGCGGCCGGTCGGTACGGTTGTTCGCCTTGGTCAGGGCCCGGTTGGTGTGCGGGAACCAGAAGAACTCGAAGTGCTCGTTCTCCTCGATCCGCTGTTCGAACGAGGCCAGGACGTCCTCTACACGGGCCGGCTCCTCGACGGTGTGCAGGTTGAACGCCTGCTCGCACTGAAGGGTGACCGCCGAGAACACACCCAGGGCCCCCAGGCTCGCCTGGGCGGCCCGGAATCCATCGGGATCGCTCCCGGGCGAGCACTCCACGACCGAGGAGTTCGCCAGCACAAGCCGGATGGATCGGACTTGGGTCGACAGGTTCCCGAACCGGGCCCCGGTGCCGTGGGTCGCGGTTGCCAGGGCGCCGGCGAGCGTCTGATAGCCAACGTCTCCCAGGTTCGAAAGGGCCAGCCCGTGGGACGCCAGTTGCTCGGACAGCCTGCCCAGGGTGATCCCGGCCTGGACCGTCACCGTGCGAGCCTCTCGGTCCACCTCCAGAATCCGATCATGCCGATCCAGGCTGAGCAGGACTTCATCGGTGCAGGCGATGTCGTTGAACGAATGGCCGCTTCCGGCGACCCTCACACGCTTCTCGGCCCGGGCGGCCGCTCCGATCGTTTCGGCGATCTCCTCGTCTCCCGAGGGCCGGAGGATGCGGCTTGGACGGCAGCGGGCGGTCCCCGCCCAGTTCTGCCACACCGCCGCCGAGGTGGTTTTCACGGCCCGCAGCCCGCCACTTCGAGCGGGGCCTTCACCACCCGCGGAGATCGACCGGCCAGGCCTCCAGGACCTCCTCCCCCTCGACCACGTGCATCTCCTCGTGGTAGGCCACGGTCGGGTCGATGTGCGCCGGCAGAACCCGGATCCGGTCCCCCACCCGGACGGGCTGGGCCGGGCCAAACGTGACGTGTTCGTCCGATACGAACCAGACCTGGTGGCCGCCCTCGATGGCGGGGTTCCCGTGGTCCATCCCGAGCGCCTTCAATCCGCAGTCGGCCACTGCGTGGGCGCTGGAGGCGGAGATCACCGTGGCCAGGACAGAGAGGGCCTGGCGGAAGGGGAGGTCCAGCTCGGCGTAGGCCGTGTCCATCAGTGCGTACGAGCCGGCCTGGATCTCGGTTGCCCACGTGTTCAGGTCGTAGGTCCCCGTCCCGCCCGCCGATATGATCTCGCCGCCCACTTCCTGATGAGCCTTGAGCAACAGCAACATCGAATCCTCGGTCATGGCCGCCCGGGTGGCGCGGTCGGGAAGGCCGACCACGTGCCCCTCGTATCCCATGACCCCCCGGACTTCCAGCCCCTCCGACCGGGCCACCCCGGCCAGCCGGCCCGCCTCTTCGGGAGGGCAGCCGCATCGCGGCAGCCCCACGTTGACGTCGATCAGGACCTCCCGGACGCCCCCGGCCGCGGCGGCTTCGATGGTCGGTTCCGAATCGACGGCCACGGTGACCCGCGCGTCCAGTTCGCCCAGGCGCCGCGCGTCGAGGACTTCGTTGGCCAGAAGCAGGTCCTCCCCCAGGCCCGCCCGGGCCATCCCCTCCATCTCGCGGATGGTGGCGCACGTGAAGGACCGGTGGCCGGCGGCAGCCTGGCGGGCGGCCAGCGCGGTGCACTTGTGGGCCTTGACGTGAGGGCGCAGCCGAGCACCGGGGAGCGCGTCCGCCATGGTCCTGATGTTGTGCTCCAGCACGGACGCCTCCACGATCAGCGCCGGCGTGCGAAGGTCGTGGATGGTTCGGCTCACAGGTCGGACCCTACACTCCGGCCGGTCCGCTCGAATGTGGCCGTCAGCATGCCGAAGTACGTCGGCGCCTCGTAGGTCAGGAGCTCGGGGTGGAAATCGTCGCCGTCCTCCTCCAGGGCGCCGTGCATCATGAGCATCTGCCACCACGTAGCCTGGTCTTGGCCCTCCAGCTCTAG
>DHWM01000124.1 GCA_002413185.1 Actinobacteria bacterium UBA5182
ACTAGTTAGAAGGCCCCGGAACCTCTCTCCGCCCGCCGAGGATCCGATCGGAACGCTCCGAGCCGGCCTGGCCCGGCTGGGCGTTTCGTTCCCCGACGCCATGAGCAATTGGCTCGGGGTGACCGCGAACGAGAGCGCCGACGGCCACCCCATCGCCGTGATGGGACGGCAGGTCGGCTAGTGGTCTCCGCAGATCCCTCATGGAGATCGACATGCACGCGCCGGGCCTGGACGCGCGGGGAGCGACCTTCCCCGGGCTCAGCCTGTACGTCCTGCTGGGTCGGGGGAAGGATTTCGCGTGGAGCGCCACGTCGGGGGAGTCCGAGGAAGTGGACACTCGGGCCGAGAAGCTGTGCGAGCCGGATTCGAGTCCGCCGAGCCTCAGGTCCGACCATTACGTCTTCAATGGGTGAGAGCCAGTGTCTGGAGGAGCGTGCACGGTCCGGTGATCGCGCGTGGCCAGGTGAACGGCCAGCCGGTCGCGTACACGACCCAGCGAAGCACGTTCTTCGGTGAGCTCGACTCGGCGCCCGCGTTCGCCCTCCTCAACAGTGACCGGGTCACCGACGCCCAGTCGTTCATCCAGGCCATGGACTACGAGACGGGCTCGTTCAACTGGCTCTACACCGACCGACCGACCTCGCGTACATCCACGCGGGGCTGTATCCGGTCCGAGCGCCGGGCATCGACCCGAACCTCCCGTCATGGGGGACGGGACAGTGGGAGTGGCACGGCTTCGTGCCCCTCTCAGCATCCCCAGGCGATCAACCCGTCGAAGGGTTGGATGGACTCCTGGAACAACAAGCCGGCTCCGGGTTGGAGCGCGTCCGACGCCCAGTGGGGATGGGGCCCGGTGCACCGGGTCAAGATGCTGGCGACTCGGCTCGCGGCCAAGGTGCCGCAGGGAAACGTCCATCCCTCTGACGTGGTGAACATGATGGCCGACGCGGCCACGGTCGACCTGCCAGGTCAGGAGGTCCTGCTGCCGTTCGACGACACCAACCGCAGGGCCCACGACGGTTCGTCCTTCCAGAAAGGCTATTACGGCTATGTGCAGAAGTCGGTGCAGATGGCCCTTGGCCAGACGGTGCTCCAGCCATACAACATGCTTCGGTGCGCCGACGGGACGCTGGCCGGATGCCGGGCCGCGCTGGCCCAGAGCCTCCAGGACACCGTGAACGAGCTCGGGCCGGATCCCTCCACGTGGGACGCGTGCGAGTCCTGCGAGACCATCCACTTCACCGCGGTCGGGCTGGTCAACGTCCCCGACATCCCCTGGCAGAACCGGCCGACGTTCCAGCAGGTGGTCGAAGTCGTCAGCCACGGGTAGGGCCGAAGGCGTCTGCTCGGTCTGTCCCTCCTCCAGGCGGTAGGAGTGGGAGAACGTGTGGGTGCCGACCTCCAGGCCCGGCGAGTCGCGGATGGCGCGGACCAGGCTCGGAGCAGCTACCGTTGTCTTTCACAATGCGTCGACGACGAGGGTGGCCGCTCGCGTGGACCATGCCCGTGGTGGTGATGCTCGTCGCGGCCTGCACCGGGGCGGGCGGGCGCCGGTCCTCGACGGCCTCTCCTTCGAACGCCACATCCCCGCCCGCCGGCGGCGGCTCGAGCTCCGCGCCGGGGACTGCCACGCCAGACGGCGCGGCTGATTGGCCCACCTACCATCGCGACGCGGCGCGTTCGGGCTACGACCGAACCATGACGAGCGTGAAGACCCTCTCGACGGCGTGGGCCGCGAGGCTCGACGGCGCTGTGTACGCCGAACCGCTCGTGGTGGGCGGCAGCGTGATCGCCGCCACGGAGAACGACACCGTGTACTCTCTGGATTCCTCGACGGGCAGCATCCACTGGCGACGATCACTCGGGACGCCGGTTCCCCTGAGCGACCTGCCGTGCGGGAACATCGACCCCCTCGGGATCACGAGCACTCCGGCCTTCGACGCGGCCAGCGGCCGGCTGTTCGTGGTGGCCGAGCTTCAGCGGTCCGGGGCCATCGGCCACGAGCTCTTCGCGCTCGATCCCGCGACCGGAAATGTCGTGGCCGCGCGGAGCGCCGACCCGGCCGGAAGCGATCCCAGCGTTCAGCAGCAGCGGGGCGCCCTGGCCGTCGGCAACGGGCGCGTCTACGTTCCGTTCGGGGGGCTGTTCGGCGACTGCGGGGACTACCACGGCTACGTCGTTGGCTTCCCGACCGATCTCGCCGGCGCCGCCGATGTGTACAGCCCCCTTCAGGCGGTGCCGAGCGCCAGCGGCGGCGCGATGTGGGCGCCACCGGGGCCGGTCATGGACGGCTCGGGGAGCCTCTACGTCGCGCTGGGAAACGGTCGAACGAGCCCGCCGTACGACGACAGCGATTCGATTCTGGAGCTGTCGCCCTCGCTCGGCCTGCGTGACTCCTTCTCACCGTCGGAGTGGGCTCAGGACAATGCGGGGGATCTGGACCTCGGCTCGACCGGTCCGGCCCTCGCCGGCGGCTTCGTGTTCGCAGACGGAAAGAGCGGAACCGCCTACCTGTTGCGGAGGGGGAACCTCGGGGGCATCGGGGGCCAGGTCGCCAGCGCGATCGTGTGCGTCGCGTTCGGTGGTGACGCCGTCATCGGGACGAGGGTCTTCGTGCCCTGCGTCGACGGGATCCGCGCCGTGGACGTCGGTGACGGGACCATCAGGGTGGCGTGGCACACGCCGGTGCACGCCGCGACGGGGCCGGCCGTGGTGGGCGGCGGGGCGGTCTGGAGCGTGGGAATCGACAACGGCGTTCTCTACGCCCTGGATCAGCAGACAGGAGCGGGGATCGCTTCGCTGGCGGTCGGGAGTGTCGAGCACTTCGCCACGCCGACGTTGTGGCACGGGCTCGTGTTCGTTCCCACCTCGACCGGCGTGGTGGCCGTTCGCGCCATCTGACGCAAGGCCGCCCCGGAGGCGTCGTCCTCTAGATCTCAAGCCGCCGGAACACCGATCGTGGGAGATGACGAAGCGCGGACATCACCCAGCGCATGGGCGGCGGGACCCAGACCACCTCCGTGCGTCGATGGAGACCGTCGACGATGGCCGCGGCCACTCGCTCCGGTGTCGTGGCCAGGGGCGGGGCGTCGAACCCCGCCGTCATCTTTGTGCGGACGAACCCAGGCCGAACGACCATGAGGCGCACGCCCGAGCCCCGGAGCCACGCGGCCAGCCCTTCGCAGAACACATCGAGCCCGGCCTTCGACGAGCCGTACACCAGGTTCTTCTTGCGGCCGCGCTCGCCGGCCACCGACGAGAGGACCACCATCGACCCGTGGCCCTGGGCCACCAGCCGTTTCGTGACGGAAAGGAGGACCGACATCGCCCCCACGTAGTTCGTCCGAATGACGTCAAGCGCGCCATCATGCTCAAGCTGGGCATCCCCCCGCGCGCCGTGGACGCCGAACGCCATCAGCACCAGGTCGATGTCCTCACCGGAAGCGAAGACCTCGTCGACGAAGTCCTCGTGCGACGACGTGTCGAGCGCGTCGAGGTCGCGGAGCTCCACCGTGGTGGCCCCGAGGGAACGGAGCTCCTCCGCCACGGCCTGGAATCGTTCGGGCTTGCGTCCGGCCAGGACGAACGTTCGCGCGCGCTGCCGGACCAGCAGCCGCACGGTCGCCGCCGCGATGTCCGATCCCGCCCCCAGGACCAGGATGCTCTGGGGAGAGCCGAACGCGTCGTTCATCCGCGGCCTTCCCGCCGGCCTGAGAGGCCCACGCGTCGGTCCAGATCGGAACGCATCACGCCCTCCGGATCGAGGCGGTCTCGGACCTCACGCCATTTCGAGAGACGTGGATACATCGCCTCGAGCAGCTCGGGGCGGAGCCGGGAGTCCTTCGCCAGGTAGATGCGTCCGCCGGCGTTCGCCACGTCCTCGTCCAGCGCGTCGAGGACCCGACCGAGCCCCCGGGTGACGGCCGGAAGGTCGAGCGCCAGCGTCCATCCGGGGCGCGGGAACGACAGCCATTCGTCGTGGTGGCCGAACCGCTTCAGCACCGCGAGGAAGGAGGGACACCTCGCCCTGGCGAGCCGCTCCAGGGCGAGGCGAACGACATGCTCCGCTCCGAACGGAACGACGAACTGGTATTGCAGGAACCCGCGCGAGCCGTAGACGCGGTTCCAGTCCCGGACACCGTCGAGCGGATGGAAGAAGGACGACGCTCGCTGGATCCGGCCTCGTTCGCGGACAGAGGCCTTCCGGTACCACATCTCGTTGAAGGCCCTGGCTACCGATGGCCGAAGCAGGCCCGGAGGCGCGTCGAATGGGATTGCCCCCAGTGCTTTCGGGGCGAAGCCGAGCGGGCCCGCCCTGGCGACGTCGGGAGGGAGCTCGGCCGCTCCGGCGTGGTCACTGCTGGACACGACGCCTCGGCCAAGGCGCCCCCCTCTCGCCAGGCAGTCGAGCCAGGCCACCGAGTAGCGCGCCGACGCGTCGGCCGACTCGAGTGCCGCCATCGTCTGGTCCAGGTCGCTCGTTCGGTCGGTGTCGACGCGCATCCATGACGTCTCGACCGGCAGGAGTTGCATCGTCGCCTCCACCACGACACCGGTGAGGCCCATCCCGCCCGCGGTGGCGGAGAAGACCTCGTCCCCCTCGTCCCTGGTCACAGTCATGAGCCCGAACGCCGGCGTCACCAGGTCGAACGAACGCACGTGCGCGGAGAACCCGCCGTCACGATGATGGTTCTTCCCATGCACGTCGGCGGCGATGGCGCCTCCGACGGTCACGAACCTGGTGCCGGGGGTGACCGGAGGGAACCAGCCGAGCGGGACCAGCCGGCGCATGAGCTGGTCCAGGCTGGTGCCGGCTCCGACGGTCACCAGGCCGCGTTCGCCGTCGAGGGCTCGGATCCCGCCGAGCGCGGTCATGTCGAGCACGCTTCCGCCGGCGTTCTGGGCCGCGTCGCCGTAGCTTCGGCCGAGGCCTCGAGCCAGCCACCCGCGCAGTGATGTTCGGGCCAGAGCCGCCACCACCTCGCCGACGCTCCCGGCCGGGACCACCGTCGCCCGCGACGGGGCCGTTCGCCCCCAGCCGGTCAGGATCCTCTCGCTTCCGGTCGTGACCGCGAGCGTCACGGGCCGGACGAGGACGTCGTCTGGGGCCGGAGGAACAGCGCGACGAAGTCGCGTTCGTCCGGTGTCAGGTAGCGGTAGGGGGTCCGGTACGGGTTGTCGAGCATCTTCGTGGGCTTCACTCCCCACTCGCTGCCCGGGTTGGGGCGGAAGTAGTCGAACGTCATCCACGTGTGGTTGATGTCCAGCTCCATGGCGCGAACGGCGCCTGCTCGGGCCAGGATCCTGGCCAGCGAGAACGCGCTCAGGCCGTTTCCCGCAGCGTAGATCAGACCTCCGTTCCGGTCGATTCCGATCCCCGACCGCCACACAAGCACCGCGCCGCCGTAGGTCACGCCCCAGTCCCGGAAGTTGGCCTGTGCCAGACCGGGGACCGTTTGCCCGTGGTCCACGATGAGGGTCAGGTTCTGGCGGGCGGAGGCCACGGCGCCGCTCATCTGGACGTCGCGGCCCCATTGCCCGACGTCCACCGTGCCATCGCGGTAGATGACGAATGTGGCCCCGCCACCCAGGAGTGGCTTCGCCGCCCGGCCCTCCGAGTACCAGCCGCCCTTGATGTCATCCATGGCGAATCCCGAGTTGAAGGCCGAGACCAGGCCGGAACGGTCGGCCTTCGGGATCAAGGCGTAGTGGCGCCAACCGGAACCACCGGGCAGCTGCGTTCCCGCATACAGGACGGGCCGAAGGAGCTTCGTGTCCATCCACACCACGGTGGTGAGAAGGCTCGTGTGGACGTTGTCCGGCCGGACGTACGCCACGAACATAGTAGGTACGTGTTGGACGCGAACTCCGAGCGGTTGCCACCGGCCCTCGTTCGCCAGCGGGGGCGAGGCGATTGGTTGGATGTCCGGCGGCTGGCTCAGATGGGCCGGCCCGGACTGGCTCCCGGCGGGGGAGGGCGTGGTCTCCGGGGCCACCGCCGGGATGCCTCCGGAGGGCTCTCCCCCGACGGGAGGCTTGTGATGGGAGTACCACCACCCCTCGACCCGCGCCACCAGAGAGCGGCCGCCGTGGTCCTTGACCCATTCGACGCTTCGGAGGGTCCAGGGCTCGCTGCCCGGAGCGGTCAGGGCGTGGCCGTACGACCAGGCGACCGGCGCGAGGAGCAGGAGGATCGCCAGCGAGATCCAGCGGAGGTTCCGGCGGAACCACCGGTGCCGGTTCCTGGGCGGTGGGATGGGTTCGGCCTCCCGGCCCTTCTCATGGCGAAGTTCAGTGGCCGAGATAGACCCCCAATCCGTACACGACAGCCCATGCGGCGGCCAGCGCCAGCAGCGGAGGGTCCCGCAACGCGACCTCCTCGGGCGCCGCCCCCTTGCCCACGTCCAGCAACAGGGCGTATCGCAGCACCGCCAGGACGAACGGTACGGCCGACAGTTCGCTCCACGGGACGTGCAGGCGGACGTGGGGCTGGTCGAACGCCCACAGGCAGTACGCGGTGATCGCCACCCCCGAGGCAACCATCCACACGTAGCGGAGATAGGCGGCCGTGTATTCGATCCGCCGCCCGCCGCTCACCTGGCCGGGGTCCGCCTGGGCCAGGGCCACCAGGTCGCCGTGACGCTTGCCCGCCACCACGAACAGCGACGCGAACGACACTAGGATCAGGAACCACTGCGAGATGTGGACGTTGGTGGCCACGCCGCCCGCCACCGCGCGAAGGACGAACCCTGAGGCGACCGCGCCGATGTCCAGGACCGCCAGGTGCTTCAGCCAGGCACTGTACGCGAGCGTCAGCCCGAGGTAGAGCCCCAGCGCGAGAAGAAACGACCCGCCCAGGATGGCCGCCGTGCCGAACGCCGCGACCACCAGGACCACCGCGGCGGCAAGGGCCAGGGGGACGGGCACCACCCCGGAGGCGATCGGCCGACGGCTCCTCCGTGGGTGCACCTGGTCCCACCGGATGTCGGAGACGTCGTTGACGAGGTACATGGAGGCCGACGCCAAGCAGAAGGCCAGGAACGCCAGAGCAGTCCGGGCCAGGATCGCCCGGTGGAAGAGGACGCCGGCCGCCCCGGGGGCCGCCACCACCAGGAGGTTCTTGAGCCACTGATGCGGCCGGACGGAGCGGACCAGACCCCGGGCCCGCCCCGCACGCTCCCCGGTTGGCGCGTCGGGCCTGACACCGGCGGGGGGCTCCGGTGCCAGGAACGGGTCGTCAGTCTTCGAAAGGGGTCGTGGAAGCATTCGACGCACTCGACAGGAGCCGGGTTCGGAAGACACCAGCGTGCGCTACTTTTGCCTTCCCTTGGGGGTTCGACCTCGAACTCAAACCGAATCCTAACCACGGCCCGGTGCCGGTCAGTCGCCGCGGCAGGATCGCCCCCAGAGGGGAACCCTTCACGTGGCGCGACGGCGTCGTCGGCCGGTGGGCCGGGAGGCTCGCATCTCTCTTGAGGTTCGTCGTCAGTGGCCGTGGCCGGCGTGAGCGTGATCATGCCCGTCGGCGGCGGGTGCGCCCGGTGCCACCATGAGCCCGAGCGGCTTCTTCACCAGGGTCCTGGTGGCGGTGGCCAGCTTTCGCGCGGCCTGCCGAAGGGACTCGCCGGCGGGCGAATCTGGGTCCGACACCACGATCGGGATGCCGGCGTCCCCACCTCGCCGGACCGCCGGGATCAGCGGGATCTTCGCCAGCAGGGGGACCCCGAGCGTCTCCGCGGCCAGCTCCCCGCCGCCTTCGCCGAAGATGGCCTCGCGCTCGCCGCAGTGCGGGCACACGTAATAGCTCATGTTCTCGATCACGCCAGCGATCCGCAGGCGGGTCTGCGTGGCCATCTTCCCGGCCCGTTCGGCCACCTTGCGGGCGGCGTCTTGAGGCGTGGTGACCACCAGCATCTGGGCGCCCGGGAGGAATCCCGCCATGGACAGCGACACGTCCCCGGTGCCCGGAGGAAGGTCGGCCAAGAGGAAGTCCAGATCGCCCCAGTACACGTCGCCCAGGAACTGCTGCACGGCCTTGTGGAGCATGGGCCCGCGCCAGATGACCGGGGTCTCCTCCGGCACGAAGAACCCCATCGAGATGATCTTCACGCCGTGCGATTCGAGCGGCAGGATCATGTTGTTGAACGACACGGGATGTCCGCTCACCCCCATCATGCGAGGGATCGAGAACCCCCAAACGTCGATGTCGATGATGCCGACCCGGTGGCCTTCGGCTGACAGAGCCGCGGCCAGGTTCGCCGTGACGGTGGACTTGCCCACGCCGCCCTTGCCCGAGGCCACGGCGATGACGGTGGTCTCGCCGGAGGTGAAGAACGTCTGCTGCTGAACGGGCCCGGCCCCTCCACGAAGCTGCGTCACCAGTTGCTGGCGCTGTTGCTCGTTCATTTCGCCGAGGTCCACCACGATGCGCTCCACTCCGGGGAGGTCCTTGAGCGCCCCGGTGACGTCGGTGTTGATGCGGTCCTTCAGGGGGCAGCCCGCGATGGTCAAGAGGACATGGACCGTGACGGTCCCTCCCTCGACGTCGATGCCCTTCAACATTCCGACATCTTCGATGGGCCGGCCGATCTCGGGGTCGAGGACGCTTCGCAGCGCCTGGCGAACTTCTTCCTTGGTGGGCATCAGTGGCTCCAGAGGTTGGGAAGATGGACCTTGCTGAATCGATAGTACGGGACCCTCGCCGATCCGCCCGCCTCGCCCCCCTGGCGAGCGTCCCGGCCGTGCCCGAGGATGGCTTGCGGCGGGGGCGGCGATGCGACAATGGCGCCGTGCCGGAAACGAAGGCTCTCGAGATCCACAAGGCCCTCGCCGACGATACCCGGTATCGGTTGTACCGCTACATCGGCCTGGCCGCCCGGCCGGTCTCGGTCCGGGAGATGTCTCGCCGGCTGTCCCTGCACCCGAACACGCTCCGGCCCCACCTGCGTCGGCTGGAGGAAGCCGGGCTGATCGCCCGTGAGGTTCGAAAGACCGCCACCGTCGGACGCCCCCAGACGCTCTATTCCATCCGGCAGACCGAGGGACCAGAAGGGCGCGACTACCGACTGCTCGCGGAGATGCTCTGTGCACTGGTGCGGGGCAAGCGGGCCATGGCCCAGGCCCAGGAGCTGGCCCGTCAGTGGGGCACCTACCTGGTGGCCCAGGGCGCCCCTCGACCCGGGGTGGAGCGGCCCGACCGGCGCAACCTGGCGATCCTGCAGGACGCCATGGCCAGGGCTGGGTTCGACCCCCGGTTCCGTCGCGGGGCCGGCTCCTCCATCGAGGTGACGTTGCGAGACTGCCCCTTCCGGGACCTCACCGAGGACTATCGGGAGCTGGCCTGCACCCTGCACCTGGGCCTGATCGAAGGCATGCTGGGTGGACTCAAGCCCTCGCTGGGGGTCCGGGAATTCCACCCGTTCGTGGAGCGGAGCGTGTGTCGGATCAGGGCCGGCTGAGGAAGGAATCGCGCGAAGGGCCGGGTGGACTCAGGCCCTCACGCCCATATCGGGCTCCGCCGTTCGCTGCAGTGCGTCGACGAAGGCGTTCGAGGTGATCGATCCCAGGTAGTCGTGCCAGACGTGCTTGGGATTCGCCTCCACCTCTGAAACGGTCTCTCGCATCCGGGTGAGCACTGGGGGCTCCTCCTCCTCGTAGACGTCGCCCTGGAGGAGCTTCAGCACGTCGATCCGGTAGCGGGGGTCCTGGATGAAGGCCGTGAAGAGCACGTTCAGCCGGTAATAGACCGAGATGAAGTTGTACCAGTTCTTCGTCCCCCGCCTGATCGTCTGCTCGTAGGTTCGGAAGCGGCCGACCGAGAAGTCGCCGGCCTCCGCCGCAGCGATGATGTCCCTGCTGGCGAAGCGGGAGCTGTTGAGGGCGATGCTGACCCCTGTCGAGAAGATCGGGTCGACGAACCTGGCGGCGTCTCCCACCAGAACCAACCGGTCGTCCACGATGTGCTTCATCGCGTAGCTGTAGTCGCCCTCGTCCCGGAACGGCCGGATGCGATCGGCGCTCTGGAGCGCCTCGAAAAGCTCTGGACGGCTCCCGATCGCCTCCCAGAAGAACCGTTCCCGCGATTCACGGCTCGCCGCGAAGTTCTTCTTCTGCGTCACCACGCCGATGCTCGTGATGGCGTCCGTGATCGGGATCTGCCAGAGCCACGTGTTCGTGACGGGCAGGAAATGGATGAAGATGTAGTCGACCATTTCTTCGCGCTTGGAGAGCACCCGGCGGTCGTACCCGTCGAACCAGGTGTGGATGGCGTACTGGTCGAAGACGGGGTCTTTGAGACGCCACTTCATCTGGTTGCCGATCTGGGTGCGCCGGCCGCTCGCGTCCACCACCATCCGGGCCGTGGTCTCGACGTCCCGCCGGCCCATTCCATAGCGAAGGGTGACCTGTTCGGGATCAGAGAAGTCGACTCCTTTGACCGAGACGCCCTCGTATACCTTCGCCCCCAGCTCGTGGGCGTGGTGCAGGAGCAGGTTGTCGAACTTCCCTCGGTCCACGTGGTACGTGTACGGCTGTGCCACCCCCTCCTGCTCCCGCTCCGCGAACCGCAGGTCCACGCTGGTGTGTGCCTCCAGGCCCTTCCAGTTGTGGCCGTAGATACGGCTGCTTGCCGCGGACGTCCAGGCCGCGCCGTACTTGTGCGGGAAACCTTCTCGCTCCAGCACCTCGAGGAAGTCGAGATCCTTGAACACACGGGTCGAGGAGGGCACCAGCGACTCTCCGACGTGAGGGCGCGGAAAGAGCTCACGCTCGAACACCACACAGTCGATGCCGGCTTTGGCCAGGTAGGCGGCCATGCTGGAACCACCGGGTCCCCCTCCGATGATCGCTACGTCGAAGTCAGGTGTCGTTGCCAACCTTGGACGGCCTCCAATCCCGATCGCGTGTCGGATAGGCCATCAAGGTCATCGCGTCAGGTCCTCTTTGACCGATTGCCCAGACGTGGCCGCCGGGCCAGGGGGAGCCCCGCCGTTGCCGAAGGACCTCCCGGTCAGCCCGGTCACGCCGGACAGCAGGTTCGCCAGCTCCATCGGGACCACGAATTTGGTCGACGGCGAGGAGCCGATCTGCTTCAGTGCGTCCAGGTACTGAAGGCTCATGGTGTTGGCGTCCAGAGTCCGGGCGACCTGGAAGATCTTGTCGAGGGCCAGCGAGAATCCCTCGGCCCGCAGGATCGCGGCCTGGCGGTCGCCCTCGGCGGAGAGGATGGCGGCCTGCTTCTGTCCCTCGGCGACGGTGATCGACGCTGACTTCGAGCCCTCGGCCTCCGTGACCACGGCCCGGCGGGTCCGTTCGGCCGACATCTGCCGCGTCATCGCGTCCTGGACGGCGGGCGGCGGGATGATCTCGCGGACCTCGACGTTCGTGACCTTGACGCCCCACCGCTCGGTGACCTCGTCCAGCTTCACCTGCAGCAGCGAGTTCATCTCGTCGCGCTTCGACAGGACGTCGTCCAGGGTCATGTCCCCGACCACGCTTCGAAGGGTCGTAGCGGCGATGTTTTGCGCGGCGCCCGCGAAGTTCTGGACCTGTAGCACGCTCATCACGGCATCGACGACCTTGGTGAAGATGATGAAGTCCATCGAGATGGCCGCGTTGTCCGCGGTGATCGCCGTCTGGTGCGGGATCTCCAGGTACTTCTCCCGGAGATCGACCCACGTCTTGCGATCGAGGATGGGGATGATGAGGATGAGCCCCGGCCCCCTCGTCCCCACGCACCGCCCCAGCCGGAACAGGACGATCCGCTGGTACTCCCGGACGACGTTCACCGCCCTGGCGATGACGAACAGCACCACCACCGCGACGATCCCAGCGACCACGGCTCCCGTGGCGGCGTCTCCGATCAAGCCCAACCCCGTCATCTGACCTCCCCCTCTCTCGGTGCGCCGACCGCCGGAACGGTGGCGCCGCTCACATCCTCCACCAGGAGCTTGACCCCCTGCACTCTGACCACTCGTACCGGTGACCCGGCCGGGATCGGTGACCCGAGACACTCCGCCGTCCACGTCTCGCCTCTGGCCCGGACCAGCCCTCGCGGGGCCAGGGCGGTCGTGGCCACACCGAAGCTCCCCTCCAAGGCCTCGCGCCCCGTTCGGACCGGAAGGTCCTTCGCCGCGAACAGTGCTCGCAGCGTGAACATGGCGAACGCTCCGGCCCCGGCGGCCACGATGACGATCAACGGTCGCGATACGTGCGCGGTGGGGACGTTGGGGTTGAACAGCAAGAGCCCGCCCAGCACCAGCGTGGCGACCCCACCTGCGGTGAGGACGCCGTGGGCCTTCGCCTTCACGTCGAGGACGAACAGGACCGCCGAGACGGCCAGGAGGATCAGGCCGGTCAGCCGGACGGGGAGCGTCTCCAGGATGGTCAGCCCGATCACCATGCAGACGATCCCGACCGCCAGCGAGACGTGGAAGCCGGGATGGAATACCCACACGATCAGCGCGAGGAACCCGATGTTGATCAGCAGGAAGGCCACGTTCGGGTCGGCGATGGCGTGGAACAGCTGCTCGCCCACCGACATCCCGAACGGCTGAACAGGCGCGGCGGCCAGATCGGCGCGCGGGCATGCCACGCCGACGATGCCGTTCCGCGAGCAACGTGCGACCAGCGCGTTGAAGAGGGCCCCCTGGCTCGACGCCACGAAGTCGATGACGTGCAGTCGCTGGGCGTCCTCGGCGCTGGCGCTGACGGCGTCCCGCACGGCCTTCTCCGCCCAGTCGGCGTTCCGGTTCCACCGCGTCGCCAGCGAACGGATGAACGCCGCGGCGTCGTTGGTAACCTTCTCGTTCTCGATCACGCCGGAGACTCCCACGGGATGGGCGGCTCCGATCTCGGTCCCCGGTGCCATGGCGTTGACCGGGCAGGCCAGCATGATGAACGTCCCGGCCGACGCGGCACGGGCCCCGCTCGGCGCCGTGTAGCAGATCACCGGGACCTTCGACCCGAGGATCGCCTTCACGATGCTCCGCATGGAGGAGTCCAGCCCGCCGGGCGTGTCGATGGTGAGCAGCACGGCGGCGTCGCCCTCGGCGGTGGCCCGGTCGATCCCGCGCTGGACGTGGGAGGCCATGAACGGGTCGACCACCCCGTTCAGCTTCAGGGACAGCACGGTGGTGGAAGAGTGTTGGGCCCGGGCCCGGGCCCGGGCCAGGGTGAGGTTCGCCCCGAGGCTCGCCAGCACCAGGAAGAGCACCGCGAGCGCCCGACCCTTCCTCATGACCTCGCAATCATCCCACCGGGGCAGGAGGCACGAAAGGGTGGCGGACGAGGCCATAATGAACCCGTCCGGACAAACTCCCGGCGAGGGGCATGCCGTATACCAAGGGGAGGCCAGATGACCTTCGAGCGTGGAGGTCCTCTCTCAACCGAATGGGAGCAAGAGCTCATGCGGCAGCTCGTGGCCGGTGACGAAGATGCGGTCCGCGTCCTGTACGGGCGGTTCGGGCGCTCGGTGTACACCGTCGGGCTCCGGCTGCTCGGGACGGCAGAGGGGGCCGAGGAGCTGACCCAGGACGTCTTCCTGGCAGCGTGGCGGAAGGCTTCGCGGTTCGATTCGTCCCGGGGGCGCCTGTCCACCTGGCTGATGGCGATCGCCCACAACATGGCGGTGGACCGGCTGCGTCACGAACGGGGCGCGGCCCGTCCCTCGCTGGTCCTGGTCGATCAGCTCCCCGAGCCCACGCCCGTGGAAGAAGAGGACACCGTCATCGAACGGGACACGGCGCGACGGGCGCTGGCGACGCTCTCCCCGGCGGAGCGGGAGCTGCTCTCCCAGGCCTATTTCTTCGGCTGGACCGCCCGGGAGATCGCCGAAGCGGGCGGGATCCCGCTCGGGACGGTCAAGACTCGGCTGCGGACGGCCCTGATCAAGCTCCGGGCCTCGGCCCAGAATCAGGCCCGGGCAGCCGCTGCCCTGGCTGACGGAGGCCTCGAATGACCTGCGTGGAGGTTCGGGACCGGCTCACCGAGCACGCCCTGGGCGCTCTCGGCCCGGAGGAATCCTCCGCCGTGGAGCGGCATCTGGAGTGGTGTGCGGGATGCCGGAAGGAGTCGGAGGAGCTCATGGAAGGGCAGGCAGCGGTGGCCATGTCGCTCCAGCCGGTCAGCCCGCCCTCTTCGCTCGAACAGCAGGTGGTCTCAGCTGTCACGGATGCCGCCGGGACGCGCGCGCCGTCCGCAGCCTCGCCGTCCCGTCGCGCCTCCGGCCACCACTTGATCAGGAACCTCGCCGTGGCCGCGCTGGCGGCTGCGCTGCTCGCGGTCTTCTCGCTCGGCTGGGCGGTGGCCGAGCGCCAGCACGCCCAGGACGTCGAACGGACCACCGCCACCCGCGTCAGCACTCTGAACGAGCGCATCGCCCGGGTGGTCAAGGGCGTCGGCGGATGGCCCTACCAGGCCCGGCTTCTGGCCACGGCGGGGAGCCAGGGGTTCGGCACGGCGATCATCGTGGCCGCTCCGAACAAGGACGACTTCATCTTCGTCGACGTGTTCCCGCCCGCTCCGGACACCGGTCCGTATACGGTGCGGCTGGAGAACAAGGATGGAAAGATCCTGTCGACGGGCGAGCTGAAGCCGACCAAGAGTGGAGACCTCGTCTACCTGGAGTTCACGGGCCTCGACCTCTCCCAGGGGGCGCATCTGCTGGTCCTGAACCGGTCTCAGGCGATGGTGATGACCGGCGAGGTCCACCCCTACACGGGGACCGCAGGCGCCTAGCCCCAAGGATCGGTCCGTCCAACCGGCATTTACCGAGAGCGGTGCTAG
>DHWM01000185.1:0-4225 GCA_002413185.1 Actinobacteria bacterium UBA5182
CCGACGCCGACGGTCTCGCCCTCCTGCACCTTGATCTCGACCAGGATGCCCTCCAGGGGCGAAGGGACCTCCGTGTCGACCTTGTCGGTGGAGATCTCGAAGAGCGGTTCGTCCCGTTCGACCGTCTCGCCCTCCTTCTTCAGCCACTTGGTGATCGTTCCCTCGACGACGGTCTCGCCGAGCTGGGGCATGGTGACGGCGGTGGCCAAGTCAGACCTCCTTCGAACGTGACGGCGCGGCTACCACTTCGACAGCTTCTGCACGGCTTCCACGATGTTTTCGACCTGCGGGATGTAGGCGTCCTCGAGCGCGGGGCTGAACGGGACCGGGACGTTCGGTGGGGCCAGCCGCACGATGGGGGCGTCGAGGAGGTCGAAGCCCTCCTCGGCG
Organism: Actinobacteria bacterium UBA5182; assembly: GCA_002413185.1. GTDB lineage: Bacteria > Actinomycetota > UBA4738 > UBA4738 > UBA4738 > UBA5182. The sequence continues at coordinate 391 of DHWM01000185.1, forward strand.
ATGACGGCGGAGACCTCGGCGCCGATACCGAATGCCTTGTGGCTCTCGTACAGCACGATGGCGCGAGATGTCCTTTCGACGGTGCGCAGGATGGCCTCGGTGTCGAGGGGCCACACCGTCCGGAGGTCCAGGACCTCCACCGAGATCCCATCGTCCTCAAGCTCCGTGGCGGCCTCGAGCGCCCGGTGCACCATCGCCCCGTAGGCGATGATCGAAAGGTCTCCGCCGTCCCGCTTCACCTCCGCCTTCCCGATCGGCACGGTGAAGTCGGGATCGGTCGGGACCTGTTCCTTGATGCGCCGGTAGATCCACTTGTGCTCGAGGAACACGCACGGGTTGTCGTCGCGGACGGCCGATTTCAGCAGGCCTTTCGCGTCGGTGGGGAAGGCCGGGCAGATCACCTTGAGCCCAGGCGTGTGGGCGAAGAACGGCTCCGGGTTGTTCGAGTGGAAGTTCGAAGCTCGCACGCCGCCGCCCGACGGTCCCCGGAACACGATGGGGAGCCTCACGCCCGAGCGGTAGTGGTACTTGCCCGCCACCGTGACCAGCTCGTCGAACCCCGAGGTCATGAAATCGGCATATTGGAACTCCGCGATCGGACGGAGCCCCTCCATGGCGGCTCCCACGGCCGTCCCGACGATGGTCTCCTCGCAGATGGGGGTGTCCATGATGCGTTCGGGTCCGAACTTCTCGATGAAGCCCTCGGTGACCTTGAACGCCCCACCGTACACGCCGATGTCCTCGCCCAGCATGAACACGCGGTCGTCCCGCTCCATCTCCTCCCACAGGGCTTCGGCGATGGCGATCAGGTAGGTTGCCTCGCCGTTCTCCGAGCGCTTCCCCCTGGGCTCCGCGCCGTGGCCGGCGGCGCCGGCCTCGCTGGCATCCTTCTCGGTCTTCTCGGCCCCCCGGGCGCTGCCGTCGTCGGTGGCCATCAGCTCAGCCCGCCGTTCCGGGAAGCCTCGCGGTCCCAGTAGCCGTCGTCGGCCCACAGGCCAAGCTCCACGTCGCCGGGATCGGGGAGCGGAGAGCTCTGCGCGAACTCGTAGCCTTGGTCGAACTCCTTCTTGATCCGGCTCTCCAGCTCCGCCACCGCACCGTCGTCGACCACGCCCTCCTTCTGGAGCAGGTCCTGGAAGCGCTTCACCGGGTCCTTGTTCTGCATGTAGTCCTCGAGCATCTCCTTCGGCACGTACTTGGCAGGGTCGTGGCCGGCGTGGCCTCGCCACCGCAGGGACACGCTCTCGATCAGCGAGGGCCCCTCCCCCTTCCGAGCCCGTTCCACGGCCACCGTCGCCGCCTCGAACACGTCGAGGACGTTCGCCCCGTCGACACGCACGCCCGGCATCCCGTACGCCGCGCCGCGCTGGGCGATCGTCTCCACCGGGATCTCCTGGGTGTTCGGCGTCGAATAGGCCCACAGGTTGTTGTTGACCACCCACACCACAGGGAGGTCGTGGAGGGCCGACATGTTGAGGGCTTCGTGCCACCGGCCGTTCGACGTCGCCCCGTCTCCGCAGATGGCGAGGGCCACCCGCGGCTCGCCCCGATGCTTGTAGGCCAGGGCGGCCCCGCACGCCACCGGGTAGGCGATGGGGAGGTGGGAGATGGCCGTGAACGTTCGGGCGTCGGCCCAGTCGCCCACGTGGCTGTTGCCGTCGCGGCCCCTGGTGTAGCCGTCGATCCGGCCCCAGTACTGCGCCATGACCCGCTTCAGCTCGAGGCCCTTGGTGAGCTGGGCGGAGAGGTCCCGGTGGGTCGGGAAGAGGGAGTCCTCCTTCCGAAGGGCGAAGGCCACGCCGACGTGGGTGCCCTCCTGGCCCCGGCCGGAATAGATGGCGCCGGGCAGCTTGCCCTGGCGGTACAGCGTCTCCATCCGCTCGTCGAAGTACCGGCAGAGCTTCAGGAAGTACAGGATCCTGGTGAGGTCCTCCTGCTCCAGTCCGAGCCGTTCGATCTGCTTGCCCGGGCTGTCGCCCTTCGCGCCGGACCCGGACGCCCCCGACGAGCCCGAACCTCGACGAGCTTCCCGGTCCCTGGCCTTCGTCACCACGACGGGGGGTCCTTCCTCACGGTCACATCGAATGCAGCGGCTTGCCGGCGAGGGCCAGGAAGCTCTCGCCGAGGGCTTCAGACAGCGTGGGATGCGGCGCGATGATCGCGGCGATGTCGGCGGGGGTCGCCTCCCAGTTGTACATGAGCGAGGCGGCCTCGACGAGCTCCGTGACGTGCGGCCCGATCATGTGGACACCCAGCACGGGCCCGCCGTCCTTCTCCACGACCACCTTCACGATGCCGCCCTCGCCGACGATGTTCGCCTTCGCCAGCACCTGGAAGTTGAACGTGGAGGTCTGGACGTCGTGGCCCCGCTCGCTGGCCTGCGCCTCGGTGAGTCCCACCGAGGAGATCTCCGGCGAGGAGAACGTGACCCTGGGGACGCCGGCGTAGTCGATCTCGGGGACGTCCTGACCGGCGATTCGCTCGGCCACGGCGATCCCCTCCAGGAAGGACGAATGGGCCAGCTGGAGCGGCGTGGCGGCGACGTCCCCGACTGCCCACACGTGAGGCGCGCTGGTCTGAAGCTGTCCGTTCACCTTCACGTAGTTCCGATCGAGCTCGATCCCGGCCTCCTCGTACCCCAGGCCCTGGGAGTTCGGCCCCCGGCCCACGGCGACCAGGCAGACATCCGCGCTGACGGTCTGGGCGTCCTTGCCCTCGGGCTGATAGGTCACCTCGACCCCGTCGCCGGCCCCCTTCACCTCCGTGACCTTGACCCCGGCGAATGCGTCGATGCCCTTCTTCTTGAAGGCCCGCGCGGCTTCCTTCGATATGGCCTCGTCCTCCAGCGGGACGATCCGGGGCAGCGCTTCCAGGACGGTGGTCCGGGCCCCGAACGATCGGTAGATCGTCGCGAACTCCATGCCGATGGCGCCGGCGCCGATGATGACGACGGACCGCGGGAGCTGTTCGCGCACCAGGGCCTGGTCGCTGGTGAGGATGCGATCGCTCACCTCCAGGCCCGGAAGCAGACGGGGGAACGAACCGGTCGCCAGGACCACGTCTGGGGCCGTGAACGTGCGACCGTCAACCTCGACCCCAGGCCCTTCAACCAGCTTTCCGGTGCCCTTGATCACCTCGATCTTTCTGGCCTTGATCAGCCCGGTCAGGCCGGTGACCTTCTTGTCCACGATGTGCCGCTCGGTCTCGAGCACCTTGGGCCAGTCGACCTCGCCGGAAGCCTTGATGCCCCACTCTTCGGCCCGATTGACGTGGTCCATGACCGAGGCGGACTCGAGGAGCGCCTTGGACGGGATGCATCCGCGAAGGAGGCACGTCCCGCCGAGGCGATCGTCCTTCTCCACGATGGCCACCTTCTTGCCGAGCTCGGCGGACCGGAGGGCGGCGGCGTACCCACCGGTGCCGCTGCCCAGAACGATCACGTCGTAGGTGCCGTCCGCCATCCGCAGGTCCTTTCGTCGATTCCCAGCAGGGAGCGTTCCGCCGGGCCGGGCACGCGGCCGGGATCGTCGGGTTGCCCCGTTCGGCCATACTACCGCCGGAGGCCGACACGTCATGACGGAAGCAGTCATGGAGACGAGCACGGGGCCGAAGCGCACCCCGCTCGAGGACGAGCATCGCGCGCTGGGCGCCCACATGGGCGAGTTCTCCGGCTGGCTCATGCCCATCGAGTACACCGGAACGCTGGCCGAGCACCGCGCCGTGCGCGAGGCGGTGGGGCTCTTCGACCTCACCCACCTCGGCAAGATCCTCATCGAGGGCCCCGGCGCGCTCGAAGCCCTCCAGCGCACCATGCCGAACGACCTGTCCAAGGTCC
>DHWM01000185.1:4417-10946 GCA_002413185.1 Actinobacteria bacterium UBA5182
CCGGAACGGTATCTGTGCGTCCCGAATGCCGCGAACACCAACCGCGTCCACGAGGCGATCCTCGACCACGCCGGCGGGACGGACGTGATCCTGCGGGACGACCTGTGCCTCATCGCTCCTCAGGGCCCGCGCGCCTTCGACGTGGTGGGGACCGTGTTTCCCGATGCCGTGTCCCTCGAGTACATGCATGGCGCCGAGATGGCCTATCGCGGCGAGCCCATGGTGGTGTCTCGGTCGGGCTACACGGGGGAGCGGGGGTTCGAGCTGTTCGTCCCGGAAGCGCGGGCGGGGGAACTGTGGCGGGACCTGATGTCGGTGGGCTCGACGATGGGGCTGGAGCCGTGCGGGCTCGGGGCGCGGGACACACTGAGGCTGGAGATGGGCTACCCGTTGCACGGGAACGACATCTCCCAGGAACGAACCCCCTTGGAGGCCGGGCTGGCGTGGGCGGTGGCGATGGAGAAGGGTGCGGACTTCGTGGGCCGGGACGCCTTGGCGCAGCAGAAAACCGAAGGCATCCCGGCGCGATTGTGGGGGCTTCGGATGAAGGAGCCCGGGCGAATCCCCCGGCCCCACTACGCCGTCCATGCCGATGGCGAAGAGGTGGGGGAGACCACCAGCGGAACGTTCTCGCCGACCCTTCGGATCGGGATCGCCATGGCCTACCTCTCGCCGCGGGATCGGTTCAAGGCCGGGGGGCAGGTCGAGGTGGACGTTCGCGGCAGATGGGGGCAAGCCGAAGTGGTCAAGCCTCCGTTCGTCGATTCGACTCCAAAGTAGCGGTCGCCGCCAGATACCCCAGGAACAGCGCTTCGGCCAGGCACGACTTCTCCAGGTCGGCCACGTCGACGCTCTCGTCCTCGGAGTGAGCGTTCGACATCGGGTCTGCCGCTCCCGTCAGCAACAGCGCCGCATCGGGAAACGTCTGGGCGAACGCAGCGAGGAACGGGATCGATCCTCCGGCGCCCATGTTCACGGCGTCGCGGCCGAACGATTCGGCGAAGGCCCGGCGCATGGCGTCGTACGCCGGCCCGTCGGCGTGGAGCGCGTACGGCGCTCCCGTCCCCTCGGCGATGATCTTGACCTCGGCACCCCACGGGACGCTTGCCTCGAGGTGTTTGGTCAGGGCCTGCCGCGCTTCCTGGGGATCCTGGCCGGGCGGGATGCGCATGCTGACCTTGGCCCGGGCGAACGGAACGAGCTGGTTCGACGCTTCCTGAGTCTTGGGGGCATCGATGCCGAGGACGGAGATGGCGGGCTTTGTCCACATCCGCTCGGTCAAGCTCCCCTCGCCGATGAGCTCGACCCCCGGCCGAACGCCAGCCCACCGCCGGAGCTCGTCCTCGGTCAGGTCCAGGTCGTCCGAGGGCCGGGTGACCAGGCCGGGCACGGCGACGTTTCCCCTGTCGTCGTGCAGCGAGGCGAGCGCCCGGCACAGGGTGATGAGTGCGTCTGGAATGGCTCCGCCGTATTCGCCGCTGTGCACGGCGTGGTCGAGGGTCCGAACCTCGACGAACAGGGCCACGATCCCGCGCAGGGAGACGGTCAACGCCGGCTCCCCCGTGCGCCAGTTGCCGGAGTCCGCCAGGATGACCGCGTCGGCCCGAAGGAGGTCCCGATACTGCTCCAGAAACTGCGGCAGGTGCTCGGAGCTTGATTCCTCTTCGCCCTCCACGAAGACGGTGACGCCGACGGGTGGCCTGCCCTCCCACGCCCGGACCGCGGCGGTGTGCATGACGATGCCGGCCTTGTCGTCGGAGCTGCCCCGCCCGAACAGGCGCCCGTCGCGCTCCTCGGGCTCGTAGGGCGAGGACTTCCAGAGCTCCAACGGGCCCTCTGGCTGGACGTCGTGGTGGGCGTACAGCAGGACCGTGGGTGCTCCTTCCGGCCCAGGGATCCGTCCGAGGACGGCCGGGTGCGCTCCTTCGACCTCCAGAATCTGCGTCTGCATCCCCGAGGCTTCCAGGATCTGGCGGGTCGTCTCGGCTGATCGCCTGACGTTCTCAGCATCGAAGCCCGGGAAGCTGACCGATGGGATCCGGATGAGCCGCTCCAGCTCCTCGCGAATCTCCGGCATGAGCGAGCGAACCTTGGTGGGTAGCTGTGTGGTGTCCATAGCCGGACAGCGTAGTACCGGCGGACCGAGCCGGCAGTCGGCGAGCTACGCGGCGAGTCTTTCCACCAGCCGGCGGAACCGCACGGCCGCGTGATCCTCGACCACAGTGCCGTGGCCGAAGCACGCGGTGTCGAAGCCGTCCAACTCCGCCAGCCGCCTGATGCTGTGCTTTGCTCGCATCATGTCCTCGGTGAACATCCCGATCGGTGGGCCCACCCGGCCGAACAGCGCGCCGGCCGCGTCGCCCACGATCAACAGGCGCTTGGACGGGAGAAGGAGCGAGACGTGACCTGCCGTGTGGCCGGGTGTATGGACGACCCGGATCCCTCCGGCTATAGGAAGCTCCTGGCCGTCGTCGAGTTCGAAGTCCACGGGCGTCGGCGCGATCGCGGTCAGGCCGCGCCACCTCCCCAAGCGCAGGACCGCCCGCGACACGGCCGTCTCTCTGGTGGGGCCGGGGGAGGGGCGGTCGCCGCGGACGATCGGCGCATCCAGAGAGTGGACGAAGACCTTGGCGCCGGTCCGCGCGACCAGTGCCGCCAGGCTCCCTGTGTGGTCGGCATGGTGGTGGGTGATCACGATGTGCCGGAGGGCCTCCGGTCGCTTTCCGATGGACTCCACCGTTCGGAGAACTCGACCCTCTCGGTGAGGCAATCCCGTGTCGATCAGTATGAGCCCGTCCTCGCCGTCGACCAGGAATGCGTTGACATAGGGCAGGCCGAGAAGCCGGATCGTGATCCTGTGGACCCCTTCCACCAGCACCGGCGGACCAGATAGCTACCGGGAGCGGACGGCGGCGCGTTCGAGCTCGGAGACCGACGTGTTGTCGAACCTGGCTCCGTTGATCATCTCGTCCAACAAGATGTCGGACTTCGCACCGGAGACCACCGCCAGAACGACGTACAGGCCCGAGCTGGGAATCCCCACGCGGCGTAGGGGCCCGAAGCCCGGAGCCGCCACCACGTAGGCCCACCGCAACGGGTGGGATTGCGACCCGCAGACCCCGGTGGCCGAGGCCACGTAGTCGCTGGGGGAGAACTTGTCGCCGGTCGGATCCAGCGGGTGGTTGACGAACACGTGATGGTCGGCCTGCTGGCACGCCTCGCTGTTCGTGATGTAGCCGAAAGCCGGAACCCTGGCCACCAGGTAGTAGTAGTCGGACGGGATGCCCACGTTGCCCTCGTCGATCCAGAAGGCCTCCATGCCGTTGACCGCGCCGACGCCCTTCTCCCAGTCGAGGATCCGAGGGGAAGCCACGAATCCCTGCTGTGGATAGCGGGTGGCCGGCAGCGGCCGGGCGTCCCACGCCTCTGGCACCACGGCCTCGACCCGGCCGGCCTGGATCTCCACCAGCGGCGATGGGCTGGATGCGGAGCTCACCGCGTGGATCGAGAAGCGGGGCGGGGGCGGCGGCTGGGGACCCGGCACGGTCACGCAGGCCGGCAAGGCGGCAGCAAACAGCGCAGGGACCCAGATCCAAGGTCGCACTGGTCTTCGTCGCCGAGTGTAGGCGGGACGCCCGGGGATTTCCAGCCGGCCGCCGCCGGTGCTGTGAGCCTGCCTGGAGTCATATCAGAGAGGCGGAGTACAATCCGGCCCAATCGAATATCGCGTCTCGAGGCGGCTCGAGCGGGGTGGCGCCCCGGTCGAGCCCCAAGAGGGAAGCCGGTGAGAGTCCGGCACGGTCGCGCCACTGTGACCGGGGAGCGAACCCGAGAAGTGCCACTGGGCCGATGTCCCACACGGATGAGCCGTGCGGGCGGCCTGGGAAGGTTCGGGCGAGCGCAACGTCCGCGGAAGCTATCCGCGGGCCCCAACCGGAAGTCAGGAGACCTGCCACCGAGACGGTTCGGCCGCGCTCTTCGCGCAAAGACAGGCCGCACCTGAAGACGAACGTGCGGAGCTTCTGGCGAGAGCCGGAGGCTCCCTTTTTCGTCTCGGGGGAGCGGCCGCGGACCGAAAGGAGACAGATATGGCAGTGGTTCGAACCGAACTCTCTTCCCGGCAGGTGGGGAGGTCGCTGTTCAGCCGGACACTTCGAGCGCTGGCCCTCCTGGTGGCGTTGTCCGCGATCGGAGCGTCCTGCTCGAAGTCGGCGGGACTCCCTTCCGCTGCGGGCTCCACCCGCCCGTCGTCGTCGTCGTTTCCCATCACCCTCACCGACGACGACCACGTCGCTCTCACGCTCCAATCCGCCCCGCAGCGCATCGTGACGTGGGGGCCGTCCAACACCGAGATCCTGTTCGGCCTCGGGCTTGGCAGAAAGATCGTTGGGGTGTCCGGCCCCTACGACGACTTTCCGCCCGCGGCAAAGTCGATCGCGAAGGTGGGAGGAGCAGGAGGGATCCAGCCCGACCTGGAGAAGGTCGTCTCCTTGCATCCCGACGTCGTCCTCAACGCGTTCCTGGGGGGCGCGGATTGGCACAAGCGGCTCCGAGACCTCCGCATCCCGGTGTTCTCCATCTATGCGAGCACGTTCGACGACGCGCTTCATGACATCCAGACGGTCGGACGGCTGACGGGGGCCACCACAGCCGCCGCCACGCTCACGGCCAGCATGGCTCGGCAGGCCCAGACCGTGCAGTCGAAGGTGGCCGGGGAGCCGGCCGTGTCGTGCTTCCTCGAGGAGGGATACGCCTCGGGGGTCTTCACGGTGGGGCCCGGCAGCATCGAGTTCGACCTGCTGCGGCGAGCCGGCTGCGACCCGGTCACCGCCGGGGACCGCAACGCCTATCCCAGCTGGACCGACGAGACGCTCATCGGGAAGGACCCGGCCGTCTACCTGGTGGCCACCGAGTCCGGTGTGTCGCCGCAGGCCGTCGGGACTCGTCCGGGCTTCGACGCCATCGCCGCCGTCAAGGACGGCAAGGTCTTCGCGATCAGCTCCGACCTGCTCAACCGGCCCGGGCCGAGGGTGGTCGAGGGGCTGGCCGACCTGGCCAAGATCCTGCACCCGGACGCGTTCTCCTGATGGCTCGGCCCCGGACGACCCACCGGTTCGTCCTGGCGGGGATGGTGGTGCTCTTGGGGGTGTCGATCCTGGCCGGAGTGGCGTTCGGGTCGGTGGGGATCTCCCCGGTCACCTCGGTGCAGCTTTTCGCTTGGAAGCTCCATCTGGCCGCGCGACCGGCGGGAGTACCGGAGTCGACGGTGCTGATCCTGTTCCAGCTTCGGCTTCCCCGAGTGCTGCTGGGGGCGTTGGTCGGAGCGGCGCTGGCGGCAGCGGGGACCCTGTTCCAGGCCCTCTTCAGAAATCCGATGGCCGATCCCGCCATCATCGGGGTCTCCTCGGGAGCGGCACTCGGGGCGATCCTGGTCATCCTGGCAGGAGGGGGAGCGGTGGCCGGCGGCCTGGCCATCCCCGGGGCGGCCTTCCTGGGGGCCGTGGCCACCGCTTTCCTGGTGTACCGGCTGGCCAGGCTGGGACCATCGGTCCAGGTGGCCACGCTCCTGCTCTCGGGCATCGCCGTGGCAGCGATCATCTCGGCCTGTATCTCGATGGTGATGACCCTGTCGGGCCAGGACATCCGGTCGATCTACTTCTGGCTCCTGGGAGGGCTCGGTTCGGCCAGCTGGCAGCGGCTCGCCCTGGCCGTGCCGTTCGTGGTCCTCGGGGTGGCTCTGGCCGTATCCCGCGCGGGCGATCTCAATCTCACCGCGCTTGGCGAGGAGCGGGCCGGACAGCTCGGCCTGGAAGTCGAAGGGTTCAAGCGCCTGATGCTCGGGACGGGTTCGATCCTCACGGCCGCCGCGGTCTCGGTGTCGGGCTTGATCGGATTCGTCGGGCTGATGACGCCGCACATATTGCGCCTCGTGGTGGGGTCGGATCACCGCCGACTGCTGCCGGCGTCGATCCTGGGGGGCGCCTCGTTCATGATCCTGGCCGATCTGGCCGCCCGGACCGCCATCCGTCCCGAGGAGATCCCGGTGGGTGCGGTGACGGCGCTCCTGGGAGGGCCGTTCTTCCTCTATCTGCTTCGGCGCGAACGAAGGGCGGCGGGTGCGGGGGCCTGAACAGGAGGAGGCCGGGCGCGGCCTGGCCCTGGGCGGCGTCACCGTCGGATACGGGTCGAGGGTGGTCCTGCGGGACGTCTCGCTGGTGGCCCGCCCCGGAGAGGTGACCGGGCTGATCGGGGCGAACGGCTCGGGGAAGACGACGCTCGTTCGGGTGGCCTCGAGGGGTCTTCGTCCCTCCACTGGAACCGTTCGTGTGAACGGGCTCGATCCATACGCCCTCTCGGCCCGCGGGGCGGCCCGGTTGGTTGCGGTCGTCCCGCAGGAGGTTGTCCCGGCATTTTCCTATTCCGTCCGCGAGCTGGTGATGATGGGCCGCGCGCCATATCTCGGGACCTTCGGCACGGCGACGTCGCGAGACTGGCAGCGTTCCCGGTGGGCGATGGCGGCCGCGAACGT
>DHWM01000185.1:11211-17882 GCA_002413185.1 Actinobacteria bacterium UBA5182
CTGGCCCAGGACGCCCCGATCCTGCTCCTGGACGAGCCCACCACGCATCTCGACCTTCGCCACGTGGTGGAGACGCTCTCCCTGGTCCGGGCCTTGGCCCGGGACGAGGGCACCACCGTCCTGGCGATCTTCCACGACCTCAACCTGGCCTCGGCTTACTGTGACCGCATCCATGCTCTGGACGGGGGGCGAGTTGTCGCATCGGGTCCCCCCGGCTCGGTCATCACCCGGGATCTCCTGATGAACGTGTTCGGGATCGAAGCCGACGTCTCGGCGACCGGAGCCGGGGGGCGGCCCACGGTGACGCTCGCCGCGCCGCTCGTCTCGAACCGGATGGCCAGGGGCACCCCCCGGGCCCACGTCGTCGGCGGGGCGGGGCGGGGAGCTGCGGTCATGCGGGCCCTCGCCGAGGGTGGCTTCGAGGTCACCGCCGGCGTCGTGCACGATGGCGACACCGATGCCATGCTGGCGGAACGGCTCAATCTCCTCCGGGTCACCGTCCCGCCGTTTTCGATCATCGACCGTCGCAGTGCCGAGGACTGCGCGGACCTGATGGCTTCTGCGGCTCTCATCGTGGTGTGCGATGCGCCGTTCGGGCCTGGGAACGTGGAGAACCTCCGGCTCGCCGTCACGTCGGCCGAACGAGGGGTCAGGACGGTCCTGCTCGAGCAGGTGCCCATTGCGGAGCGGGACTTTACCGTCGGCGACGAAGCCACCCGGCTGTGGAACAGGCTGCGCGAGCGGGCCGTGACCTTCGCCAATGTGGAGACGCTGGTGGAAGCCGTCGCGCCGGCCGAGCGGCCGCTCGGCTGACCGGGTGCGGCCCAGGAGCCGGCTAGTCGACCAGGCCCTTTCGAAGGGCGATGGCCACGGCCTGGGCCCGGTCGTTCGCGCCGAGCTTCTCGAAGATCCGCTCCAGGTGGGTCTTCACCGTGTGGGCGGAGATCCCCAGGTCGTGGGCGACCTCCTTGGTGGTCGCGCCGTAGGCGACCTTCTGAAGGATCTGGGACTCCCGGCGGGACAGCGGGGTCTCCGGGGGCCGCTCCACGAACTGGACCTCTTCGATGAACGCTCGGGTCAGCGTGGGGTGGATGACCGCCTTTCCCTCCATCGCCAGCTTGGCGGCCTGGATCAGCTCGGTGGCGCTGGCGTCCTTCAGCAGGTATCCGGAGACGCCGGCACGGATGGCGTCGGCCACCGCCTCGCGCGACTCCTCGATGGTGAACAGGATGACCTTGGTATCCGGACAGGAGTCTCGGATGATCTTCGTCGCCTCGAGTCCGCCCATCCCCGGCATTCGCACGTCCATGAACACGACGTCGGGCCCGAGCGACTTCGCCGCCTCGACGGCTTCCTCACCTGTCTGAGACTCGCCGACGATCTCGACTTCCTTCGACGTCGAAAGCGCGGATCGCAGGCCGTCCCTCGTGACGGGATGGTCATCGACGATCAGCACGCGCATCGGCGGCTCCCAGCGCTGCTCGGCGAGCTCGAGTGGGTCGTCTTCACCGAGGTCTTGTAGCGGACGCCGCCTACAATAGCCCGAGGAGGGTCGCATATGAAGGAAGCCAGCGAGATGAGTGAAGCCGTCCAAGGCGGCTCGTCGCTGAAGGAACAGGTCCTCGAAGCGCTCAAGAACGTCCAGGACCCGGAGCTCGGTATCAACATCGTGGACCTCGGGCTGGTCTACGGCGTCGAGTTCCAGGGCGACACGGTCCACATCACCTATACCCTGACCACGATGGGCTGCCCCATCGGCCCGCTGATCGAGGCGGAGATCAAGCAGTTCCTCTCGGGTGTCGAGGGGATCGAGAACATCGACGCCGAAATGGTTCTGCGCCCGCCCTGGACTCCCGAGATGATGTCCGAAGAGGCCAAGGCCGCGCTGGGGTTCTTCTAGGGCGGGCCCGCCGTTGCGGAGAATCCGATCTTCTGCATAGGATTCACCGACCCGTCACCGCAGCGAGGAGAACCGGCCGCAGAAAGGGGTTTCCGATGCCGGAGGAGTACGCCAATCCAGACGCGCTGGTCGAGACCGACTGGCTGGCCGAGCACCTGAACGACCCCGCCGTCCGAATCATCGAGGTGGACGAGGACACCACCGCCTACCAGAAGGGCCATATCGCGGGTGCGGTGGGGTGGAACTGGAGTACCGACCTGCACGCGCCGGTTGGACGGGACTACGTGGGCCAGGAGGGCCTATCTCGGCTCCTCCAGCAGGCCGGCCTGGGCCGCGACACCACGATCGTGCTGTACGGGGGCAACAACAACTGGTTCGCCGCGTACGCCTACTGGCTCATCCGCTACCTTGGGCACGGGAACGTGAAGCTGCTGAACGGGGGGCGCAAGAAGTGGGAGCTCGAAAGCCGTGAGCTCACCATGGACGCGACCTCGAACGAACCCACCGACTTTCGGATCGAGGGCCCCGTCAACGGTGACTTCCGGGCCTTTCGGGACTACGTGCTCGACCGGGTCGACGAGGGGAACGCTGCGTTCGTGGACGTTCGATCTCCCGAGGAGTACCGAGGGGAGAAGCTCGCCCCCGATCACCTCCCACAGGAGCAGTCCCAGGTTCCAGGCCATATCCCTGGGGCCGCGAACATCCCGTGGGCGAAGGCGGCGAACGACGACGGTTCGTTCAAGTCGGCCGAGGAGCTCCGAGCGCTGTACGAGGAGGCCGGCGTCACTCCTGACAGGGAGATCATCGCGTACTGTCGCATCGGTGAGCGAAGCTCCCACACATGGTTCGCCCTCCGGGAGCTGTTGGGGTACGCCAACGTCAAGAACTACGACGGGTCGTGGACCGAGTACGGCTCGCTGGTCGGCGTGCCCGTCGAGAAGTAGGTCAAACCGGGGCGCCCGGCAGGAACACCCGGAACGAGGCCCCGCCACCGGGGCGATCCTCGACCCACGCCTTGCCTCCGTGGAGCTCGGCAAACTTCGCCACCAGTGACAGGCCGATGCCCACGCCCGGCGAGTGCGCGGGAGCGTTCGGCCCCTGCTGGAACGGCTCGAAGATGGAGTCACGAACTTCCTGGGGCACACCCGGCCCGGTGTCCTCCACCACGATGAGGACACCTCCCCGATCGGGCCCGACCTTCACGCAGATGGTCGCGGCCGGCGGGGTGTGCCTGACGGCGTTGGCAAGCAGGTTCTCCAGGATGCGTTCGACCTTGGGGGCATCCACGGAGACGATCACCAGCTCGGCCTCGACGCGCACCTGGCGCCGCCCCAGAATCCCCGAGCTCTCCACCGTGCGCCTGGTCAGCTGGCCGACGTCCGTCAGCCGGCGCAGCGGCTCGAGTATTCCCCGGTCGAGGCGGTCCAGGTCGAGCAGATCCGCCAGGAGCTGGTCGAGCTTCCTGGCGTTCATGGCCATCCGGTGGATGAGGTCTCGCTGCTCTTCGATGGAAAGCTCGGGTCGATTCTCCAGCGTGAGGGCCATGCCGAGCACCGACGCGAGTGGCGTTCGGAGCTCGTGCGACACCGCGTGGAGGAACGTGGTCTTCATCTCGTCCAGGGCCCGAAGCCGATCCGACGCCTCCTTCTCCTGGTCGAAAGCCTCGCGCAGCGTCTCCTCGGCGCGCTTGCGTTCGGTGATGTCCTCCCCGATGCTGCTCATCCCGATCACCGCGCCGACCGGGTCGCGGAGCATCGTGTTGCTCCAGAGCATCAGGCGACGATCGCCCTGACGGGTCAGGATGGTCCCTTCCGCATGGGCGCGGTTGATCCCATGTCCGATGTCCTCGTGAAAGGCCTCGCGGTCCTCGTCGTGTGCGAACACCTCGAACCAGTTCGCTCCGAGGACCTCTTCACGCCGCCAGCCGGTCAGCGCCAGCAGGAAGTCGTTGCAGAAGGTGACGTTGCCCCTGACGTCCACGCTCACAGTGGCCAGCTGGACGTTCTCCAGCATGTCGCGATACCGCCGCTCGGACTCGAGCAGCGCCTCTTCGGCCAGGCGTCGCTCCGCCAGCTCGCGCTGGGAGGCCGTATACAGCCGGGCGTTGTCGAGGGCGATCGAGGCGAGAGGGGCGAACCTCGAGAGCACCTCGATCTCCTCTTTGGTGAAGACCTTGCCCTCGGTCAGGTCGCCCAGGCCGAGGACCCCGACGACCTCCGTGCCAGAGGTCAACGGGACGCCGACGCCAGACCCATGGCGGCCCATCACGAACCGCTCGGACCGCCCCTCCCACGCCTCGTAGTCGTCGACCACCACTGGGCTGTTCCGCTCCCACACCTTGCCCGCGAGCCCCTCTCCTCGCCGGATCCGCCTTCCCACCCACTCGGCGAAGAAGCCCAAGCCGACCTCCATCTCCATGTCGTCGCCGTCCGGCCCGACCAGGTAGATGTAACCGTTCGAGGTACCGACCAGAGAGGCAGCCTTGGCCACGATGGCCTGAAGTGAGTCGCGGAGCTCCAGACGATCCATCAGCGCGAGGGCGGTCTCGTGCAGTGCGCCGAGGTTCTCGTTCCGCTGCTGCAGGGCGGTCTCCGTCCGCTTCCGCTCCGTGATGTCGCGGATCACCACCTGCACCGCGCTCTCCCCTTGCTGGTCGAAGGGGGCCGCGGCCACTTCGACGTCGACGGCCGTCCCGTCCAATCGCACGAAGCGTTCCTCGACCAGGGGGACGTTGCTGCCTTCGCGAAGCCGTTGGAGCCGGGTGAGCACACCCGGACGGGAGTCGGGATGGACGAACTGCAGGACCGACTTGCCCACGACATCCTCATCCGAGGTCGCGCCGAGGAGCTTGACCGCCGCCGGGTTGGCGAAGACGATCACGCCTTGCTTGTGGACCACGATGCCGTCCGGAGAGATCTCGACGAGCCTCCGGCTCCGTTCCTCGGTCTGGCGCAGCGCGTCTTCGGTCCGCTTGCGCTCGGTCACGTCCCTGGCGATCCCCAGGATGCTGACGACCGCGCCGTCCACGACCCTGGGAGCCGAGGTGAACTCCCCGTAGACGACCTGGCCGGACTTCGACATTACCCGGAGCTCGTAGGAGGGGGGGCCTTCGCCGGCCAGCGCTCGAGTGAACAGCTCCATGGCCAGGGGAAGGTCGTCGGGATGGAGGAGGGGAGCGAACGGCCGCCCCAGCCATTCGTCCCGGGACCACCCGGTGATCCGCTCGAAGGCCTGGTTGAGCGAGGTGAGGGTGCCGTCGGCGGCAAGCGTGAAGATGACGTCGGTGGCGCTCTCGACCAGGCGGCGGTGGCGCTCCTCCGATTCCCGGAGCGCATGCTCGGTGAGCTCTCGATCGGTCAGCTCGAACATGCCGCACCGGCACGCCCACACCGCCCCACCTCGGGTGGCGGGAGCGCTGAGGCCACTTCACCTCCCCATCAGCTGCTGGTTACCTGCGTTATCGACGCCGCACCTGCGGAGGTTGAAGGGAGGTTGCCGGGCGGTAGTCTGCTGGGCATGGCCACGGGCGCACGACCCGGAGGGGAAGCCGCGGAGCCCCCCCCGCCGACCGACCTCCACGCACTGGAGGCTCGGCTCCAGGACGTCCCGGCTGCATTGGAGGAGTTCGGCCCGCACTACGCGGTGGAGCTGGACCCGAAGGCCCACCGAATCGAAGGCAGCGGCATCCGGGACGCCACGCTGGGGGCGAACGATGGCCTGGTGTCGGTCCTGACGATCATCGCCGGCGCGGCGGGGGCGGCCACGGGACGGACGGTCCTGTTGGCAGGGATCGCGGCCCTCATCGGGGGCGCCATCAGCATGGGGATAGGGGCATTCGTGTCCGCCAAGGCGTATCGGGCCTACTTCCTGAAGGAGCTCCAACGGGAGCTTCGGGAGATGCGCGAGATGCCCGACATCGAGCGCGAGGAGATCCGGGACGTCTACCGAGCCAGAGGATTCGAGGGCGAGAGCCTGGACATGGTGGTCACGACGATCACGTCGAACCCGAAGGTCTGGCTCAGAGTGATGATGCAGGAGGAGTTGGGACTCTCGGAGGGTTTCGGGCAGCCCCTCGGGGCGGCCTTCACCGTGGCTTTGGCGTTCCTGGTCGGAGGCGTGGTGCCGGTACTTCCCTTCATCGCATGGTCGGGTGTGGCGGCGCTGGGGGTGAGCTTCGTCCTGACGGCGGTGGGCCTCCTGGTCGGAGGGGCCATCCGCACTCGGTTCACCGGCGAAAACCTGCTCAGGGCGGGGGCGGAGCTCATCGCGATGGCCGCCGTCGGGGTCGGGGTTGCATACGGCGTCGGTCGCGTGCTTCACGCTGCTGGGGTCGGCCGGGGCTGATCAGCCCTTTGACCTGCGGGTTCGAATCCTATCTGCCGGGTGTAAACTGGACCCTGTCGGCACCTGTCGAGAGAGGGATCAGCGTGGCTGTTACTCAAGAGGAACACCTTCGAGAGCTGAGCAAGGGGTATCGCTTCGGGTGGAGCGATCCAGACCATTCAGTGTTCACACCCAAGAAGGGACTCAGCCCCGCGGTGGTCGAGGAGATCTCCGCCATGAAGTCCGAGCCGGATTGGATGCGCAAGTTCCGGCTGAAGGCGTTGAAGCACTTCGAGGCCCGCCCCATGCCGTGGTGGGGTGCCGACCTCTCGGACATCGACTTCCAGGACATCTTCTACTTCATCCGGTCCACCGAGAAGCAGGCCGAGAGCTGGGAGGACCTGCCCGAGGACATCAGGGGGACGTGGGACAAGCTGGGCATCCCCGA
>DHWM01000185.1:18123-18307 GCA_002413185.1 Actinobacteria bacterium UBA5182
CCCGAGGCCGAGAAGAAGTACCTCGGCGGGGTGTCGGCGCAGTACGAGAGCGAGGTCGTCTACCACAAGATCAAGAAGGAGCTCGACGACATCGGCGTGCTGTTCACCGACATGGACAGCGCCCTGCGGGATCATCCCGACCTGGTCAAGCAGTACTTCGGGACGATCATCCCGCCGAACGACA
>DHWM01000015.1:0-6526 GCA_002413185.1 Actinobacteria bacterium UBA5182
GTCGGGGTCGGGCGAGACCCCCAGCGAACGGGGGTATGGGCCGGCGACCGGAAGGTGTGCGCGATCGGGGTGAAGCTCACCCAAGCCCGGATCACCCTTCACGGTTTCGCCCTGAATTGCACAACGGACCTGTCATGGTTCGACGCCATCGTTCCGTGCGGACTCCTGGACCGTGGCGTGGCGTCCCTCAGCCTTCTGGCCGGCCGGGAGGTCGCGGTCTCCGACATGGCTCCCATCGTGGCTCGGCGGTTCGAACAGGTCTTCGGCGTGAATCTCGTCTCCCCCGGGTTGTCCGCCCCGGGAATGGGGTAGTCTGGCCGACAAGAGTCCGCCGATCCACATCTCCATTCCCGCCATCCACGTGAGCGCCACCGTCATCCGGCTTGGCCTGAACGGGGACGGCACGTTGCAGGTCCCCACCGACTTCTCCGAGGCCGGATGGTGGTCCGGTGGGCCCAGCCGCGGTCAGACGGGGCCCGCCGTCATCGTCGGACACATCGACTCGTTCCGAGGGCCCGCCGTGTTCTCCCGGCTGAAGGAGCTGAAGCCGGGCAACATCGTGGTAGTGAAACGTCAGGACGGCGCGGTCGCCCGATTCAAGGTCCAGCGGAGCATCGAGGTCCCGAAGTCGAACTTCCCGACCGATCAGGTCTACGGCGCGCTGGACTACCCAGGCCTTCGTCTGATTACGTGCGGCGGCGCCTTCGACCACTCCACCGGGCACTCCGTGGACAACATCGTGGTGTTCGCCACACTGGTGTCCTAGCAGGGGGCAGGGCCCGCCCCTCGCCCGCTCAGAACAACGCGGCTGCGAGCTTGCGGCGGTATTCCCGGGTCAGGGGATCCTGTTCGCCGAGCACGGCGAAGACCTTGAGCATGGCCGTCCGAGCCTGATCGGGGTTCTGCCCCGCCGTCACCTCGCGGAGGAACGTCGCCAAGGCCTCGTCGAACCTCCCTTCGGCCGCGGCGCGTTCCGCCGCGGCAAGCGGTCCGGCCCCGTTCGATCCGGGTGCAGCCCACTCCGAAACCTCGATGGCCGCGAGCAACCGCTCCGCCTCCGGGTCGGGCCGGAGGGGCTCCAGCAGCGCTCGCGCTTCCGCCAGCGAACCCCGCATCGCGGCCAGCCTCCCCAGACCGAGCTTGGCGTACGTGTGGCTCGGATCGAGCTGGAGGGCCTCCCGGTACTGCCGCTCGGCCTCCTCCACACGTCCCGCCCGTTCGGCCTCCTCGGCTCGCATCGCCACGAGGTCGGCCTCCGTGGGAAGCAGCGTCCCGATGAACCGGCGGATGGACTCCTCGGGGACGGCTCCGATGAACTCGTTCACCAGGCGCCCGTCGCGGAAAGCCTTCACCGCCGGGATGCTCTGGATCCGAAACGCCGCGGAGGCTTGCGGGTTCGCGTCCACGTCAAGCTTGGCCAGCAGGAACTGGCCCTGGTACTCCCCCGCCAGTCGCTCCAGCACCGGGCCGATGATGCGGCAGGGCTGGCACCACGCCGCCCAGAAATCGACCACCACCGGCCGCTGTCGCGACTCCTCCAGGACCGCCGTCCCGAAGGTGGCGTCGGTCACCTCCACCACGTGCGGATTGCCGTTGGAGGGAGTCAACGATGCCATGCACCAAGATTACCGAAAGCCGTCGCGTCCGCCCCGAGTCCCGAACGAGTCAGGCCAGCAGCTCGTGGATGGCGGACAGCAACTGGCCGGTGAGCGCCTCGGCCTTGTCGCGGCGGGCTCGAGGATCGACCTCACGTTCGACCTGGATCGGTGGTCCGAACGCCACCCTGACGTGCTTGCCGATCCAGGCCGAGCCCTTCCCGTTCCACCCGGGATGCAGGCCGGTCCCGATGACGCCGCACGGGACGAGGGGCGCTCCGGTTCGAAACGCCAGCCACGACGGGCCCTGCAGGAAGGGCAGCATCTCGCCGGTCTTGCTGCGCCTCCCCTCGGGATAGACCACCACGGCTTCGCCCCTCTCCAGCAACGCCAGGGCCACGTCGACCGAGCGGATGTCGGCGATCTTTCGCTGCACCGGGAACCCTCCAAGCTCCAACCACAGGCGGCTGCGAGCCCGGTCGCCGAACAGCTCCTGTTTCGCCATGAAGTAGACGGGGCGGGGCGCCGCCACCACCATCACCGGGATGTCCAGCATGCTTCGGTGGTTGGCCGCGATGATGACGGGCCCAGTCCCAGGGACGTTCTCGGTGCCGCCGACGCGCATCCGCGTGTACAACCGGAGCGGTCCGGCGCACAACGCCTTCACCCGCTGCTGGCTCCGGCCCAGGTGGTGGTGGACGCGGGGCCGGGCGGCCAACTCTCTATCGATGGCCCCGGCCACGTCCCCGACCGTTCGGAATTCGGCCACCTCCGAGTCGGTCAGGCGGACCCCCAGCCTCTCCTCCACCGCCGCCGCGAGATCTGCCGAGGCCAGCGAGTCGAAGCCGATCTCGGCCAGAACCGTCTCCGGGTCGGACGGGCGCACGCCGCGTGGTCCGATCTGCTCGCAGAGGTCCATGAGCACGTCGTCGACGGCGGGGTCGCGTTCGGCTCGCATGGCCGGCCAACTCTAGGACAACAGAGTCGGGACGAAAAAGGCTCGATGCTAGAATCGGGCGCGATCCGGACGCGGGAGGGAAACGGGCGTGGCCACACGCGTGCAATCACAGTCGGGCAGCCGGCATTCGGCGCTCGGGCTGAGCGATCAGGATCTCCTCGACATGTACCGCACGATGGTCATGGCCCGCCTGTGCGACGAGGCCCAGTTCCGCCTGAACCGCCAGGGCAAGGCGCCGTTCGTGGTCCCCGTCTCCGGGCACGAGGGCTGTCAGGTGGGCTCGGCGTGGCCGTACCAGAAGGGCAAGGACGTGTTCGTCCCGTACTACCGCGACATGGCGATCTGCCTGACTGCGGGGATGGGGCCGCGCGACGTGTTCCTGGCGGTGTTCGGCAAGAAGGACGACCCTTCCTCGGGCGGACGCCAGATGCCGGCGCACTGGAGCTCGAAGCGACTCGGCATCCTCACCGGCTCCTCCCCCATCGCCACGCAGATCCCGCACGCCGCGGGCGTCGCCTACGCCATGAAGTACCGGGGCGAGGACGGGGCCGTGGGGTGCTGGTTCGGTGACGGCGCCACCAGCGAGGGGGACTGGCACGAAGGCCTGAACTTCAGCGGCATCCACAAGCTTCCCGTGGTGTGGTACTGCGAGAACAACCGGTACGCCATCAGCGTGCCACTGTCGAAGCAGATGGCGGTGAAGGACGTGGCCGTGCGGGCCGAGGGCTACGGGTTCGAGGGCGTGATCGTCGAGGGCAACGACGTCCTGGCCTGCTATGAGGCTTCCAAGAACGCGGTGGAGAAGGCCAGAGCGGGGGGCGGTCCAACGTTGGTCGAGCTCAAGACCTACCGCTTCCATCCGCACACCTCCGACGACGACGACCGCGCGTACCGCTCGCGGGAGGAGGTGGAGGAGGCCAAGCGGAACGACTCGCTGATCGTGTTCGCGAATTACCTGAAGGACCAGGGCCTCATCAACGAGGACGGCATGGAGAGTCTCCGCGCCGGGCTGAAGGCCGAAGTCGATGCGGAGGTGGGGGCGGCCTGGAACGCCGAAGATCCTTCGGCGGAGAGCGGCCTCCTGCACGTCTTCGCCGACGGCGAGCCCGGGCCGCGGCGTTCGAACGGCGACGGAGGCGGCGACGACGAAAAGTCCGACGCCCTCGAGAGCACCGGCGGCGAGGCCACTCCCGCCGAGGCCCCCGCCCAGGGGGAGAAGGTGTGACCGAGAAGAACATCGTTCAGACCGTCCACGACACCCTGTGGGACGTCATGAAGGACGACGATCGTGTGGTGGTCCTGGGCGAGGACGTCGGGGCGCGAGGAGGGGTGTTCCGAGCCACCGCCGGCTTCCTCGACGAGTTCGGGGAAGAGCGGGTGATCGACACGCCACTCGCCGAATCCGGCATCGTCGGCGTCGCCATCGGCATGGCCATGCACGGCATGCTGCCCGTCGCGGAGATCCAGTTCGCCGACTTCATCCATCCAGCATTCGACCAGCTCGTCTCCGAGGCCGCCCGGATCCGGTATCGCAGCGCCGGAGACTGGAACTGCCCGCTGGTGGTTCGGGCACCGTGGGGCGGCGGGGTCCACGGGGCGCTGTACCACTCGCAGTCGATCGAGGCGTTCTACGGCCACGTCCCCGGCCTGAAGGTTGTGCTCCCTTCGACCCCGTACGACGTGAAGGGGATGCTGCTCGCCGCGATCAACGACCCCGACCCCGTCATCTTCCTCGAGCACAAGAAGACCTATCGGCTGATCAAGGGCGACGTGCCCGACGAGGACTACGAGGTTCCGATCGGGAAAGCCGAGGTCAAACGGGAGGGCGAGGACCTCACGGTGGTGGCATACGGCCTGATGCTGCATCACGCCCTGGAGGCGGCGGGACGCCTGGAGGAAGAGGAGGGTTTCTCCACCGAGGTGGTCGACGTCCGGACCATCGCCCCCCTCGACAAGGAAACGATCCTCCAATCGGTTCGAAAGACGGGCAAAGCACTGGTGGTCTACGAGGACAACCGCACGTACGGTGCCGGCGCCGAGATCTCCGCGACCATCGCCGAGGAGCTGATGTTCGACCTCGACGCTCCGGTCACCAGGATCGGCGGGCCCGACGTTCCCGCCATGGGCTTCGCCGGTCCCCTTGAGCACGCTTTCATGCCCGACGTCGAGAAGATCTTCGCCTCCATGAAGGAACTGGCAAAGTTCTGAGCCCCGCCGTCGAGCTCCGGCTCCTCGAACCCTCCGACGCGCCCGCGTACCTCGCGTTGCTTCTGCGGAACCGCGGATTCCTGAAACCGTTCGAGCCCTCTCGGCCGGACTCCTACTTCACCGAGGAGTGGCAGGCCACCCGCCTGGCGAGAAGCGAGACCGGCCGGGCCTTCGGGATCATCGAGGGAGAGAGCGGAGAGCTCGTGGGACGCCTGGAGCTCTCCGCCATCACTCCCCCGCCGGCGCTGCACGCGAACCTCGGGTACTGGGTCGACCAGGGACACAACGGTCGCGGCTATGCCACCGAGGCCGTGGCGGCTGCTCTGGCTCAGGCCTTCGACCCCGGCGGTCTCAGGCTGCACCGGATCCAGGCCGCCGTGATGCCCAGGAACGATCGATCCATCCGGGTGTTGGAGAAGAGCGGGCTGCGACGGGAGGGGTTCGCTGAACGATATCTGGAGATCGGCGGCCGGTGGGAGGACCACTGGATCTACGCCATCACGGCGGAGGAGTGGCCCGGCGCCGTGACCTCTTCGGGTGGACGGGATCGGATAGGCGGCGGCTTTCCCAAATCGCGGGGACAGCGCTAGGCTGCGTCACGATCCGATTGGGCAAAGGAGGGGCGAGGATGGCAAAGGATGCGGCGATCGTGACCTCGTGGGGGCCACCGGTGGTCGGCAGGGAGGCAAAGTCGCTGGAGGTCTTCATGGAGTTCATGACCTTCATCGGCAAGCAGGCGGCGGAAGGGAGATGCTCCGAGGCCGAACCGTTCCTCGCGTCTGACGGCTCGGGCGGGTTCGCCATCGTCCGGGGGAAGTCGGACGCGCTGGGCGAGCTGTGGGAGTCGGACGAGAACGTTCGGCTCATCACCAAAGCGCAACTCTTCGTGAGCGACCTCAAGATCCACTGGTATTACACAGGCGAAGAGATCATGAACCTCACCAGCGTGTTCGCCCAGGTGCTGGGCGAGGCCGGGCTGGGGTAGCTCCGGCCCGAACCCTGCGCGCGAGGGCGGGCTCTCTCCGGAGAACCCGCCCTTCGTGTTCGACCCGCGGGCTACACTGGCTGGCATGCCGGTCCGCGATCACAATCCGCATCGCAGGCGCCTGTACCTTCCAGTCGTCGCGGCGAACGGCCCGGACCGACAGGGCGGCGTTGCGACCCTCGATGACTCCCACGCGGCGCACTCGGTCGGGTGCGCCCAGACCGTCCGCCCGGCGCGACGACCCGACTGGTTGAAGGTCAAGGCGCAGTTCGGGCCCAACTACGCCGACCTCAAGCGGATCATGCGGACCCGCTCTCTGCACACGGTGTGCGAGGAGGCGGGCTGTCCGAACATCTACGAGTGCTGGGAAGAACGGGAGGCCACGTTCCTGATCCTGGGCGACCGGTGCACCCGCCGCTGCGGCTTCTGCGACGTGATGACGGCGAAGCCCTTCGCCGTCGACGAGGACGAGCCACGCCGGATCGCCGAAGCAGTGGAGGCGATGGGACTCCGATACGTGGTCCTGACGGGCGTGGCTCGGGACGACCTCCCCGACGGCGGCGCCAGGATCTGGGCCGCGTGCATCGAGGCGGTCCGTGAGGCGGTGCCAGGGTGCGGCATCGAGGTGCTCCCCACCGACTTCAAGGGCGGCGAGCGGGACATCGCCACCGTCCTCGAGGCGGGACCCGACGCGTTCGCCCACAACCTGGAGACCGTCCGGCGGCTGCACGGCGCGATCCGCCCGGCCTTCGGATACGACCGTTCGCTCGAGGTGCTTCG
>DHWM01000015.1:6720-10778 GCA_002413185.1 Actinobacteria bacterium UBA5182
CGTTCCACCTCCCCGTGGACCGCTGGGTCCGGCCGGAGGAGTTCGCCGAGCACGCCGAAGCGGGCAAAGGGCTGGGATTCGCCCACGTCGAAGCGGGCCCGCTGGTCCGTTCGTCCTACCACGCGGAAAAGCAGCTCAGCCGGGCAACCGCCGCGGCCGCCTCCGGCGTCACGCGCTGAGCTGCGCCGCCTCCAGAGCGCCCGCCCCACCGAGCGCCGCCTCCACCACCACATCGATCGCCACCGACCGGCGCCGCGACGCATCGAAGGCAACCACGGGAAGAACGCTCATCGCGTGGAGGACGTCCGCCACGGCGCCGAGGCGCGCCACCCGTCGCGTCGGCGTGAGGACCGTCCACGCAGCCTGAAGGAGGTGACGGACTCCCAGGGCCCTGGCCGCCAGGATCAGGACCCGGTCCTCAACTGATCCTCCGATCAGCCGTAGAACGGTCTTCGGAGCCACGAGCAGGCCCGATCCATACACTACCCGGGCCAGAACGGACGGCCTCACGTCGCTCAGCTCGAACTACAGGGGATCGACGGTCTCGTTTGTCTGGCGCCGCTCGACCTCGAGGTCATCGGAGCCGGCCGCGAAGTCCAGTGCAGGGCCGGTCACCTCGTGGCCGCAGGAGTAGATCTCGACCTGCCTGGTGTCGGCCTCCTGGATCTCCTCATCCGGGACGGCCTCAGAACCTCCGCGATACACGATGTCGACCAGGTCGCCTTCGCCGCATTGCGGGCACTTCTTCGTTCGGCCCTGCTCCCTGGCTGCGGGTCCCATCTCTCCAATTGTGCTTTGGAAGCCGGTACCCCGCAAACGGCGCACGCTGAGCTACTGGACGCTTCCCTCTTCGACTGGCGCACCGGCGTCGGGATCGAATGGACGCACCTCGTGCGCGTCGCCGTTGAGCCGCGCGTCGAGCTCGAGAGCTTGGAGGCGGATCCGAAACGCCAAGCCGGAGATCGAGGACATGTCTTGAAGAAGCCGGCGCCTTTGCTTGCCGAACCGCTTGCGGCGGGGCGCCACGGTTATCTCCCCCAACCGCTCGTCGCCGTGCATGACCGGAATAGGCTCGACGAACGCTCGACCGAACGGACCGGGTGGCTGGGCCGGCCATTCGAAGGGCGCCGGATCCCTTCCCGGAAGCTCGAGAACGATTCGACTCCGGGCCGCTCGCGTCGCTTTCCATGCCCACAGCGCGGAGCACTGAAGGACATCCTCGTCAGAGTTCACATTGGCGAGTTGGCTCGATAGTCCCGCCAGTGACCGGTACGAAGGCGTCTCGTCCCCGAAGAGGACCTCCTTCGTCCTGTGCTCCACCCACTCCTTGAATCTCTCGAAGAACAGGACCACGAGAAGCGTAATTCCGACCGACGCGACCACGGGCCCCAGGTGAAGCCTTTCCGCGGCCCGCTTGCCGACCTCGTCGATCCACCACGCGACGACGATGTATGGGCCGGTGATGAACACCCAAAGTATCCCGAACACCAACGCGTTCTGGATGATTTCCCTCTTCAGGCCCAGGAGTTCGAATCGCCAGATCGCCAGGAACAGCGCCACCGGGATCAGCGCCAGAACCGGCGCCATGGCCAGAAACACGAACTGCTCCTGCCTGGCTTCGTTCGTAATGGCGAACCATGCCCTCCGATCCAGCCAGCTGTTTGCGAACGAAAGCATCGCCGAGAAAACCAGCGAGGCAACCACGGACAGGACGAGAAGCGAGCTGATCGTCCGAGCCCGTTCCTGTTCGTTCGGGTTGCCGACCCGAGCTGTATAGGCCTGTGACGCAAAACCGGTCGAGACGATGATCACGACCAAGGCGAGAAGCAGGGTCGCCGGTGGCAGATTCAGCAATGACAGCACCAGCGCTCCCAGAAGCACCACCGGGACCAACAGGATCCCCAGGTAGCGCTTCAGACGCGGCGTCCGCCCGAAGATTTTCCCATCGGGAAAGAGGAGGAGCGCGCTGACATAGGCGGCGGCGGCGGTGATGTGGAAGGCCATGTGAATGAACTCCACGCCCCGGAAGCCGTGAGCCTCGAGGAAGAGATGGGCGCCGCCGTTGTACGCGGCGGCAGTCCCGATGAGCGCGACCGCCAGGAAGCGAGCTGCCTGATCTCCCCCGCTGTGCCGCATGAGGATGCCTGCCGAGAGCAGATTCACCGCGCTGAACCCCAGCGCCGGCAAACTCCTTGTCGAGGGGTGGAGGCCGACCCGCCAGAGGGACGCGAGTAGCCACGCCACCGAAACCAGCGCGTAGAGCCCCAGGAAAACCCAGAACCCCCGGTTGGCCCATCTCGACCTGACGATCTCCATGACTCGGATTCTTGACCAGGAGCCAACGGATGTGAAGAGTGACCTTCGACACAAATCGGGGAAGAGAGGAAGGAGCCGGCCTGTAAGCCGGATTCTGTTCCCGCGCCGCACCCCGGTCGTGAAGACCGGCGCCGCACGGGTGGCGGCCATCCCTCTGGGAGCCGCGTTGCCGCGACCCTCGGTGCAGCCTACCCGGGAGCCTCGGACGGGCCGCCCGCTCCCTGCTTGGCCTTGCTCCGGATGGGGTTTGCCGAGCCGGCCGGTCACCCGGCCGCTGGTGAGCTCTTACCTCACCGTTGCACCCTTGCCGTCGCCTCGGCGGCGAGCCGTCTTCGGCGGCGGCGGTTTGTTTCTGTGGCACTTTCCGCGGGTCGCCCCGCCTGGGTGTTACCCAGCACCCTGCCCTGTGGAGTCCGGACTTTCCTCGACCCTTCGGTCCCTTCCGGGGCCGAAGGCGCCGCGACCGCCCGGCCGGCTCCTTCCTGTGTTCGAGTATATGCGGGCCGACTGATGGCTCCGAGGCTCTGGCCGCCAGCCTCCGCAGCTTCAGTCGAACAGGCCGGGGGCGGGACCGGACGGGACGTGGTCTCGGCCGGGGCCGGCCAGCCACTCGTCCACCCCCAGATTGGCCAGCCTGTCGGCTTCCTTGTTGAACGCCCTGGGAACGTGCTCGAAGGCGACGTGTTCGAACCGGCGGATCAGGGAGCGGGCCTCTTCATGGAGATGGATCAACGTGGGGTTCTTGACGCGGAACCGCCCTGCCAATTGTTCGATCAGCAGCCGGCTGTCCGCTCTGAGCAGCACCCTGCGGGCCCCCAGGGCCAGCGCGCTGGCCAGTCCCTCGATGGCTGCACGGTACTCCGCGACGTTGTTGGTGGCGATGCCGATCCCGATGCCGTCCTCGGCCAGGGCGCGGCCCGTTGGCCCCTTCACCACGAACCCGATCCCTGCCGGGCCGGGATTCCCCCGGGCCGCCCCGTCCGAATAGACGACGACGCTCAGGTGAGGACGAGGATCCGCCGGCAGTATTCACACCTCCGGACTCCCTCGGACTTCTTCAACCGGCTGAGGTAGACCGGCGAAAGCTTCTGGTGGCACGCCTGGCACACGCCGTCGGCGAGCGCCGCCGCCCCGATCCCCTTCTTCTGCCGGCGAACGTCCTCGTACAGGGCCACCAGCTCGGCATCGATCCCGGGAACGATCTCCTTGCGCTCCACGGCATGGTCAGCCAGGGCGTGCTCGATCTCCACGAGCTCCCGGCCCGAGGTCACCTCGATCTCCGCCAGCCTGGTTCGGGATTCGGCGACGTCCCCCTCGATGGGCGGCAAGCGGCCTTCCAGCCCCTCTCGCTGCTCCATCAGCTCGATCAGCTGGTCCTCCATCCGGGACTTCCTGGCCTTGAGGCTCCGCACCTCCGCCCCGATCGACTGGAGCTCCTTGGCGTTCGCGACGCTGCCGTCGTACAGCCGCTTGCTCTCGGCGTCGATCTTTCGCTGCATCGAGTCGACGTCTCCCTCCAAGCGCCGCTGCTCTCGGTCCACCTCGCCGATGGAGAGACGAAGCTCACCAAGCCGGGCCTCAGCCTGTGCCAACCGGGCCCTGGCCCCTGTGACCTCCTCCTCTGACTCGAGGTGGGCGAGGCGCCCGCTCAGGCGGTCCACCGACAGGTCCAGCTCCTGAAGCTGCAGCAGCGGGTCGAGCCGCCGGGCCTCGACGGGCTGATCGGACGGCAACTCCTCCGC
>DHWM01000038.1 GCA_002413185.1 Actinobacteria bacterium UBA5182
GACGACGCCGAACGCGCCGTGCGAGCCGCCCTGGAGCTGGTCGACGCCGTCGGGGCGCTCGGCCGGGAGGCGGGCGCCGCGGATCTTCGGCTTCGGAGCGGCGTCCTGTCGGGGGAAGCGGCGGTGACGATCGGCGCGCTCGGCCAGGGGATGGTGGCCGGCGACCTGGTGAATACGGCCTCGCGCATCCAGTCGCTGGCCGAGCCGGGGACGGTGCTGGTGGGCGAGAGCACGTACCTCGCTGCCCGGGAGGTGATTGCCTTCGAGCCGGCCGGCTCGCACGAGGTGAAGGGCCGAGAGGCGCCGGTGGCCACCTGGCGCGCGCTGCGAGTGGTGACCGCTCGGCGCGGGGCGCGGTGGACCGAGGCCCTGGAACCACCGTTCGTGGGCAGAGACGAAGAGTTCCGGCTGGTCAAGGACCTGTACCACGCCACCGCCCGCGAGGGCCGGGCCCGGCTGGTGTCGGTGACGGGCATCGCCGGGATCGGGAAGTCGCGTCTGGCCTGGGAGCTCTTCAAGTACCTGGACGGCGTCGCGGAGACCATGTATTGGCACCAGGGGCGGTCCCCGGCGTACGGGGAGGGGCTGACGTTCTGGGCGCTGGCCGAGATGGTCCGGATGCGCGCACACATCGCCGAGAGCGAGGACCCGGCCGACAGCCGCCGGAAGCTGTCAGAAACCCTCGCAACGTTCGTCCGCGACGATGCGGAACGCCGGTGGATCGAACCGCACCTCGCCCAGCTCCTGGGCCTGGAGACGGGGCCGGCCGCCGACCGAGAGGAGCTGTTCGGGGCATGGCGGCTGCTGTTCGAGCGGGTGGCCGATCAGGGTCCGGTGGTCCTGGTGTTCGAGGATCTGCAGTGGGCCGACAGCGGCCTGATCGATTTCGTGGAATACGTCTTGGAATGGTCGAAGGCGAAGCCGATCCTCATCCTGACCCTGTCCCGGCC
The DNA here is from genome assembly GCA_002413185.1 of Actinobacteria bacterium UBA5182. Lineage (GTDB taxonomy): Bacteria > Actinomycetota > UBA4738 > UBA4738 > UBA4738 > UBA5182. The sequence goes on from DHWM01000038.1 coordinate 951, forward strand.
CGAGCTGCTGGACCGCCGGCCGACGTGGGGCGCTGGCCAGCGGAGCTTCACGTCTCTGCACCTGGATCCGCTGTCCCACCCGAACATGCGCGTGTTGCTGGAGGGTATGGCGGCCGGCCTCCCCGAACCGCTCGTGGCGCGCGTCCTGCAGCGCGCCGAAGGGGTTCCGCTGTACGCGGTGGAGACGATCCGGATGCTAGTGGACCAGGGACGCCTCCGGCTCGAAGGCGACCGGTATGAGCCGGCGGGAGACATCGAAGAGCTCGGCGTCCCGGAAACGCTCCAGTCGTTGATCGCCGCTCGCCTGGACGGCCTCGATCCCGAGGACCGGCGGCTGCTCCAGGACGCATCGGTGCTCGGCAAGACGTTCACGGTCGCCTCGCTCGCCGCCATGACCGGCGAGGAGCCCGACCGCCTGCAGGAACGGATGAGGACGCTGGTCCGCAAGGAGTTCCTGACGCTCGATGTGGACCCGCGATCGCCCGAGCGTGGGCAGTTCGGGTTCGTGCAGAGCCTGATCCGGGAGGTCGCCTACCAGACACTCGCGAAGCGAGACCGCCGGGCCAAGCACCTAGCGGCGGCCCGGTACTTCGAGGATCTGGGCGACGAGGAGTTGGCTGGAGCGGTCGCCACGCACTACATCGAGGCGTACCGGGCCACGCCCGAGGGCCCTGAGGGAGAGGCGATCGCGGTCAGGGCCCGTGACGCGCTGGTGGCCGCGGCCGACCGAGCCCGCTCCCTTGGTTCGTACGACCAGGCTGTCGCCTACCTCGAACAGGCGCTCACGGTAACGACGGATGAAGCCGGGCGAGCGGCCTTGTACGAACGGGCCGGTGATTCCGCGAAAGAGGGGGGAAGGTTCGAGGCAGGCGAGCGTTACCTGAGCTCGGCAATCGACTGGTATCGCAAGAACGGTGAGCCCCGGTCGGAGGCGCGAGCAGCTTCCAGGCTAGGCAGCATTCTGATGGTAACGGGCCGGCTTGACGCAGCCATCGCCCAGCTCACGTCCGCCCTGGAGGTGGTGCGTGACCTGCCCCCGGACGCGGCCACGGCCGAGCTGGCGTCCCAGTTGGCGAGGGCCTACATGTTCAAGGTCGATCCGGAGCAATGCCGAGCGTGGGCGGACAGGGCGCTCGACATGGCGGAGCGTCTGGACGTGGTCCCGGTCATCGCCGACGCCCTTATCACCAAAGGAGCCTCCGCCCGCGATGCCGGCCGGTGGCGAGAGGGTGTGGCTCTCCTCTATGGCTCGCTATCTCTGGCGCGAGAGCAGGGCCTGGTGTTCCAGCAGAGCCGGGCCCTGGTCAACCTCAGCGACATCCTCACAATGACGAACCCGCGAGCTGCGCTCGCGGCGGTCCAGGAGGCTCGCGGCCTGATGCAGAAGGTTGGTCAGCGCGAGAGCGAGGGGATGATCCTGCTCAACTTGGCGTGGGCCGCCATCCCAGTGGGCGAATGGGACCTCTGCTTATCGACGGTCGAGGAGGTGGAAAGCGCAGACCTCCCCATCGTGTACCGGGCTGCCGTTCTGGTGGCCGGTGCTGTTGTCGACGCGTTTCGGGGGGGCGGGCACGCTTTCGTCGAGCGGTTGCGATCCCTTCCCCCTCTGGCGGAGGTTGATGACCCTCAGTTCCATGTGATGACGCAGTTGGCCATGGCGCAGATCTCACTGGCGGGGTCGAATCTCACGGAGGCCGCGGAGCAGGCCACTGCGTCGTTCGAGCTGGACCCAACCGGGCCGTACAGCATCGCAGCCGGCATCATCGCTGCCCGGTCCTGCCTCTGGCTCGGCGACGTGGATCGGGCGGCCGAACTGCTCCGGCGGTTGGATGACACGACGGCCCACGGTGGTTGGGTCGACACAAGCCGTCAGACGCTGCGGGCGGGAGTGAGCGCGCTGGAGGGCCGGCAGGAGGAGGCCGGCGAGCTCTACCGGGAGGCCATCGCCAGCTGGCGGGAGCTCGACGTGCCCTTGGACCTCGCGATGTGCGAGCTCGATCTGGTGCTGCTCATGAACTCCGAAGATTTCGCCGTCGACGCCGTCGCGGAGGAGGCACGAGCCATCCTGGGCAGATTGGGAGCGGCTCCGCTGCTGGAGCGACTGGAGCGGGCCTTGGCGCGCGGGCTGGCCCGGCGATGACCTGCGCCTTTTGCGGAGCCGAGAACCGATCCGGCCGCAAGTTCTGCGCCCGGTGCGGCCGCGCGTTGGCCCTCGCCTGCTCTTCCTGTGGAGCGGCGAACGAACCCGGTGAGCTTTTCTGCGGAGAGTGCGGGTCCCCGCTGGAGGGAGCGGCGGTTCTGGCGACCACGACAGGGCCGGTCGGGGGGCACGCGGCTCCAATCCATCAGCCCCTCATGCCCGAAGCGGAGCGCCGGCTGGTCTCGGTTCTCTTCGCGGACCTGGTCGGCTTCACCACCCTGTCCGAATCCCGTGACGCCGAGGAGGTCCGGGATCTGCTGACGCGATACTTCGACACCGCCCGGCGGATCATCGCCCGGTACGGAGGAACGATCGAGAAGTTCATCGGCGACGCCGTCATGGCGGTGTGGGGGGCGCCCGTGGCGAACGAGGATGACGCCGAGCGGGCGGTCCGGGCGGCTCTCGACCTGACGCAGGCGGTTGCCGCGCTCGGGGTTGAAGTCGGCGCGACCGGACTGAACGCCCGGGCCGGCGTGCTGACCGGCGAGGCCGCGGTCACCATCGGCGCGGAGGGCCAGGGGATGGTGGCCGGAGATCTGGTCAACACCGCTTCCCGGATCCAGTCGGTGGCGGAGCCCGGCACCGTCCTGGTGGGGGAGGCCACACGCAGGGCAAGCGAAGCCGCCATCGCGTTCGAGGACGCCGGGTCCCACGAGCTGAAGGGGAAGACGGAGGCCCTCCGCCTGTGGCGGGCCATGCGGGTGGTGGCGGCCATCGGCGGAGCCCGACGGTCCGTCGGGCTCGAGCCGCCCTTCGTGGGCCGCGACCGTGACATCCGACTTCTCAAGGAGCTGTTCCACACCTCGGCGGAAGAGCACCGTGCCCACCTCGTTTCGGTGATCGGGATCGGCGGGATCGGCAAGTCCCGCTTGGCGTGGGAGTTCGACAAGTACATCGACGGACTGGCCGACACGGTGTGGTGGCATCGCGGGCGATGCCTAGCGTACGGCGAGGGTGTGACGTACTGGGCGCTGGCGGAGATGGTGAGGATGCGGGCCCGGATCACCGAAGGGGAGGAGGCCACAGCGGCGGCAGCGAAGCTTCACAGCACCGTGGAGCTGCATCTCTCCGATCCCGAGGAGCAGCGATGGGTCGAGCCGCGTCTGGCGCATCTGATCGGCCTGGAGGAGCGGACCGCCCCCGACCAGCAGGACCTGTTCGCGGCGTGGCGGCTGTTCTTCGAACGGATGGCGGAGAAGGACCCCGTGGCCCTGCTGTTCGAGGACATGCAGTGGGCCGACTCGGCCCTGCTGGACTTCGTGGAGTATCTGCTGGAATGGTCCAAGGACCATTCGCTGTTCGTGCTGACCCTGGCCCGGCCGGAGGTCATGGAGAAGCGCCCGAACTGGGGGGCCGGCAAGCGGAACTTCAACTCGATGTTCCTGGAGCCGCTGTCGGCGGCGGCGATGCGGGAGCTGTTGGAGGGGTTGGTGCCGGGTCTGCCGGACCAGGTCCGAATGAGCATCCTGGACCGCGCCGAGGGCGTCCCCCTGTACGCGGTGGAAACCGTTCGGATGCTGCTCGACCGGGGGCTGTTGGTGGAGGAGGGAAGCCGGTATCGTCCGGCCGGCCCCATCGAGACGCTGGAGGTTCCCGAGAGCCTCCACGGCCTGATCGCGGCCCGGCTGGACGGTCTGGAATCCGTTGAGCGCCGGTTCCTGCAGGACGCGTCGGTGCTGGGCAAGGTCTTCACGAAGGAGTCTGCCTCGATCCTCACCGGGCTGCCCGAGGGCGAGGTGGAGCCGATCCTGACCTCGCTGGTCCGCAAGGAGTTCCTCTCCGTCCAGATCGACCCGCGGTCCCCCGAGCATGGCCAGTACGGGTTCCTGCAGGACCTGGTCCGCCGGGTGGCCTACGAAACCCTGTCGAAGAAGGACCGGAAGGCCCGGCACCTCGCCACGGCCCGGCACTTCGAGGAACGGTGGGGCGCCGACGTCGACGAGATCATCGAGGTGGTGGCGTCGCACTACCTCGACGCGTTCGACGCCGCGCCCGATGCGCCCGACGCTCCGGAGATCAAGTCCAAGGCCCGGGACATGCTGGTCCGGGCCGGGGAACGGGCCGCCTCCCTCGCCGCGAGCGACGAGGCCCAGCGGTACTTCGAACGGGCCGCCGGCCTGTCGGGGGAGCCGGCCGACCGGGCACACCTGCTCGAGCGAGCGGGAGAGATGGCCTGGGTGGCCGGGCGGATGCAAGCGGCAAAGCTCCACTTCGAGGGCGCCATCGCGCTGTTCGACGACGCCGACTCGGCGGCCTCGGCCGCGCGCGTCTCCGCTCGCCTGGCCGACGTCGTGTACTCCGAAGGCCGGATCGACGAGGCCATCGCTCGGATGGAGCGAGCTCTGGAGGTCCTGTCCGCGGCGGCCCCTGACGAGGACCAGGCCACCCTGCTGGCAGAGATGGCCCGGATGTACTGGTTCGTCGGGAACACCCAGCGGTCCGAAGATCTGATCGAGGTGGCCCTCGCCCTTGCCGAGACCCTGTGGCTCCCGGAGGTGCTCGCCCATGGGATGGTGACCAAGGGCTCGATCATGTACTCGAAACGCCGGATCGAGGAGGCCGAAGCGCTGCTGGAGCGGGCGCTCAAGCTCGCCCTCGAGTACGACGTGGCCTCGGCCGCGCTTCGTTCCTACAACAACCTCACGGAGTTCACCGCACAGCGCGACCGCTACGAGAACGCCGTCCAGTACGCCGAGGACGGATTGGCCCTGAGCCGGAGGCTCGGAAACCGGCGATGGGAGGTGCCGCTCCTCAGTGTGGCCTTCTATCCACTGACGCTGCTGGGGCGGTGGGACGATGTCTTGACGAGGGGAGCCGAGATCTTGGGGATGGACGAGACCGCGGTGAGAGTGGGGGATCTCTCCGACCTGCTGTTCATGGCGACGATCCACAACCACCGCGGGGAGCACGCCCGGGCCAAGGAGCTCCTCAGCTTGTTCGCGCCACTGGGCGAGGGCGAGGACATCCAATCCCGGGTCGGCCACTCGGCGTTGACCGCGGAGCTCCTCCGTGCCGACTCCCGCCCTGCCGATGCCCTCCGTGTGGCCGCTTCGGCTCTAGAGGCCCGGGGGACCCTCGGCTTGGGCTTCTCTGGGTGCAAGGAGGCGTTCATCCAGGGTTTGGAGGCGGCGTTCGACCTGGGAGACGAAGGGGAGGCCGAACGCCTCCTGGCCTCGGTGGAGGGCCTCCGCCCGGGCGAGATCCCGCCGTACATCCGGGCTCACCTCTCCCGGTTCCGGGCCCGGCTGGCGATCCTTCAAAGCCGCAACGACGAGGTTGAACCCGGCTTCAAGGCCGGGGCCGGTATGTTCCGCGAGATCGCCGTTCCGTTCTGGCTTGCCGTCACCCTGCTCGAGCATGGTGAATGGTTGGTGGGAGGCGGTCGGCTCGAAGAGTCGGAGCCCCTGCTGGAGGAGTCGCTCGAGATCTTCGGGCGGCTTGGAGCGCGCCCGTGGTTGGAGCGCGTGGAGCGAGTGAGCTCGCGTATCCCGTCACGGTCGACGGTCGGGGCCTGAGATCCCGGGCGGGCTCGAGGCTTCCTCGAAGAGACGCTTGCTTCGGCCGCTCGCCAGGCCGCAAGATACGCTCGCCATCGAAGCCTCCGCCCCTGCTCGATCCGTTTGGTGCCCGGCCAGGGTCCCCGGCCGCCTGATCGCCGTCGGCCTGTTCCTGCTCGTCGCGGCGAACCGGCCGCTCTCCGCCGTCGCCGCGACGAACGGACCGGTGCTGCACGGGTCCATCGCGGGGGAGGTCGCCCAGGGAGGCCGGATCACCTTCCACCTGGAGGCCACCGAGCCCGGCGGATACAAGCACCTGGCGAAGCTCCAGATGATCCTGCTCCTGCACTCGGTGATCCTGGACCAGATCACGTACGACCAGGCCACCGACACCGTCTCGACCGCGACCAGCCTCCCCGTCCCGGTGGGCACGCGGAACACCGGCAGTGGGACCTTCTTCAACATCAGCGGCAAGGACGTCTCGAAGACCACCGGCGGTGACCGGCTCTCGCTCACCGCCACCACCACGATGGCCCAGTCGGCTCCCAAGGGCGCGGAGTTCAACCTCGGTGCCATCGACGACCTGGCCCAGGTGGCCAGGCTGACCCGGGCCGTGAACGTGCCGGAGGCGGCCGGCGGATTCTCCTGGGGGACCCTGGGGCTGGCCGCCGCCGCGGCGCTGTTCATCGGGGGCTTCGTCGGGAACCTGTTCGCGTCCGGTCGCCGGGCCATCCCCACGGTCTCTGTCTACCAGCTCATCGAGCAGCACATGAAGCAGGAGACCACCGCACCGTGAGCGCCGTCGAAGCTGCGCGACCCGGCGTGTGGGGGCAGATCGAGCGAAGCCTCACCGCCGCGCCCGACGACAGCGAGCGGGGCGAGGACCTGTGGGGGCACCTCTCGAGTCTCGTCGACATCGGGGAGTATCGCCCGAAGCTGGCCGACGACATCGAGATGAAGGAGTTCACCCAGCGGTGGGGGGGCAACTACGCCATGCTGGCCAACCCACGGCAGCTCCTGCACTACCGGGTCGAGCCGGGGCAGATCGAGCTTGTTCGGCTCATGGACGGGAGTCGCACCGTCAAGGAGATCCTGGTCGAACGGCTCAAGGAGTCCGGTGACCTCGAGCTCTCCGGACTGGCGGACCTGGTCAAGGCGCTGCACTTCGGCAACTTCCTGGAGCACCGCTACACGGACACCGACGCGGCCGTCCGGCGGGCCATCAAGCCGGTCACCTCGCGGCAGGAGAAGCTCCAAACGTTCGCCCGGTCCCAGACCATCGAATGGAAGAACGTGGATCCCGTGGCCCGGTGGGGCTACAACCACGGGCTGAAGTGGTTCTTCACCCGAGCCGGAGTGTTCGTCAGCATCATCCTCGAGGTCGTCGGGTTCCTGGCGTTCCTGTCCGTCGTGCACTCGAAGCGCTTCAACCTCACCCCCAAGTCGCTCGCCCTGGGGTTCCTCCTGCTGACCTTCCTGAACTACTTCATCATCGTCGTCCACGAGGGTGGACACGCCCTGGTCCTGGTGCACTATGGGCGCCGGGTGAAGAGCGCCGGGTTCATGATCTACTTCGGCTCACCGGCGCTGTTCATCGAATCCGCGGAGGCGCTGATGCTCGAGCCGCCCCAGCGGATGCTGCAGTCCTTCGCCGGGCCGTTCGCGGAGAGCCTGTTCGCCGCCGCCACGGCGCTGTTCCTGTGGCTGTACCCGCACGTGGCGATCGGGGACATCCTGTACCGCTTCGTCGTCTTGAACTACCTGTTCCTGTTCTTCAATCTCATCCCGCTCCTTGAGCTCGACGGCTACTGGATCCTGGCCGACTTCCTGCGAGCGCCCGAGCTCCGGCCGACGTCCATGTCCTTCCTCCGGCACGACCTGTGGCACAAGCTTCGCACCCGCACCAAGCTGACCCGGCTGGAACTGGGACTCACGCTCTACGCCGTCCTCGGGATCTTCTTCACGATCTTCATGGCCTACCTGGGGATCTTCTTCTGGGGAGAGATCTTCGGGAGCCTCCTGGCCAAGCTCTGGCACGGTGGCCTGGTCTCCCGGCTCGTGCTGATCGCCCTGGTCCTGCTGGTGGGCGGGCCCGTCATTCGAGGCGGCATCAAGCTCCTCCGTTCGCTGATCCGGCGACTGCGGGCCGTGTGGCGGGCCGTCCAGTTCCGGCTGGAGACGAAGTGGCGAGTCGAAGCGGCCCAGCTCATCGACGCCCTGCCCCTGTTCGACGACGTCCCGGAGGACGTGTTGAGCGAGCTGGCCGGGAGGGTCAGGCTCCGGTCGTTCGCCAAGGGCCAGCCGGTGGTCCGTCAGGGTGAGCGGGCCACCGCCTTCTACGTGGTGCGCCAGGGGACGCTCCAGGTCCTGGAGGAGCTGGAGGACGGATCGGACAAGGTGCTGCGGATCCTCGGCCGGGGCGAAGGCTTCGGCGAGGTCGGGCTGGCCGAGGCGTCGCTGCGGTCGGCGACGGTCAGGGCGCTCGAGGAGTCGCAGGTCTTCGAGATCGAGAAGGGCACCTTCGATCAGCTGCTCCGGGACATGGTGCACGTCCCACAGTTCGCGCCCACCATCCAGGCGGTCTCGGAGCTCCGCGAGCTCAGTTGCTTCTCCAGCCTGGAGCCGGACGAATTGAACGAGCTCCTCCAGCACGGGGCCTGGGTCACGTACGGGCCGGGACAGACGGTCATCGAACAGGGCGAGACCGGTGACGCGTTCTATGCCATCCGCTCCGGTCAGGTCGAGGTGTTCGAGAACGGGAAGATGGTTCGTACCATGGGACCGGGGGCGTACTTCGGCGAGATCGCCCTGCTCCTGGACATCCCCCGGACCGCCACCGTCAGGTCCAGGACACCGGTCCGGGCGTACCGGTTGGAGCGGGACGGGTTCGACCGCCTGGTCGGAGAATCCTTCAAGCGAGGAACGCTGAATCCAGCGATCTCACCCGACCGGCTGTGGCAGCATTGAGGGCATTGGAGAGAGGGGCATGACGTAATGGATTGCTGGCACTGCCGAAAGACCGCCGTGGGTGCCTGCCGCTTCTGCGGCCGGGGTATCTGCGAAGACCACGTTGAGACCCACCCGTACATCCTGGAGCTGTTCAAGAACCCGGGGAAGGTGACTCGCGTCCTCGTCGTGGAGGACGCACTGTTCTGCGGGGCGTGCACTCCTCGGCCCGACCCCCTCGACCTCCCGGAGCTCGACTGAGTCGATGTGATGGCCGTCACATCCTGGACGGTGACGGCGGTCACTCGAACGGCGGTGATGGATGTCACGGAGCATCCGGTGACGGCCGACACAGACGTTTCGCCTGCCAATGACGAGAATCCCTTTGAACGTGAAAACGAGATATCGAACGACACACACGAAGAGGAGGTGAATCAGATGGCCGAGAAGAAGGTCACGCCGAAGAAGCCGGCTGCCAAGTCCTCGAAGACCAGCGCCAAGGAGGCTGCGACTCGGGTCTCCAAGGGGATCCAGCGCAAGGGCGTACGCAAGGTCTAGCTCTCGCGGACAACAGGTTTGCCGACCGGGCTCGGGGAAACCCGAGCCCGGTCGCGTTTTCCGCCAAAGGAGCGACAAAACGCACAAACTCCCGCTCCCCGTGTGGCCTCCGCCGGCCTGCTTCGCTACGCTCCGGCTCGATGGCATCGATCACTGAGACGATGGTCACATCAGGCTTGGACAAGGCGATGGCCTCGGCGCCGTTGCTGGAGGACCTCCCTCCCCGGGCCGTCCGTGACCTCGTCACGCAAGGGACGCTTCGCCAGTACCGCCGGGGGACCTACCTGTTCTATCAGGGCGACCAGTCGGATGCGGTGTTCTTCCTGTGGAAGGGCCGGCTCGAAGTGGGAACGCTCTCGCTGACGGGCCACCGGCAGCTCCTCACCACGCTCGATCATCCGCAGTTCTTCGGCGAGCTCGGGATCCTGGGCGACCAGAAGCGCACCGCGACGGCGGTGGCGCTGGAAGACGCCGTGGTGTGGGTCATCACCGGCGAACGGTTCCTGTACTTCCTTTCCCAGCACTTCGAGGCGGCCCTGGCCCTGCTGAAGGGCCTGGCCGGGCAGATCCAGGCCCACGAGTCCTTCGTGGAGGATCTGCTGTTCCTCGACTTGAAGGGCCGGGTGGCCAAGCGGCTGCTCCAGCTGGTCAGCCCGAGCCTGGACGAGCTTCCCGCCGACGGGACCGTCCTCCCCGCGGTGGTGACCCACGCCGACCTGGCCAGCCTGTGCGGGGGGAGTCGCGAGAACGTCACCCGCATCCTGTCCGAGTTCCAGCGGCGTGGGTTGGTGATGAAGGATGGCCGGCGCTACGTCCTCAAGAGCGTGACCGGCCTCCAACGACTGGCGGCGCTGTAGGGCTGTTCAGAGCTCGACGAGGTCCTCCGCCAGGAGTCCCATGGCGATGGCGTCGACGTGCCGGCCTCCCACGAAGTTGGCCCGCCGCCGCCGGCCCTCCTCCTTGAACCCGACCTTCTGGTAGGCCCGCCTCCCCCGAGGGTTCGTCTCATAGACCCACAGGGTGACGCGCTGGAGGTTCATCTCCACGAAGCCGAAGCGGCACAGCGTCCGGACCGCGTCCGTCCCGAATCCCTGGTCCCAGAAGGGCCGCCCGATCCAGATCCCCAACACCGCGCCGCGGTTTCGCCCATCGGCGTCCTCCAGGCTGCACACTCCAACCAGCTCGCCGCCGCCGGCCTCGATCGCGAAGGCCATCGTGTCGGGGTTCCGTTGTGTCCCCTCCCACCATGCCCTCGTGCCGGCCAGGGGCTCGGGCCACGCCAGCGAGAGGTGCTGTGACACCTCCGGGTCCCAGAACAGCTCGTTGATCCGGAGGAGATCGTCCTGTTCGATGGGGCGCAGCCTGATCCGCTCTCCCTGGAATGGGGACCGCACCCGGCGGAAGTCTTCGTGCTCGTGGCCGGCCATGTCGCTCAGCATATAGTTGCTCCTGCCATGCTCCATCCGCTGTTCACCGCCGAACACGAAGAGCTCCGGCTGGCCGTCCGACAGTTCGTCGAATCGGAGCTGGCGCCCCACGCCGGGGAGTGGGAGCGAGAGGGCCACTTCCCCGACTGGGTGTTCAAGCGGATGGGCGACCTGGGTTTCCTGGGGGTGCGCCTTCCGGAGGAGTACGGCGGTCAGGGCGGCGACTGGGGCCACGCCATCGTCATTGCGGAAGAGATGGCCCGGTGCGGGTCGGGGGGCGTGGGCATGGCGGTCGCCGTGCAGAGCGAGATGGCCACGCCGCCCATCCTCAAGTTCGGGTCCGAAGAGCAGAAGCAGCGCTACCTGGTCCCCGCGATCAGGGGCGAGAAGATCGTGTGCCTGGGGATCACCGAGCCGAATGCGGGCTCCGACGTCGCCAACATCGAGACGACCGCCCGGCCAGGTGCCAACGGCACTGGGTGGGTCATCAACGGCCGCAAGACCTTCATCACCAACGGCGCCCGGGCACACTTCTGCCTGCTGGTGACCCGCAACGACAAGGGCGCCGGACACGCGGGGTTCTCTCTGTTCCTGGTGGATACGGACACCGAAGGGTTCGCCGTTTCGCGCAAGCTCGACAAGCTCGGGATGCGCTCGTCCGACACCGCAGAGCTCGTTCTCGACGACGTCCGGGTCGGTGACGAGGCGCTTCTCGGCGACGCGGGGAAGGGGTTCATCGAGATCATGTGGGAGCTCCAGGGGGAGCGCCTGATCGGCGTGGCCGGGTCGATCGCTGGAGCCTGGCTGGTGTTCGAGAAGACGCTCCAGTACGCCAAGGAGCGGGAGGCGTTCGGCCGTCCCATCGGGAGGTTCCAGGTGAACAGGCACAAGTTCGCCACGATGGCCACCGAGCTGGAGGCGGCCCGGCAGCTCACCTACGACACCGCGCTGGCGTGGGAGCGGGGCGAGTACCCGGTCCGGCAGATCTCCATGGCCAAGCTCTACGG
>DHWM01000175.1:0-3722 GCA_002413185.1 Actinobacteria bacterium UBA5182
AGGTCGACCGACCGCCGCATCTTTCGCGGCGAGATCCTGACGTATTTGGCTGATGCCTTGGCTTCCATGGCGCCCCTACTTCAGTGAGGTGCTGCGCTCGGTGTGGTGGCCGTGGGTGCGGAAGGTGCGGGTGACGGCGAACTCGCCCAGCTTGTGTCCGACCATCGACTCGGAGACGAAGATCGGAACGTGCTTGCGCCCGTCGTGCACCGCGATGGTGTGCCCGACCATCTCGGGAACCACCGTCGAGCGGCGGGACCACGTCTTGATGACGCGCTTGTCGCCGCGACGGTTCATCTCGACGACCTTCGTCATCAGGTGGTCATCGACGAATGGGCCCTTCTTGATGGATCGCGGCATATCAGTCTCCTTCCTCGCGTTCCGTCTGAGACGGATCGCGAACGAGCCATGAGGTCCGAACTGCTCGCTCGCTTCGCTCGCGCGTGCTTCCCCCCTGGACCCCCATCAGCTACCCCCTGCCCTTTCCACGGCGGCGCACGATGAGCTTGTCCGACGGCTTCGGCTTGCGGGTCCGCCCTTCCTTCTTGCCCCACGGGCTGGTGGGGTGGCGGCCGCCGCTCGACTTGCCCTCTCCGCCGCCCAGTGGATGGTCCACCGGGTTCATGGCCACGCCCCGAACGCTCGGTCGCTTGCCCAGCCAGCGGCTGCGGCCGGCCTTCCCCCAGGATACGAGCTCGTGCTCGGGGTTCCCGACCTCTCCCACGCTGGCCCGGCACCCCGCGTCGACCAGCCGGATCTCGCCCGAGGGAAGGCGGAGCGTTGCCTTCCCGCCCTCCTTCGCCAGGAGCTGGACGCCGCTGCCGGCGGACCGGGCCATCTTGGCCCCCGCGCCCGGCTTGAGCTCGACGGCGTGCACCACCGTGCCCACCGGGATGCTGGCGAGCGGGAGCGCGTTGCCCGGCCGGATGTCCGCCTCGGGGCCCGACAGCAAGCGATGTCCCACCTCGAGCCCCTGCGGGGCCAGGATGTAGCGCTTCTCCCCGTCGACGTAATGGAGCAGGGCGATGCGGGCCGTCCGGTTCGGGTCGTATTCGATCTGGGCGACCTTCGCGGGGATGCCGTCCTTCTCCCGCTTGAAGTCGATCACGCGGTACTGGCGCTTGTGGCCGCCGCCCTGATGTCGCGCGGTGATCCGCCCGTGCACGTTCCGCCCGGCCCGCTTCTTGAGCGGGCGGGTCAGCGACTTCTCGGGCTGGTCGCGGGTGATCTCCTTGAAGTCCGACACGCTCGAGCCCCGCCTTCCCGGCGTGGTGGGCTTGTACTTGCGAACCGCCATGGCTATGGCCCCTTCGCTTCGAAGATCTCGATGGAATCGCCCCCGGCCAGGGTCACCAGCGCCCGCTTCTGGTCGGGGCGCTTGCCCTTCCCCAGCCGCGTCCGCTTGACCTTGCCCTTGCGGTTCAAGGTGTTCACGTTCAGCACTCGGACGTTCCAGATCTGCTGGATGGCCTCCTTGATCTCGGTCTTGTTCGCCTCGCCGGCCACCAGGAACGTGTACGCGTTTCGCTCGAGGCCCGCGTAGGACTTCTCCGAGACGATCGGGCGGATGATGATGTCGCGAGGGCTCTTCATCGATCCGCCTCCGGATCCGCGACGGCGCCCTCACCCTGGGGTTCGGCTTCCTCGGCGTCGGTGTCGGCCTCGGCCTCGGCAGTGTCTGTCTCCGGCTCGGCTTCCTCGGTCTCCTGGTCCTCGGCCGGCACCTCGGCATCCGCGGGCAGCCCGATCTCGGCGTTCCCCGGAGTTGGAGAAGGAGCAGGGACCGCTCCCGTCAGCACGTCGAGCGCCCCCGAGGTGAACAGCACGCGGTCGGCGTACAGCAGGTCGAACGTGGAGAGATTGCCCGGGTAGTCGATCTTGACGTCCCCCAAGTTGCGGAAGGACTTCTCGACCGCCTCGTCCGGCTCGGCGATGACCAGCAGGACCCGTCCGCGGTTCAGTCCCAGCGTGTCCAGGAGGGACACGGCGTCCTTCGTCCGAGGCCCGTCGAAGGTCAGCCCGTCGACGACGGCGAGCTTGCCGCTGCGGACGGCGTCGGTGAGGGCAGAACGGAGGGACAGTCGTCGCATCCGCTTGTTCACCCGTACGGTGTGGTCGCGCGGCTTGGGGCCGTGGGCCACGCCGCCGGCGGTCCATATCGGGGAACGGCTCGATCCGTGCCGGGCCCGGCCGGTACCCTTCTGACGCCACGGCTTGCGACCACCCCCGGATACCTGGCCGCGGGTCTTCGTGGAATGCGTCCCGGCCCGGATGGCCGCCATTCCCGCCACCACCACCTGGTGCATCACCGGCACGTTAACGGCCGAGTCGAAGAACTCCGCCGGGAGCTCCCGCTCGGTGACCACCTCGCCCTGGACGTCCCTGACCTCGATCGTGACCATCAGGGCTGCTTCCTGGAATCCGCGACCGTCTTGATGCTCGAACGGATCATCACCAGGGCGCCGGTGGGCCCGGGGACCGCGCCCCTCAACAGCAGGAGGTTTCGCTCCGGGTCGGACTCGACGACTTCCAGATTCAGCACCGTGACCCTGGCGTTCCCCATCTGGCCCGCCATGCGCATGCCCTTGAACACCCTCGAGGGCGTGGCGCACGCGCCCACCGAGCCGGGCGAGCGGTGCTTGCGCTCGGTCCCGTGGCTGGCGCCCAGCCCGGCGAAGTTGTGCCGCTTCATGACCCCGGCGAAGCCCTTGCCCTTCGACACCCCGACCACGTCGGTGCGGTCGCCAGGCTGGAAGATGTCGACGGTGATCTTCTGTCCCGGCTGGTAGCCGCCCGCATCGGTCCGGAACTCGATGAGGTGCAAGGACGGCTGCGCCCCGGCCGCTTTGAGGTGTCCGGCCATCGGCTTGGACACTTCCCTCTTCCGGGCCCGGCCGTAGGCGAGCTGGACGGCCTCGTAGCCGTCACGCTCCTTCGTCTTCACCTGGGTGACCACGCAGGGACCCGCCTGGATGACCGTCACCGGCACCGCTCGCGAATCGTCGGTGAAGATCTGCGTCATCCCGAGCTTCGTCCCCAGGATGCCCTTCGTTTCAGCCATCCGTCTCCCCTGCTACAGCTTGATCTCGATGTCGACGCCGGCCGAAAGGTTCAGGCGCTGGAGCTCCTGCACCGTCTTGGCGGTGGCGTCCATGATGTCGATGAGCCGCTTGTGGGTCAGCATCTGGAAGTGCTCGCGGCTGTCCTTGTCCTTGTGCGGGCCCCGGATCACCGTGTACAGGTTGCGCTCGGTGGGAAGCGGGACCGGCCCCACCACCTTCGCGCCGGTCCGGGTGACGTGCTCGACGATCTCGCGGGCCGAGGCGTCCAGGATCTGGTGGTCGTACGCCCGCAGCTTGATCCGGATCCTGGGCGCGGCCATCAGTGGCCCCCTCCGCGAGTGAACCGCGACGGCGACGGCGCCCAGGCCAGGAGGCTCCCGCCCGACCAGCGGACGCGAGTGGGCGGGGTCCGGCCGTCGACAGCCGTCGCCACATCGAGGTTCGCCATGCCCTTCACTTGTTGATCTTCGTGACCCTTCCCGCGCCCACGGTGCGTCCACCCTCCCGGATGGCGAACCGGAGCCCCTCCTCCATCGCGATGGGAGCGATCAGCTCGACGTTCATGGTGGTGTTGTCGCCGGGCATGACCATCTCCGTGCCCTCGGGCAGCTTGACCGCGCCGGTGACGTCGGTCGTCCGGAAGTAGAACTGCGGCCGGTA
>DHWM01000175.1:3909-4258 GCA_002413185.1 Actinobacteria bacterium UBA5182
AGTAGAACTGCGGCCGGTAGTTCCCGAAGAACGGCGTGTGCCGTCCGCCTTCGTCCTTCGACAGCACGTAGACCTGCGCCTCGAAGTCCGTGTGCGGCGTGATCGAACCCGGCTTGGCCAGGACCTGGCCCCGCTCGATGTCGTCCTTGTCGATGCCGCGCAGGAGCACGCCGACGTTGTCGCCGGCCTGCACCTCGTCGAGGAGCTTGCGGAACATCTCAAGGTCGGTGGCCACGGTCTTGCGGGTGGGCTTGATGCCCACGATCTCGACCTCGGACATCTTGTTGAGCGAACCGCGCTCCACGCGGCCGGTGGCCACGGTGCCACGGCCGGTGATCGAGAAGATGTC
>DHWM01000196.1 GCA_002413185.1 Actinobacteria bacterium UBA5182
CGGTCGCCGTAGCCCAGCCAGCAGATCCGGGCCGGCAACCCCTGGAACGCCACCCGCTCCTCCGCCAGCCGGAGCCACCGGGCCAGACGGTCGTCCTCCGGAAAGAGCTGCGCCACAGCGCGATCCGTCGCCATGATGTCGGCCGGATCACCGGACAGCGCGGCCCATCGGAACGGTCCCTTCCCCTCGCAGAACATCGGACGGATGAACGCCGGCACGAACCCCGGGTAGGCGTAGGCCCGGTCGTGGGCGAGCCCTCCCTGTTCGGCTCCGGCCCGGAGGTTGTTGCCGTAGTCGAACACCACGGCCCCGCCTTCCAGGAATCCCACCATCGCGTCGACGTGGCGGGCCATCGACCCATAGGCCTTCTTGGTGTACTCCTGTGGAGACGAAGCGCGCAGATCTGCGGCCTCCTCGAGGGAGAGCCCCGCAGGGACGTATCCACCGAGCGGGTCGTGCGCGCTGGTCTGGTCGGTCACCACGTCCGCGTGGAACCCTCGCCGGAGCAGCTCGGGAAACAGCTCCGAGGCATTGCCAACCAGCCCGATCGAAACCGCCTCCCCTTCCCGACGAGCTTCGTCGGCCCACCGAACGGCCTCGTCGAGGGAGTCCGTGTCGCGGTCCAGGTAGCGCGTCTTGACCCGTCGTTCGATGCGAGCGGGGTCGACGTCGACACACAAGGCGACGCCCCCGTTCATCGTCACGGCCAGAGGTTGGGCCCCACCCATCCCTCCGAGGCCCCCCGTCAACACCACCCGGCCCTCGAGAGACCCGCCGAACGTCTGGGCGGCCAGCTCTCCAAGCGTCTCGTAGGTGCCCTGGAGGATCCCCTGCGTCCCGATGTAGATCCAGGACCCCGCCGTCATCTGGCCGTACATCGTGAGCCCGGCGGCTTCGAGCTCCCAGAAGGTCTCCCAATCGGCCCACTTCGGGACCAGCATCGCGTTGCAGATCAGGACCCTCGGTGCGGAGGGCTGGGTTCGAAACACACCGACGGGCTTACCCGACTGGATCAACAGCGTCTCATCGTCTTCGAGCCGCCGGAGCGCCCGGACGATCTGGTGGAACGCATCCCAGGACCGCGCCGCCTTTCCGGTCCCGCCGTACACCACCAGGTCCTCGGGGCGCTCGGCCACATCCGGATCGAGGTTGTTCATGAGCATCCGGAGGGCGGCTTCCTGTGGCCAACTCCGGCACGACCGTTCCGAGCCTCGAGGGGCGCGAACTTCCGGGATCGAAGACACCGCCATCCCATCAGCATGCAAGGAGTGGGCACGGCGCGCAACCGCGCGCGGCCCTCAGTCGGTGAGGGGACAGGTCCGGCCGTGCGGCCTACCCAGGAAAGAGCCGAACAATCCCCCGAAAGGCTCGTTCCCCCGGGGTGCTTGCTCGGATACGCTCTCTTGCCACACTCCACTCTGAGGGCCACTGAAGCGTGCCATGAGCTCGGTACCGAAATACAACAGCGCGGCTGCGAACAGCCACGGCGACCACGTAGGGCATCTCGTTCGCGTCCTCATCGCCGAGGACGAGCCCCTGGTGCGCTCGGCGCTTTCGAACTTCATCGACGGCGAGGGGTCCCTCAGCTTGGTGGGCGCGGCCGCGGACGCCGTCGAGGCGATCGACCTCGCCACGACGCTCCGCCCGGACGTTGCCATCATCGACGTGAAGATGCCAGGAGGCGGGGGCCCGGTGGCGGCCCGGGAGATCCGGGCCCGTTCGCCCCACACCCGGGTCGTGGCCCTGTCCGGCTTCGAGGACCTCCACAGCGTGGAGGAGATGCTCCGAGCCGGAGCCACGAGCTACCTGGTGAAGGGGACACCAGGGGTCGATCTGGTCGATGCCATCCACAACGCCGCGCGCGGCCACGGGTCCCTTTCGGTCCAGGTGGCTGGCGACCTGCTCCGCGAGGTGGCAGCGCAGCTTCGCCAGCAGGAGATCGAGGCGCAGGTCCAGCGGAGCCGGCTCGAGCGGATCAAGGGGCTCCTCCTCCAGCGAAGCATCCCGATGGTCTTCCAGCCCATCACCGAGCTTCGGACTTCCCGGCTGGTCGGCCTGGAGGCGCTGGCCCGATTCGACGGCACGACCGCCCGCACCCCCGAGACATGGCTGGCCGAGGCCGAAGAGGTGGGGCTGCGCATGGACCTCGAGCTGGCCGCCGTGAAGGCGGCCCTTCCAGCCCTGAGCCGTCTCCCGGAGACCGCCTTCCTGGCGGTGAACGTGTCGCCGGAGACGGCCGTCGCCTCGCGCCTGCTTTCCGCGCTCTCCTCGACGCCGCTTGATCGGATCGTCATCGAGATCACCGAACACGCCCCGGTGATCGACTACGGCGGGCTGAACGACGGCCTCGAGGAGCTTCGGCGTCGAGGCGTGCGGCTGGCCATCGACGACGCCGGAGCGGGGTTCGCCAGCCTTCGGCACATCGTCCGGATGGCCCCGGAGTTCATCAAGCTGGACATCTCCCTGACCAGGGGGATCGATTTGGATCCGGCCTGCCGGG
This sequence comes from Actinobacteria bacterium UBA5182, assembly GCA_002413185.1. Lineage (GTDB taxonomy): Bacteria > Actinomycetota > UBA4738 > UBA4738 > UBA4738 > UBA5182. Next base: position 2,501 of record DHWM01000196.1, read on the forward strand.
CCCTGACCACCGCGCTGATCTCCTTCGCCTCGGAGATCGGAGCCACGATCATCGCCGAGGGGATCGAGACCGAAGCCGAGCTGGAGACTCTGCGGAGCCTGGGGGTCTCCTGGGGCCAGGGCTACCATATCGCCGTTCCGGGGCCCTTCCCGGGGCCCTCGCCGAACGCCGCAACCGCCGGAGACGGGGAGCTCGACGGGACTCCCAGCTGAATCGGTCAGAATGCAAAGTTGGTAGCCGCCTTCCGGACTCGGGCGGCAAGCCCTCCAGACCTGAAAGGGAGCGCTCATGGAGGTTCTCGACACCTTCCTCGACGCGATGGGCAACACCCCGCTGGTCCGCCTCCACAGCGTTGCCAGGGGCCTCAAGCCGACGATCCTGGCCAAGCTCGAGATGCTGAACCCAGGGGGGAGCGTCAAGGACCGCATCGGGCTCCGCATGATCGAGGCGGCCGAACGTGACGGCAAGCTCCGGCCGGGCGGCACCATCGTGGAACCCACCTCGGGCAACACCGGGCATGGCCTGGCCATCGCGGCCGCCATCAAGGGATACAAGTGCATCTTCGTGATGCCGGACAAGATGAGCCAGGAGAAGGTGGCCCTGCTGCGGGCGTATGGCGCCGAGGTCGTCATCACCCCGACCGCCGTGGCCCCACAGTCGCCCGAGTCCTACTACCGGGTGGCCGATCGCCTGACCGAGGAGATCCCGGGCGCTTTCCAGCCGAACCAGTACTACAACCCCGGAAACCCGCAGGCGCATTACGAGACCACCGGTCCCGAGATCTGGCGCCAGACCGACGGCGAAATCGACGTCCTCGTGGTGGGGGTCGGGACGGGGGGGACGATCAGCGGAGCGGCGAGGTACCTGAAGGAACAGAACCCCGCGATCCAGATCGTGGGAGCCGACCCGGAGGGCTCGCTGTTCTCCGCGGCGCCCGGTGAGGACGCCCGGCCCTATCTCACCGAGGGCATCGGCGAGGACTTCTGGCCGGACACGTTCGACCCTTCGCTGGTGGACCGGTACGTTCGGGTCTCGGACCGCGATTCGTTCCTGACGGCTCGCGCCATCACCAGACAGGAGGGCATCCTGGTGGGCGGTTCCAGCGGGACGGCCCTGTTCGCGGCGCTGACAGTAGCCAGGGAGATGGGCGAGGACGCCCTGATGGTCGTGGTATTCCCGGACACCGGCCGAAACTACCTCTCGAAGCTGTATTCGGACTCATGGCTGCTCCAGTACGGGTTCCTGGAGCGGCGCGAGATCATCCGGGTGGAGGAGGTCCTCA
>DHWM01000135.1:0-433 GCA_002413185.1 Actinobacteria bacterium UBA5182
CAATCCTGAAACCGCGGCGTTCAGCTGGGTCCACCGCGCCCCGTCCCAGTGCTCGATGAGAACCGCGAACTCCTGACGGGCCAGCTGGTATCCGACACTCCATACGTCGGTCGCCGAGACCGCGTCGATGCCCATCAGGACGGCATGCACACCGTCTGTGGGCAGCATCTCCACGCGCCAGGCCGTGCCGTCCCAGTGACCGACCAGCGGTCGTTCCGGCTGGTTCGCGAATCCAGCGGCCCACACGTCGTCCGGGCCGGTCGCGGCCACCGCGCTCCAGTGGCCGGGGCCGACCGAGGGGACGGTTACGGTTCGCCACGCATGCCCGTCCCACCGCTCTATCAGGGGCGTGCCGTCGTCGGACCGGTCGCCAACCGCCCATGCCTCCGTCGGTGAGATGGCAACCACGCCGGTCAGCTGTCCATGGCCGACC
>DHWM01000135.1:461-6690 GCA_002413185.1 Actinobacteria bacterium UBA5182
CGACCAGCGGTCGTTCCGGCTGGGTCCCGTACCCCGCGGCCCACACGTCGTCCGGACCCGTTGCGGCCACCGCGCTCCAGGAGCCGGGGCCGACCGAGGGGACGGTTACGGTTCGCCACGCATGCCCGTCCCACCGCTCTATCAGGGGCGTGCCGTCGTCGGACCGGTCGCCGACCGCCCATGCCTCCGTCGGTGAGATGGCAACCACGTCGGTCAGCTGTCCATGGCCGACCGAGGGGCTGGGTGACTCGCGCCACGCGTGGCCATCCCAATGCTCGATCAGCGGGTGGTTCGCCGAGCCAACCGCCCAGACATCCGTCGACGTCGTTCCGTCCACCGCCTGGAGGAACCCCAACCGCCCAGACACGTGGACAGGGCCGCTGGTGCTCTCTTCCTCGGTGCTGATCTCCGCGGCGGGGACGCTTGTCCACGATGTCCCATCCCAGTGGTCGATCTGGGCCTGATCGATCCCCGAGACGGGCCCACGGGAGATCCCAGCTTCCCCGAACCACCCGACCGCCCACACATCGGACCCGCTGATCGGCGCAACCGCGGTGATCCTGTCGTCGGGTGTGTGGTGCTGGGGCACCGAGGCGAGCTGGAACGAGTTCTCGCACCGCGCTGGTTGAGACGCCGGCGCCGAGCCTCGTTCCCGTAACGCCCACACGGCCAAGGGAATGCCCCCCGCGATCAGCAGGATCGCCACCGCGAAGGCGACCAGCCGGCGGCCCGAGGCGGCCCAACCAGCCTCCGGCCGCGGATCACGCGCCTCGATGTCGGGCCACAGGTCCGGGACATCGATGCCGGCGGCCGCCCGGAACCGCTGGTCGAGATCAGTCATCTCCCTCCTCCAGGAGGTGTCGAAGCCGCTTGCGCCCCTGACTGAGATGGACGAAGACGGCCGGCGGCGTCGAGTCCAGGATCCGGGCGATCTCCACGCTGGAGTACCCGTCGAGGTGATGAAGCACGACGGCGGCACGCTGCTTCGGTGGAAGCTTCCGGAGGGCCGCCACCAGGTCGATCACATCGTCGGGAAGCTCGTACCGGCCTTCCGGGTCCGATGCGACCGGCCGGGCCCGCCTGGCTCGGTCCTTCAGCTCGCCGGCGGCGATCCTGAAGGCAGCTCGCCAGATCCACTTCGCCGGCGACCGGATGGCCGTCCCTCTCCGCAACGCCTGGGCGAACGCTTCGGCGACCGCCTCGCTCGCCACGTCTGCGTCCCCGGCGAAGAGCAGCAGCGCCCGCTGAAGCCGCAGTCCTTCGGAGCGATAGACACTCTCCAGGTCGCTCCCGCTCGGAACCTCCGGGCTCGAATGCATCCACGCCATACAGGATCAGAAATCCCCCGAAACCTAAAGAGGCCATGGGTGAAAAGTTCGGCGTCGTCGCGCCGCCGTCACTCCACGGTCCGGGAGCGCTCCCTGGCTTGACGGATCAGCAACAGCGCCAGCCCAACCGCAGCGATCATCGCGCCCATCGCGAAGGCTCCTCGGTACCCGAAGACCGAAGCCACCGCGCCCAGGCTCACCGCGCCCAATCCGTAGGACAGGTCGAAGAACGCCGTGAACGTGCCCACCACCGACCCCAGCTCCTCCGGTGGGGCGCTCCGGATGGCAAGGGTCATCAGGCCGGGAAAGAGGAGCGCCTGGCCCACCGCGAAGATGACGGCGCCGGCGTACAGCCCGGCCACCGCGTGCCACGTAGCCATCACGGTGAGCCCAACGATGGACACGATGATGGAGAACCGCGACGTCCGGGCCTCCCCCAGCCGGTCCGGGAGCCGGGCCCCCAGCCCGCGCACCGCGATGATGATCAACGCGTAGCCCAGGAACACGTAGCGCGACCCGCTCAGCCCGAGCTGGAGCGCGTACAGCGGAACGAAGGAAACGAAGGCGGAGAATCCCCACACGTTCGAGGAGAGCACGATGCCCGGCATCAGGGCGGCCCGGTTGACGAGCGGCCCAGGGCTCCGTTCGGCCCCCTCCTCCCGGGCACCGGTGTTCGGGGCCCACAGGACCAGCGCGGCCGCCACCGCGCTCGCAGCCGCCGCCATCCACCACACGTGGTGGTAGCCGCCGTGGCCCAGGATGGGCTCGGCCAGGAGCGGCCCCACCGCCAGCCCCACGTAGAGCGCCAGCGAGAACAGGCTGACCGTCTCGCCCCGCCGCTCGTCGGGTGTCACGTCGTTGATGGCGCTGGCCGACCCGGTGAAGAAGAAGGCCTCGCCCGCGCCGGTCAGGAGCCGGAACCCGATCAACGGGGGCAGCGACGCCGAGACCGTGTACCCCGCGATCGAGAGCGCCACAACCGACGCGCCTCCCACCGTGAGCAGGCGCCTTCCCCGGCGGTCGCCCAGGCGGCCGGCCAGGGGTCGGAGGAAGAACGCGGTCAGGCTGAACGAGCCGACAACCAGCCCCACCGAGAAGCTCGTCCCGCCGAGAGGGCCTTTCACGTAGCGCGGGAGGATCGGAAGGGTCGCGCCGATGCCGATGAAGTAGGCGAGCGTGGACAGCCAGATCCGAACGAACGGGGCTGTCAGCAGCGGAGGCCGTTCGGTCGTGGGAGGAGCGTGATCGGGCGAAGGTCGCCCGGCTTCGGCCGGCTTCACCCGGGCGGCGGCGGTGGCGCCGGCGGCTGGCCCTGCTGTCCCGTGGCCCGCTCGAGGCGCCCGGTGGCCGACGCCACCAGAGCCTCGACGTTCTTCTTGTTCTTGCCCCAGTCGACAAGCTGCATCTTCAGCGTCGAGGTGACGGTGACGTGGGCTCGGCCCTCGGCGGAAGGCTCCACCTTGATCAGGAGGTTCTCGCCCCAGGAGGTGAAGCTCATCCCGGTCCGCGCCGCGATCACCCGCGCATGGGGGTCGACCGAATCGATCCGCGCCTTTGGCATCGCCTGCACCGCCTCCGCGAACGCGTCGAACACCCTGCCCGGCTCCTCCCCGAAGTCCCGCTCGACGGTGGTGGTCCTCAGTCCCATGGGATCCTCCTTCCGCGGCCCGGCCTGTCCGAGGCATGGAGCCTACCGGCCCGGTGGCGCCGGAGCCCGGTGGCGCGCCACAATCCTGACGGGCGGAAAGGGGACGTTCCAGTGGGCGAGGACCAGCCGGTACCACCAGTCGAAGTGCAGGCACCGCCGATGGCTCCGGAGCGCGGTCCGGCCTATCGCCGGAAGCTTCTTCGGCTCCTCGCCACCGCGACCTTCTTCAACGGCTACGACGCGTTCGTCCTGCCCTTCGTCCTCTCACTGGTGCTGGCCGATCTCGGTGGGACCGAGGCCCAGGCCGGCCTGATCCCGTTCATCACCACGTCCGGGTCGATCGTGGCGTTCTTCCTGGCCGCCCAAGCCGATCGCATCGGCCGGAAGCGGCTCCTGTTGATCACCATCGTCGGCTACACGGCCGGCACGATCCTCACCGCGCTCTCGGTGAGCCTGGTGATGCTCACCGCCTCCCAGTTCGTCGCGCAGATCTTCCTGGGCGCCGAATGGGCGGTGGCGATCACCATCGTGGTCGAGGAGTTCCCGTCGAACGACCGGGGACGCGGGCTGGGCATCCTGGCCGCCATGCTGACGCTGGGAGGGATCCTGGTGGGCATCCTGGCTTTTGCCGGCCTGGGCAACTCCCCGATCAAGTGGCGGGCGTTCTACCTGGTGGGGATCGTGCCGCTCGTCATCGTGGGGTTGGCCCGCCGGGGCATGCACGAGACCGAACGCTACGCGGCCGTCCGGGCGGGCGACCCGCTCGGCGCACTTGACCACACCAGCCTCGGGGAGCCCTGGCGGGCCGAGTTCCGCCGCAACCTCCTGGCCGTGGGACTCCTGCACTTCTTCCGGTTCATCTCGCTGGCGGCGGCAGTGTTCTGGTGGCCGTACTTCGCGCAGCAGGAGGTGGGGATGTCGGTCTCGCTGTCCGGCCTGTATCTGGCCCTGGCCGGGGCGGTGGGGGCGGCCGGCTTCGTGGTGGCCGGGAAGCTGATGGACCGGTGGGGCCGGCGCCCCACCTTCCTCGTCTACACGTCGTGCTCGGCCTTGTTCGGCGTCGCCCTGTTCCAGATCCACTCGGCCGTGGTGATGCTTCCGTTCCTGTGCCTGGCGATCTTCTTCGGGCTGGGGTCCGGGTGCATGACCAGCGCCTTCGCCACCGAGTTCTTCCCCACCTACGTCCGGAGCCGAGCCGCGGCGTGGGCCCGGAACGCCTTCGAGATCCCGGGGGGAATGCTCGGTCCCCTGATCGTCGGCCTGCTCGGGGACCATCGGAGCGGCCCCATCGGCTCGATCGGGGATTCGATGAGCGTGGTGTTCGTGGTGACGCTGTTGCCGGTGCTGTTCATCGCGTGGCGCTACGTCGGGGAGACGAAGGGCGTGGACTTCGTGTCGATGGACGAGGCCCGCCGGTGAAGAGGCTGGCCGTCGTGGTGGTCCTGGCGGCGGTGCTGCTGCCGGCCTGCGGCGGGACCGACCGGCCCGAGGGCGTGGTCGAACGGTGGCTGATCTCGCTCAACCAGGGATCGGCGGGGCAGCCCCAGAAGTACGCGCCCGAACGCCTGAGCCAGCGGATCCTGCCGAACTGGGCGTCGCGCGACCCCGGCAATCTCGACGTGATCGAGGTGGGAAGGGGCCGAACCTATCTCACGACGCAGGTTTCTCTTGACCCCGAGCATGCCCTTGTTCCATACCGGGTGAAGATGGTGAACGGCCCAGTAGGGAGTGGCATCGTGATCCTGCACAAGAGGCCAGCCGGCTGGCGCGTCTTCGCTCTCGAACCGTCCGCGGCCAACTTGTCCGTCCCCTCGAAGGGCGGGCAGCGGATCGGACGGGCCTCGCCTGGCGTGTGGCTGATCGGGCTGGGCGTCGCGGTCGCGCTGATCCTCGTCTCGATCGGGCTGATGTCGACCGTCGGCAGGGAGCGGCCCGTCCCGGCCCGGTAGGATCGGTGTCATGGACATCACCAACCCGGCAATCGAAGACTACATCCGCGGCCTCCTGGCCCGTCACGACGAACCCGTCCTTCTGGAGATGGAGGCCGAAGCCAAGGAGCGCGGCTTCCCCATCGTCGGCCGGATGGTCGGCGTGGTGCTTGAGATCCTGGCCCGGAGCATCGGGGCCAAGCGGGTGTTCGAGCTCGGCTCCGGCTTCGGATACAGCGGGTACTGGTTCTCCCGGGCGGTCGGACCGGACGGCGAGCTCCACCTCACCGACGGGGACCCGGAGAACGAGAAGAAGGCCGCCGACTACCTGGGCCGGGCTGGGCTGGACGGACCCGTGACGTTCCACGTCGGCGACGCCGTCACCAGCCTCGAGGCGGTGGAAGGTGATTTCGACGTCGTGTACTGCGACATCGACAAGCACGGGTACCCCGAGGCGTGGCGGGCTTCGCGCGATCGGGTCCGGCCCGGGGGCTTCTACATCTGTGACAACACCCTGTGGTCGGGAAGGGTGACCGGCGCGACCGGCGCGGACCCGGACCCTCACGCCGGCTGGACCGAGGCCATCATCGAGATGAACCGGGCAGCGGCGTCGGATCCTGCCTACCTCACCACGATCCTTCCGATCCGCGACGGTGTTCTGGTGGCGCACCGCTTCGCTGAGGTCGGGGCTTCGGATCAGCGACCCAGGCTCAGTCCTCCTGGGGGGCGCCCAGGACGTCCGTGACCTGGAGGGCAAACCCGGGGACCTGGGAACTCTCCAGGACATCGCCTCGGACCAGGATCTCGGGCCGGCCGTAGCCGTCCTCTCCCAGGCGATACCGCTCGATCCGTTCCGCGTCGAGGCCCACGTACCAGTACTCGGGGACGCCGAACCGCTCGTACAGCTCGCGCTTGCGAACGAGCTCGAGCCGCCTGGTTGATGGCGACGACACCTCCACGACGACGTCGGGGGCCGATCGAACGAACTCCCGCTCCACCTTCCCGGCGTGCTCGGCGCGGACGAACAGCACGTCCGGCTCCACCACGTCGACGTCGGACAAGAACACGTCCGTCGGCGCCGGGAAGGCCCGGCCGCCGTGCGCCTTGGCGTATTGGTATAGCTCGCCCGCCAACGTCATGACCACCTGCTGATGCCGGGTGGCCGGCGCGGCCGTCACCACGAGCTCCCCGTCGATAATCTCGCGGCGCTTCCCATCATCTGGCATGACGTCGAGGTCGGCCGAGGTCCAACGGAGCGAGGTCGTCATCTATCGTCCCTGCCCTCTCCGGTCCGGTCCACGCCCGGATCTGTCTCTTATACACAT
>DHWM01000135.1:6785-6916 GCA_002413185.1 Actinobacteria bacterium UBA5182
TCCCCGTCGATAATCTCGCGGCGAAGGTTGTCCTGGGGGAAGCGCGCCAGATCCGCATACGTGTATCGAGTCTTCGGCTCGATGGCCATGCCTCGGTCCTCCCGCTCACCGCCGGACGATACGGCGAGCGT
>DHWM01000080.1 GCA_002413185.1 Actinobacteria bacterium UBA5182
CGCTCGTACTGGGCGCGCTTCTTGGAGAGGATCAGGCGACCCTCCTTGTCCTCCTTCTGAAGGACAAGCGCCTCGATGTGGTCGCCCACCTTGACCACCTCGGACGGGTCGACGTCCTGGCGGATCGAAAGCTCCTTGGAGGGGATGACGCCTTCGGACTTGTAGCCGATATCGAGAAGGACCTCGTCCCGGTCGACCTTGACCACCTCGCCCTCGACCAGGTCGCCGTCCTTGAAGTCCTTAAGGCTTTCCTCGATGGCCTGGATGAGCTCCTCGGGCGTCAGATCGTCCTGAGCTTGCGCCACCGGTCCTTCAGTTCCCGTTTCGATCCGCTACCACTCCCTTCGCCGGCCGGTTCTCTCCCACGGCCAATCGCCGCTCCAAGGGCAAAGGAGGGTTCGGGCTGTGGAGAATGGAACCGCCGGGCGCCGGTCAGTGTAGTGGCGGCGCAGTCAGCCCGTCAATGGAGCGAGCGCCTCAGTGCCCAGCCGGGGCCGCCTCGGCCCAGTTCTTCCCCCAGCCGATGTCGACCTTCAGCGGCACCGTCAGCTCGCACGCCGACTCCATGGCCGCGCGGACCAGGTCGGAAGCAGCGGGCCGATCACGATCGGCGACGTCGAACACCAGCTCGTCGTGCACGGTCAGGACCATGACGCAGTCCAGGGGCGAGCCGTCCAGCGCGCCGTCGACCTTGATCATGGCGAGCTTGAGGATGTCCGCGGCACTCCCCTGGATCGGGGCGTTCAGCGCCATGCGCCGACCCATGTCCCGGACCCTGGGGTTGGAGGACGCCAGCTCAGGGAGGTAGCGCCGCCGCCCGAGCATGGTCGAGGTGAACCCTTCCACCGTCGCCTGGCCAACTTGATGGTCCAGGAAGTCACGGATCTTCGGAAATCCCGCGAAGTACGCGTCGATGAACTCCTGGGCCTCGTCGGTGGCGATGCCCATCCGGCTGGCCAGCCCGTACGCGTTCATCCCGTAGGCCAGGCCGTAGTTCACGACCTTGGCGCGCCGGCGCAGCTCCGGATCGACCTGGTCGAGCGGCAGCCCGAACACCTTCGCCGCCGTGGCGGCGTGGATGTCGGTCTGCATGGCGAACGCTTCGTGGAGGGCCTCGTCGCCGGACAGATGCGCCAGCACCCGAAGCTCGATCTGCGAGTAGTCGGCCACCAGCAGCTCCCGGTCAGCCGCTCCGGGCACGAAGGCGAGCCGGATCTGCCGGCCCAGCTCCCCCCGGGTGGGGATGTTCTGGAGGTTGGGGTTGGTGCTGGAGAGGCGACCGGTCGACGCGCCGACCTGATTGTAGGTCGTGTGGATGCGGCCGTCCCGAGGGCTCACCAGCGGCGGCAGCGCGTCCAGGTAGGTGGACTTCAGCTTGGACAGCTCCCGGTAGTTCAGCAGCGCATCGACGATGGGGTGGTGGTCCCGGAGCTTCTCCAGGACGTCCGCGTCTGTGGACAGCGCGCCCTTCGACGTCTTCTTGAGCGGAGTCAGGCCGAGCTTCCCGTACAGGATGGTCCGAAGTTGGGGCGGCGACCCGATGTTGAACTGTTCGCCGGCGTGCTGATAGATCTGGTGCTCCAGCGTGGCCATGCGATCCCCCAGGGTCTCCGACATCTCCTGCAGGTAGGGGACGTCCAGGGCCACACCCGCGGCCTGCATCCGGGCCAGCACGCCGGACAGCGGCATCTCCACGTCGGCCAGCAGGGGCGCCAACCCGGCCCGGTCGATCCGCTCCTGCAGCACCGGAGCCAAAAGGCCGACCGCGGCGGCTTCGCGTGCCACCCCCGGTCCCGGATCGGCGAACAGCTGCCCAGCATCGGCTTCCTGCTCTTCGGCCGTGCCCAGGATGTCCAGCCCCAGGTACCGCCGGCACAACTCGGCGAGCGGATAGCTCGCCTCGGCCGGATCCAGGAGATATCCGGCCAGCAGGGTGTCGAACGTGACGCCGTCGGGGCTCAGCCCGGCCGCGAACAGGGCGGCCTGGAAGTCCTTCGCGTCGTGGACCCACTTGGGGGCGGTACGGTCGCCGGTCCACTGCGCCATCTGCGGCGGCAGGGCGTCCACCGCGGCGAAGACCGCCTGGCCACCCCCGGCGGACACGGCGATTCCCTTGACGCCTTCGTCCACCAGCAGGGCGACGGCCTTCGGTCCTGGGGAATTGACCACATGGGCGACCTCCTCGGCGGTCCCGGTCCGGACGTCCAGCGTGGCCTGCTCCACGACCGGCTTGGTCGCGGCCTCCAGGTCTTCCAGGCGCTCCAGGAGCGTCCGGAACTCGAGGGAGTTGAACAGCCGGCGCAGCGCATCGTGGTCCCACGATCCCATCACGCAGTCCTGGGGGTCGATGGCAAGCTCCAGGTCGCACTCCAGGCGGGCCAGCTCGCGGTTTCGGATGAGGTCCTGCCCGGCGGCCTCGATCCCCTCGCGGACCCTGGGCTTCAGCTCCTCGGTGTGCGCCAGGAGCTCCTCCACCGTCCCGTAATCCTGGATCAGCTTCGAGGCTGTCTTCTCCCCCACGCCCGGGACGCCGGGGATGTTGTCGGATGGATCCCCCTTGAGCGCCACGTATTCCAGGTACTTCTCCGGGGGAAGGCCGAACCGCTCCGTCACCGCCTCGACGTCGTACCGGACGATGTCTGAGATCCCCTTTCGGTTGAACATCACGCTGATCCCCGGACGAACCAGTTGGAAGAAATCCCGGTCCGCCGTGACGATGACGGCCTCCATGCCCCGGTCGACGGCCCGGCAGGCCAGGGTGCCCAGGGCGTCGTCGGCCTCGTAGCCCTCCACCTCGACGATGGGGATGGCCAGCGTCTCCAGGACCTCCCGGATCAGCCCGAGCTGCTGGCGGAACTCGTCCGGGGCCTCGGCCCGCCCGGCCTTGTACTCCGGGTACTGCTCGAGCCGGATGGTAGGGCGGCCCTTGTCGAACGCCACCGCCATCAGGTCGGGGCGCTCCTCCCCCAGCAGCTTGATGAGCATCGAGGTGAACCCATAGACGGCATTGGTCACCTGGCCGCTGGTGGTTGCCAGGGACATGGGCAGGGCGAAGAACGCCCGGAACGAGAGGCTGTGTCCGTCGAGGAGGAAGATTCGCTTGGGGCGCTCGCGGTCTGGTTCTGGTTCGCTGTTCGAGTCGCCGGCCACCGAAGCGATTGTAGTCGGCCCCTCCGACACGCCGAGAGCCGCCGAAGGGAAGCGGTCATCCGCCACCCCCAGTGCCCACGGAAAATCCGAGCCCGCTGGTAGAGTTTTTTCGAGATGCCCAAGGTCGCCACACCGGGGTTCCCCGCCCGATGAGCCTGTGGCGGACCATCGTTCTCGGCGCCATCGCCGGTTCCACGATCTTCCTCGGACTCCCCCTGGGTCGCCTCCGCAGTCCCCGTCCCCGGCTCAAGGCCGCGCTCAACGCCGTCTCCGCCGGCATCCTGATCTTCCTGCTGTTCGACATCTTGCAGAACGCCACCCGACCGCTGGAGCAGATCGTCGAACAGACCGAAGCGGGCACCGCGGACTGGGGACGCTTCGCGGGACTGGCCGCGGTGTACGTCCTCGGACTGGGGTGCGGGCTGCTCTCGCTCCTGTACGTCGGCAAGTACCAGCGGTCCAGGCGCTCATCGCCCCAGATCGGCCCGGGTTCGATGGCGGTGGCCGAGGCGAACGAGTTGGCGCTGCGCGAGAATGCCCTTCACCTCGGTATGTCGATCGCCGTGGGCATCGGGCTGCACAACTTCTCAGAGGGCCTGGCCATCGGGCAAGCCGCCCATCGGGGCGAGATCTCGCTGGCCGTGTTGCTGGTCGTGGGATTCGCCCTGCACAACGCCACGGAGGGCTTCGGCATCGTGGGGCCGCTTGCCGCGGGCGGTGTCCAGGCGTCGTGGCGCTATCTGATTACCGCCGGGCTGATCGCGGGGAGCCCCACCTTCGTGGGCACCATCGTCGGCCGGGCCTTCGCCAGCGAGTTCGTGTTCGTGGCGTTCCTGACGCTCGCCGCTGGCGCGATCATCTACGTCGTCAGCGAGCTGCTGTTCACGGGGCGCAGGCTGGGGGCATGGGAGATCACTGTATGGGGGGTCCTGTTCGGGTTCCTGCTTGGCCTGGGAACGGAGCTCGTGATCGTGGCGGCGAACCTGTGAGTGAGGGCGGTGGAGGCGACTCCGGGCTGCGGGTGGCCATCGACGCCATGGCCGGGACGCTGATGGAGCGGCTCGGCATGGAATACGTCGAGGTGGGGCCGGACCGGATCGTCGCCCGCATCCCGGTGGCCGGGAACACCCAACCCTACGGGCTCCTGCACGGGGGGGCCACGGCGGCCCTGTGCGAGACCGTGGCATCGGTGGGGACGGCGCTCCTGGTGGGCCCGGAGCTCTTGACGATGGGCATCGAGCTCAACGTGAATCACATCCGATCGGCCCGAGACGGCCACGTCACGGCCACCGGCGTCCCGCTTCACGTTGGTCGAAGCACCGCGGTGTGGGACATGCGCGTGGTCGACGACGAGGGGCGCCTTGTCGCGGTGAGTCGCCTGACGCTGGCCATCCGCAAGCCGCAGCCCCCTCCGGGGTGACCCATGCTTTTGTCGGTCATTCTGCGGGGTTTGTCGGATCGTCCGAGGACACGTCTCACCTGCGCTTATCCGCCAAACTAGCTGTGCCGCAGGCACTTTCTGACGTTTGACAGTGCGAGGACCCCCTTGTTAGTTTTCGCCCCGGTCCCAAGCGGGCACCGGGACCGAAGGGAGCGCCGGGTCTCCCGGACCGGTTCGGAGACCGGAGAGACGTGAGTCTCGAAGGCCACCGGAACGGACCCCCGAGGCCGGGCTCACCCCCAGGTCAACGGAGTCGCTTGGGACCACCCTTTGGGCGGGTCCGAGATGCCGAGTAGATAACGCTCGCGTATGGGGAAGGCGCGAGCGGCTCCAAAGGCCTCTCGGGCCCGCTCAAACTCTTTCGGGCGGGTAATCTCTCCGGCGACATGGCCTCCCCCGATCCCGATCTCAACGATCCCGATCCGAGCCCGGAGCAGCGCGACCCCGAGCCTGCCGAGGGCCAGGGCCTCGTCACGGTGCGCGCCGTCGACCCCCAGCGCCTCCTTCGCATCGCCGGGGTGACCCGGGAGGTCCTGGAGGAAGCTCGGCGCATCCGGCCCGAAGAGGGCGCCGTCGAGCATCTCCGCCAGGTCCACGGGCGGATCTACCACGAGCTGAAGGAGGCGCTTCCTCCGGAGCTCTATGAAGAGCTGGACGACCTGACGCCGGATCTTCGGGACGGCACCCTGGCCGAGCTGGCCATGGCCCACGCCGAGATCCTGGGGTGGCTGGAGGGCCTGTTCCAGGGCACCCAGCTCGCCCTGCAGCTTCAGGCCGCCCACGCCATGGGCGAACGTCTGCAGGGGCG
>DHWM01000025.1:0-3109 GCA_002413185.1 Actinobacteria bacterium UBA5182
CGTCACGGCCTGGGGCCAGATGAGCTCCGATCCACAGCAGCAGGCGCTGGGGTGGACCGCGTCCCTGCGCGTCGACACGCTCTTTCCTTCCAGCGCCAGGTGGCCAGGGGCGGTCCGGCTCCACGACGAGCTGTGGCTGGAGGGCCATGGGTCCCCGCCTCGTGTGGGAGCCGGAGATCGGGTGGCCGTGCAAGGCTCCCTGAGCCGGCTCCACGGGGACTTCGGCAGGTATCTGGGTCACCGCGGCTACCCCGCGACGTGCTTCGTGGACTCCATCTCGTCCCGTGGCCCTCCGACGAACCCTTTGATGCGTGCGGCCGACGGGCTGCGTTCGGCGCTCCGGAACTCCCTGGCCCGGGTGTTCCCGAGCCGGCACTCGGGCGTGGTGATGGGTCTCACCCTGGGGGACACGTCCCGGCTGGACTCCGGTATCGAAGAGGACTTCCGGGCCACCGGGCTTTCTCACCTCACGGCGGTCTCGGGCGAGAACCTGGCCATGTTCCTCGCCCCGGTGATGGGACTGGGCCTGCTGGTGGGCCTGGGTCGCCGAGCCCGGTTCGCCCTGGGCATGGGCGCCATCGCCTTCTTCGTCTTGCTGACGCGGGCCGAGCCGTCGGTTCTTCGAGCGGCGGCCATGTCCGGGCTGACCCTTCTGGGGATCTTCCTGGGGAGGCCCCGAAGCGCGCCGGCCATCATGGGGGCGGCCGTGCTCGTCCTGCTGGAGTTGAACCCGACGCTGGTCTACGCGATCGGTTTCCAGCTCTCGGTGGCGGCTACCGCCGGGATGGCCATTCTGGCCGCACCGGTGTCCGATCGGCTCCGGTTCCTCCCGGCGGGCCTGTCGCTCGCGGCCGGGACCACGATCGGCGCCCAGGCCGGCGTCACGCCCCTGCTCCTGTACCACTTCGGGGTGGTGCCAATGGTCTCGGTGCCGGCGAACCTCATGGCCTTCCCCGCGGTGGGCCCCGGGATGCTGCTCGGGCTTGCCGCGGCGGCCTTGGGCCTGCTGTTCCGACCCGCCGGGGTCGTGGTGGCGGGCATGGCCGCCATTCCCCTCGGATATCTGGAAGGCCTGGCGGACCGGTTGGCGAGGTCACCGTTGCCTTCGGTCACCTCGGAGCAGGGGCATCTGGTCTCTTTTCTCGCCGGGATCGCCCTGGTGATCGCGGCAGGGTGGTGGCTTCGGTCGGGACGGAAGCTTCCTCGGCGAGCGGTGGCAGCCGGCTTCCTGGTCCTGCCGTTGTTCCTGTGGGCGAGCGCCCTCAGGGCGGGGCCACCGGCCGCGCTCACCGTGACGTTCTTCGACGTGGGGCAGGGGGACTCCGCGCTGATCCGGTCGCCGGGGGGCGCCACCATCCTGATCGACGGCGGTCCCGATCCGGAGGAGGTGGCGACGAAGCTGGCGGCGCTGGGCGTTCGAAGGATCGACCTGATGGTGGCCACCCATCCCCATGCAGACCACGTGGCAGGGCTGCCCGCGGTGCTGGCCCGCTTCCCGGTGGGACTGGTCGTCGATCCGGGATGTCGTGGATCTTCTCCCTTCTACGCTGAGTTCCTTCGAGCGGTGTCCGCGGCGGGCGTCGGATTCCAGCATCCCCGACCGGGGGCGGTGCTCCAGGTCGGCGACGTCCGGCTGGACGTCCTGGGCCCGGAGCATTGCTTCTTCGGAACGGATTCGGACCCGAACAACGATTCCCTGATCCTGCGGGTGCGGGACGGGCCGGCCACCGTGATGTTCCCCGGCGACGCGGAGCAGGACTCCCAGACGGACGTCCTCAGGGACGAGCCGTCGCTCGTCCCAGCGGCCGTGCTGAAGGTTCCCCACCACGGCGGTGACACCTCTCTCCCAGAGTTCTTCGTGGCCGTTCATGCCGCCGTGGCCGTGGTCAGCGTGGGGCCGAACCGCTACGGCCATCCGGTGGGGAGCGTCCTCACCGCGCTCGCCTCGGACGGTATGCGGATCTACCGAACCGACAGGTCGGGCGACGTGACGGTGACGTTCGACCGCCGAGGCCTGGTGGTCGGGCAGGTCCATCCTGTGGCCTCGTCGCCGTGACGAGAGAGGCATCGATCCCGACTCGTAGAATCCGCCCCGTGGAGGCCCCGCAGACCACCGCCCTCTTCTGGGGAGAGGACCCGTACCTGCTCAGACTGGCCGCCCGCGGTTGGCTGGAACAGCTCGGCGTGCGCGCGACGGAGGTCGACGGACGGGAATGGCGGGGCGGGGAGACGGCCGACCTGGCAACACCGTCGCTATGGGGGGAGCCCAGGGCGCTGATGGTGGTGAACTGCCAGGCGCTGCCGGAGGCCGGAGCGAAAGAGGTGCGCTCCTACGTCGAGGCCCCGTCTCCCGTCGCCGTCTGTGCGCTGACGCTGGTGTCCCGGGCCAGGAGCGCGCCGCCTCTGGCCAAGGCGGTGCAGGCGGCCGGCGGGGTGGTTCGCCAAGTCGTCCTGAAGCGACAGGACCTGACGAAGTGGGTCCTGGAGCGGGCAACGGTTCGAGGTGCGGCCGTCACGCCACAGGGAGCCGCCGCCCTCGTCGCGACGTTGGGCGAGGATCCGTCGGTGCTCGATCAGTCCGTGGAGCAGCTGGCCGCGGCGTTCCCGGGGCGACCCGTGGGCGCCGAGGAGGTCCGGTTGCAGTTCCGGGGCCTCGGCGACCAACAGGTGTGGGGTCTGTGCGATCAGGGCTTCACCGGCCGCCTGGGCGAGGCGCTGGTGACGTTGCGATCGCTGCTCGAGGCCAGAGACGACCCGCTCCTGATCCTGGGCGGCATCGCGTCGAGGATCCGCGATCTCCTCAAGGTTCGGAGCCTCCCGGAGCGCATGCCACCGGCGGAGGCGGCTCGCGCCGCGGGGCTGCGGTTCGACTGGCAGGTCCGGAGGTATCGAGAACAGGCTCGGCGGTTCCAGGACGTCCAGGAGCTGGTCGACCTGCACACCATGGTGGTCGAGGCCGATCGGGCGTTGAAAGGAGGGGCGGGGGGTGAGTTCCTGCTGCCCGCGATCGTGGCGGCGATGGCGGGGGAGCGGAAAGCCAGGCTGGGCGTCCCGATCCGGGTGAGTCGGTAGGGATCGAGCGGGCGGTTCGGCCGGGGAGAGAAAGCTA
>DHWM01000025.1:3367-8459 GCA_002413185.1 Actinobacteria bacterium UBA5182
CGCCTGGCGGCGGCTCGCTTGTGGACGGCGCCCCGGGATGCCGCCTTGTCCAGCTCCCGAGCCGACTCGCGGAGCAATGTCTGGGCGGTCTCGGCATCACCGTCGATCGCGGCGCCCCGGACCTTCTTGGCCGAGGTCTTCAGCGCGGTTCGGACGGCTCGGTTGCGGACGCGCCGTCCTTCGTTCTGATGGTTCCGTTTGATCTGGGACTTGATGTTGGCCACGGCGGGCGATTCTAGCAGCGGGGAGCGCGTACCCTAGCCTGCCGATGGATCAGCGGCTCATCCGCAACTTCTGCATCGTGGCCCACATCGACCATGGCAAGTCGACGCTGGCCGACAGGTTCCTCGACGTCACGCACGCCGTGGCGGAGCGGCAGATGCGCGAGCAGTACCTGGACCGGATGGATCTGGAGCGGGAGCGCGGGATCACCATCAAGGCGCAAGCCGTCAGGCTGGCCTACCCGCACGACGGAGTCGAATACGAGCTGAACCTCATCGACACTCCCGGGCACGTCGACTTCACCTATGAGGTGTCGCGGAGCCTGGCGGCATGCGAAGGAGCCATCCTGCTCGTCGACGCCGCCCAGGGGATCGAAGCGCAGACCCTGGCCAACTTCCACCTGGCCAGGGACGCCGGGCTGAGCATCGTTCCGGTCGTCAACAAGATCGACCTTCCGGCGGCGAATCCCGATGGCGTTGCGGAGGAGCTCGCGGAGCTGGTCGGTGCCGAGCCCCAGGACGTCCTCCGGGTCTCGGCGAAGTCCGGCGCCGGAGTCACCGAGCTGCTCCGGGCCCTGATCGACCGGGTTCCCTCTCCGAGCGGGGACCCCGCCGCTCCTCTTCGCGCGCTCGTGTTCGACTCCAGCTACGACCCGTACCGGGGGGTCGTCGCGTATCTCCGCGTCGTGGACGGAGAGATCACGGGACGGTCGCGGGTGGTGTTCATGTCGAACCGAAGCACGTCGGAGTCCGAGGAGGTGGGGGTGTTCGCTCCCGACGCCTCGCCCAGGCCCGCCCTCACCGCCGGTGACGTTGGCTATCTGATCACCGGCGTGAAGGACCTTCGGCAAGCCAAGGTGGGTGACACGGTCACGCTGGCATCGCGACCCGCGGGGAAGGCGCTTCCCGGCTATCGCGAGCCGAAACCGATGGTGTGGAGCGGGCTCTATCCGGCCGAGGGCGGCGACTACGCTGTGCTCCGCGACGCCCTCGACAAGCTCAAGCTGTCCGACGCGGCCCTGGTGTACGAGCCCGAGTCCTCGCTCGCGCTGGGGTTCGGGTTCCGGTGCGGCTTCCTGGGCCTTCTGCACATGGACATCGTCAAGGAGCGACTGGAGCGAGAGTTCAACCTCGAGCTCATCGCCACCGCGCCCAACGTCGAATTCCGGGTGATCCGCCAGACCGAGGTGATCTCGGTGCACAACCCCTCGGAGATGCCGCAGCCCGGCACGTACGACTACGTCGAGGAGCCGTTCGTCCTGGCCACCGTGGTGACGCCATCGTCGTTCCTGGGACCGGTGATGGAGCTGTGCCAGCAGCGTCGGGGCTCCCTCCAGGACCTGCGGTACCTCTCTCCCGAAAGGGCCGAGGTCCACTACCTGCTGCCGCTCGCGGAGATCATCTTCGATTTCTTCGACCTCCTGAAATCGCGCACCCGCGGGTACGCCTCGCTGGACTACGAGCACTGGGGCTACGAACGGTCCGACCTGGTCCGGGTGGACCTGCTGCTCCAGGGCGAGGCCGTCGACGCGTTCTCCTCAGTGGTCCACCGGGACAAGGCCCCGACCTACGGCCGGGCCATGGCCGAGCGCCTCCGAGAGCTGATCCCGAGGCAGCTGTTCGAGGTAGCCATCCAGGCGACCATCGGCAGCCGGGTCATCGCCCGCGAGACCGTCCGGGCCAAACGCAAGGACGTCCTGGCGAAGTGCTACGGCGGGGATATCACCCGAAAGCGCAAGCTCCTGGAGAAGCAGAAGGAGGGCAAGCGGCGGATGCGCCGGGTGGGCCGTGTGGACGTGCCCCAAGAGGCGTTCATCGCCGCGCTTCGGGTCGATCAGCAGCCGGCGGGGAGGCAGCCATGACGCCTCGAGCGCGCGACGAACACGTCCAGCCGGGTTCGGCCGGGATCGATGGTTCGGCAGGCCTCTACGTTCACATCCCCTTCTGTCTCACTCGGTGTGGCTACTGCGACTTCAACACCTACGCCGGTTTGGAGCATCTGGCCGGAGCGTACCTGGAGGGTCTGACACTGGAGTCCGACCTCGCTGCCCCGGAGTGGCGAGACCACACCTTCGTCTCCGTGTTCTTCGGGGGCGGCACGCCGACGATGCTTCCCTCCGAACGCCTCGGGGACCTGCTGGGCAGCCTCCGGCGAAGGTTCTCGTTCGACCCCGCCGCGGAGATCACCGTGGAGGCCAATCCCGACACCGTCGACGGGCGGGCCCTGGCCGGGCTTCTGGCGAGCGGTGTGGGCCGTCTGTCCCTCGGGGTCCAGTCCTTCGACCCGGCCGTGCTGGTCTCGCTGGAGCGCGTGCACTCGCCGCAGTCCGCCAGGACGGCCTTCGCCGCGGCCCGCAGCGCGGGCTTCCAGAACGTCAACCTGGATCTGATCTACGGAGCCAACGGCGAGACGCTCGAGTCGTGGCGGCGGACCGTGGAGGAGGCGGTGGCGCTCGAGCCGGACCATCTGTCCTGCTACGCCCTGACCGTCGAACCATCCACGCGGCTCGGAAGGAAGGTCGCCGCCGGAATGGTTCCGCCGCCGGACCCAGACCTCCAGGCCGACATGTACCACGTGGCGTGCGACCTCCTGGGAGCGGCCGGCTACGAGCACTACGAGATCTCGAACTGGGCCACGCCGGGCCGCCGCTGTCTGCACAACATGGGCTACTGGCAGGGCCGCCCCTATCTGGGGCTGGGAGCGGGGGCGCATTCCCACCGTGATGGGCGGCGGTGGTGGAACGTCCGTCCGCCCCGCCAGTACCTGGACCTCCTCGACGGGGGCGAGCTTCCCATCGGGGGCGAGGAACGGCTGAGCGACGCCGAGCGTGCCACCGAGCGGCTGCTCCTGGGCCTTCGCGTCGCGGACGGCATCCCGGCGCAGTGGCTCCCCGACGGACGGGCCACGCCGTTCGTCGAAGACGGTCTGGCGGAGCGTCGGGGCGACCGACTGGCGTTGACCGACCGGGGGATGCTCGTGGCGAACGAGCTGGTGCTGGCGTTCGCCGCAGGCATCGGCGGCGTTGAGCCCCCAGGTCCCTGAGCGGAGCCGAAGACGGCTAGCCCGAGGGATTGTCGCCGCCGAGGTTCGACCCGCACAGGTCCTCGGCGGATTGGAAGGAGGGGGTCGAGCTCGTCGCCGGCTCCGTGTAATCGCGCGTCGAGACGACCACGAAGCTCCGGTCCTGGAGCGTCAGCACCGTCTCGTGGACGTTCCACGTGTCGAACGATGGCGGGCCCGCGTTGTCCGCGTGGGAGGCCACCAATTGCCGCGTCCCATCGGACGTATCGCGGCACTGCAGGGTATCCATGTGCTGGACGGTGCCTCCCAACCCGAAGTTCGCCACCAGGTTGGAGTCGAACCCGGGAGCGCCGGGCGGCGCGACCGAGAGCGGCCCGAGGCCCGGATCGGTGGGACGGAGCGAGTAGAACTGCAGGAACTCGGTGGAAGCGCCCTCCGTGACCACGATGCCGAGCTCCGCCGTGCCGTCACCGTCGATGTCCGGCGACGTGAAGGCCTGGCACACGTCCTGGCAGAACTTGATCCCCGCGACCTGCATCGGCGAACCGCCGCTGTAGCTGACCTGGAGCTCCCACGGCAAGCCCGCCGCGCCCGGTGCCGGCGCGCATTCGGTCCGCACCACGGTCGCCACGTCCGGAACCCCGTCGCCGTCGAAGTCCGCGATGCGCACGCTGGACTGGCACGAGGAGGGATACGTCGTGGGGCTCGGCGACGCCAGGGGCGCCGGACTGGGGGCGATGGTCGGAAGGGGCGTCGGCGCGGGCGAGGGCTGCCCCGAGTCCCCACGCACCGGCTGCCAGGCCGGAGAGAAGTCGGACCGGGGGTTCAGTTCGTCGGTGAGCTTCGTGACGCCGGATCCGTCGGCGTTCATCACGTACACGTTCATCGAGCCGTCACGCTTGCTCTGGAAGGCGATCTTCGATCCATCGGGCGACCACGCGGGCTCATAGCTGCCGTCCCCGGCCAGCGTCACCGCCCCCGACCCATCGGCGCCCACCACGTCGATGGTGCCCTCGTGGTCGAAGGCGATCTTCGACCCGTCCGGCGACCACGACGGCTGGTCTCCGGCAATGGCGGGATCGCCCAGCGGGCTGGCCTCGCCGGTGCCGTCGGCCGGCACCACGTACAAGGAGCTCGGACCGTCTCCGCACAACCGGTCGAACACGATCCTCGATCCGTCCGGCGACCACGCCGGGTATTCGTCCTGGCAGTCCGCCGGCCGGCCGGCCACGACGACCGGGTCACCCCCCGTCGCGGGGACGACCTCGATGTGGCCGTCGCCGGTGAAGAACGCCACCTGCAGGCCGTCGGGGGACCAGGCGGGCGCCACAGGGGGGTCCCCGGCGGTGGTCAGGGTCGCCAGCCCCGTGCCGCCGGCCCCGACGACGTCGACCTCACCGGCCCCCTCGCCCGCCCCGCGGGCGAACGCGAGCTGGGTCCCGTCCGGCGACCACGTCAGCCCGGTGCTGTACATCGGCTGGGCCACGATCTCGGTGAGCGCCGAACCGTCGGGCTGGACGGAGTAGATCGTCTGGCCCTCGCCGCCGAAGGCGCCGTCTCGAGTCGACAGGAACGCGATCACGCCGTTCGACACCGTGGACGACGCGGCCGGACGGGGGGCCTCACGCCGGCCGGTCCCACCGCCGAAGGCCCGAACCAGGCCGTAGGTCCCCACTCCGGTCCCCGCCAGGACCACCACCGTCAGGGCCGAGGCCTGGACCTTTCGAACCATCCGGCGGTGCCGCTTCCTGGCGCGGATGCTCTCGAACGCGCCGGTCCCCTCGGCCGGCTGGGCCGCTCGTTCCAGCCCTCGGCGCAGGCGGTCCTCAAACCCCGGCATTGCCCACCG
>DHWM01000094.1:0-5705 GCA_002413185.1 Actinobacteria bacterium UBA5182
ATGTCCCGTCGCTCGCCACAGCAGCCCGAGGAGCTCGAGGACCGAAGTCTCCACGCCCGTTCCGATGTTGAAGTCCTCGCCAGATCCTTCGGGATGCAGCCCGATGGTTGCGATGGCGTCCGCGACGTCATCGACGTAGGTGAAGCTTCGAGTCTGCGAACCGTCGCCGAACAGCCGGATGGGGCGCCGTCCCTCCAGGATCTTCTTGATGAGGTCGGGGATGACGTGGGCCAGGCCCGGCTCATGCTCGGGGAACTCTCCAGGCCCGTAGGCGTTGAACGGACGAGCGATGGCGAACTCCATCTCGAACTGGTCGGCGAAGGCCCGGCAGTACCACTCACCCACCAGCTTGGAGAACCCGTACGCCGAGAACGGGGGAGGGAACCGGTCGATGGCGTCCTCCGGGGTCGGCCACTGGCCAGCCCGTTCGAACACCATTGACGAGGACACGTAGACGAGCTTCGTCCCTGCATCGGTGGCCGTTCGAAAGACCCTGGACAGCATGAGGTTGTTGTCGTCCAGGATGTCGGCCGGATAGCGGTGGAAGTAGCCGATCCCCCCGATCTTCGCCGCCAGGTGGAAGCAGACGTCGACGCCGTCGAAGGCCCGCCGGCAGACGTCGGCGTCGGCCACGTCGCCTTCCAGATAGTCGCACCCCGCAGGAATGTTGGCGGCGCGGCCCTTGGAGAGGTTGTCGACCACGCGGACTTCGTGGCCCAGGTCGAGCAACCTCCGGGCGACGGCGCTCCCGATGAAGCCGGCCCCTCCGGTCACGAGCTTCACAGCTCGTCACCGACCCCGAAGGTGAGGAGGTCCATGCCAGCGGCGGCGAACGCGTCGCGGTCCAGCATCCCCCAGCAGTCCATGCCGACCTTGGGTTCGGCCATCAACGCGGCCACCTGTGCCGCGTCCAGCGTTTGGTAGAAGGAGTGGTTCGTGGCGAGGACGAACGCTCTCGCCCCTGCGAGCGCCTCCTCCAGCGGGGGAGTCGAGAGGAAGGGGTCGTGCACCCGCACCTCCGCCCCCTCTCGCCACAGCGTGTCGATGATCCTGACGGCGGGGGACTGCCGGATGTCGTCGCTGTCGCGCTTGAACGTCTTGCCGAGCACCGCGATGGGCGCCCCGGCCAACGGGAGGCCGTGGCGGTCCAGGCGCCGGGCCAGCCGGCGGACGATGTGCGCCGGCGTGGTGTCGTTCAGCTTCCCCGCCAGGAGAACGAAGTCCGGCAGGGTCAGCTCCTCCACCAGGAAGTAACCGTCCTTCGACAGGCACGGGCCGCCGGCCGGGCCGGGAAGGGGCACGTTCGCCCGGGGATAGTCGCGGTTGACCATCTCGATGATCCGGTGAGCATCCACACGGTAGTACTCGCCGAGGATGGCGAACTCGTTGGCCAGGGCGAAGTTCACGTAGCGGTACACGTTGGTGAAGAGCTTCGCCAGCTCCGCGCTGATGGGATCGGTCAGGTGGATTCGCTTGCCCGGATTGAGCCGGCGGAACAGTGAGGCCGCGGCCTCGGTGCTGGCCTGATCGATCCCGCCGACGATCTCCGGTAGCTCCCGGAGCTCCTGCATCTGCTTGCCCTCGGCGATCCGTTCGGGGCACGAGGCCAGGAGCAGGTTCCCCGCCACGTCGGGGATGCGCTCCCGGAGATAGGGGATCACGATCTTGGTGAGCGTTCCCGGGGAGACGGTCGAACGAAGGATCAGGAGCTGGCCGGCTCGGAGGTGGGGGGCCAGGTTCGAGAGGGCCCGGTGGAGCTGGCTGAAGTCGGCTCGAAGGTCGACCGCGAGGGGCGTGGCGACGGCCAGGATGATGACGTCTGCCGAGGGTACGACGTCGGCAGGGTCGGCGTGGACGGTGAGGCGTCCCGAGGACACGGCGTCCAGGAGCGGTTGCTCGGTGCCGGGCGCGTGGAAGGGCATCTTGCCCAGCTCGATGGATCGCCGCCTGGCCGGGTCGTCTTCGATGCCCATCACCCTCAGTCCGGCGGAGGCGAAGGCGATGCTCAGGGGCAGTCCCACCCTGCCCATGCCGACGATGACGATCGTCGTGTCCGCGGCCGCGTCCCCGGCGGTCATCGCTCCCCTCCGGTCGTGCCTGCCCCGGCCGCGGCGCTTCCCGGCGCCCCGGTGAGACGTGGCCGCCGCCGCGACTTCGCCACGAACGCAAGCCACCGGCGATAGTTTCGGACCTCCCGGGCGTAGTCGAAATGGGACCGCCCCTCCTCGCGGTTGCGCCACACCGTGGGGATCTCTCCGACCCGGAACCCGGCCGCGGCCGCCTTGACGGTCAGCTCCACCGAGATGTCGAAGGAGTCGGCCACGGTGGCGACCGATTCGATCACCGACCGCCGATACAGCTTGAACGCGTTCGACACGTCGTGGATCTCGGGACCGCCGGCCGCGCGGATCAGCAGGGAGTAGGCGTGGGACAGACGTTGCTTGGTGGTCATGCCGACCACCCTTCCCCCCTTCATGTAGCGTGACCCGGCCACCACGTCCCACCCGTCCCTCTCCATGACGTGCACCATCACCGGGATGTCCGCGATGCGATCGGAGCAATCTCCCATGATCGGGATGACGGCGTCGCCGCCCGCCCGGCCGAAGCCGTCGCGGAGGGCTGAACCGAACCCTCGCCGGCCCACGCGGTACAGCGCCGTCCCACCCGCTTCCCGAACGGCGGGGTCGTTCTCCGCTCTCGCTTCGGCCTCCCGCGCAGGATCGGGCACATCGACGACCACCAGCAGCTCCAGCTGGAGCCGGTCGCGCAGCGCCGCCACGTCGGTCAGCGTCTCGGCCAGTCGAGGCTCACGGTAGAAGACCGGCACGATCGAAGTGACGTTCACAGGGTGCCATGCTCCCAGGATGCTGGGCGGGGGATTCGTCTCAGGAGTGTATCGTCGTTGCGCTGGGTGGACGCCGCTTGTTAAATGGCTGGCCCTGTGACGGCTCTGCACGGGCGCGACAGGCGTCCCGCCGGCGGAACGACCCGCCGCCTCCTGCGGGCACTGGGCGGACCCGTCCTGATCGTGGCAGCGGTCCTGGTCGTGCTGCGGGACTTCGTGTTCCGCGGGCTCATCTCCTCGCAGCACCCCGACATCCTGGCCTTCTGGACCCCCACCTACTGCTTTCTGGGCCGAAGCCTCCACGCCGGCCACATCCCCGCGTGGAACCCCGCCGTCATGGGCGGTGTGCCATTCGCCGCCGACCCCCAGTCGGGGTGGATGTATCTGCCGGCGATGGTGCTGTTCTCCCTGTTCTCGTGTTCGGTGGCCATCCGGCTGATGGTGGTGCTGCAACCGGCCCTGGCTGGCCTCGGGCTGTTCTGGTTCCTCCGGAGCGAAGGCGTGTCCCGCCCGTCGTCCACGTCCGGCGGGATGGCGCTGTCGCTGGTGGTGACGGCCAGCAGGCTGGTGTTGTTCCTTCCATTCCCCTCCTCGTTTGCCTGGTCCTCGTTGCTGCTGGCGGCGCTGTCACGGCTGTTCGCCGCCCGAAGCTGGGGGGGGCGGACCGGATGGGCGCTGGGGGCCGTGGTGGCGTGGGGGCAGCTGGGCGCCGCTCACGCCGGCCACGGGTTCCTGATCGGGACGGGGGCCGCGGCGGCGTTCATCGTGGCGAAGGCCTGGTCGAACCTGCGTCGAAGGACATGGGCCCGGCGGGACGTGTGGCTCGCCATGGCTCTCCTGGCCGCGGCGTTCCCCCTGGTCAACCTGGCGTACCTTGCGCCGAGGCTCGCGTACCTTCCCCACTCCAGCTATGCCCGGGGGTACGCCCAGGTCCCCCAGGTGACCAGTGTGGCCGCAGGGTGGCCCCTGAAGTTCGCCACCATCCCCGGGGCGTATCTGGGAGCCGCCGCGCTGGCGCTCTGCTTCGCCGGCTTCTGGAGCCGGCGGTTCCGTTTCCTGGCCGTCGCCTTCGGCGGGTGGGGCCTGTTCAGCTACGTGGCCGGGCTCCGGGTGGTGGCGACGAAGCTCGTTCCCCTCCTTCGGCACGTGCCCGGACTCAGCTTCTACCAGCACTATCCGGGGCGGTTCAGCCTGGGACTGGTGCTGGCCATCCCCGTCCTGGCCGCGCTCGGACTGGAGGCGTGGGCCGAACGGCGATCGCTCCGCGAACGAGCCCTCATGCTCGGGCCGGGGGTGTTCGTGTGGTTCGTCCTGACGCCCATTGCGGGGGCGAGCCTCCGCCAGCTGGCGTTGCTGGGCGCGGGAGCCGTGGCGGGTGGTGCGGCCCTGTGGGCGGCGGCGAGACGCTCGGCGGTACCGGCGGTGTTGCCTGCGCTGCTCGCGGTCGAGCTCTGTCTGGCGGGGCTGGCCGGACAGTATCCGTCGGCGATGGGGTTCACCGTCGCATCGGCCACCGATCCGTTCGGAGCCGATCTCACCGGGTGGTTCGGCCCCCTGCATCGGCCTGCCATCGACGCGGCCGCGTACGTCCGGCCCGATGCCATCGCGTCGTACCTGCGGTCGCACCCGGAAGGACGGTTCCTCAGCTTCGACGCGACGATGCTGACGCACCGGGGATACCTGTCGGCGGAAGGGCCGAAGTTCTGGGGGCTCGAGGCGAACCAGCGGGCCATGCTCTTCGCCATCGAGGACGCCCAGGGCTACAACCCGTTCCAGCTCGGTGGGTACTGGTCGTTCGTCAGAGCGGTGGACCGTGGGCCGCTCGACTACAACGCGGCGTTCCTCGACACGCCCTCACCGGCGGTGCTCGACCTGTTGCAGGTGGCGTACGTGGTGGCCCCCGCCGGCGCGCCGCCGTTTCCCGGCTCGACGGCAGTCGTCACGGAGGGTCGATGGTCCCTGTACCGGCGGGTGGAGTTCGCGCCGAGGGCCGAAGCGATCTCGGCGTGGCGAGTGGCCGCAACCGCCGACCAGGCCATCCGCGACGCAACGACTCCGGGGTTCGATCCGTCCCGCCAGGTCGTCCTGGAGCGTCACCCGGCCCTGCTGTCGACGGCCGGGGCGGCCAGGCCCCCCCCGGCCCCGGCCACGTACCGGACGACGTCGCCGGAACGGATCGAGGTCACCGTCCGAGGGGCTGGCTCCTCGATCGTGCTGATCCGAAACACCTTCGATCCGGGTTGGCATGCCACCGTCGACGGCCGTCCGGCGACGGTCCTCCGAGCCGACGGATTCCTCCAGGGGGTGGCGGTCACGCCCGGCGAGCATCGCGTCGTGCTGACCTACTCCGACCCATGGATCGAGCTGGGACTGGGGGGGTCGGCCGCGGCCATCGCCATCATGGCGCTGGGGGCCGTGGTGCTTCGACGTCGTTCGGCGGGGGAAGCCGGCCCCGTCCGTGCGGTGTCAGGCGGTCACCACCTAGGAGAGCGACCAGACCTCAAGCGCTCGACTTGACCTGCCGACCGAATCGTGCAAGGGTCCTCGGGTCCCCCAACCAGAGCCTTGGACGGCCCGCGCCCCTGGCTGTCTGGAGGGTTGCATGGACGGTAGACGAACCAGCGGACGAACGCCCGCCGCAGTGCGAAGGCCGAACGCCCCGGCCGCATTCGGGATCGTTGTGGCCGGTTGTGCCGCCCTGCTGGTCGTGGCGACGGCGCTTCCCGCCGCAGCGTCCGTCACGGGGCGGGTGGCCGGACAGGTCGTGTCGAAGTCGACGGGCAGGCCCGTGGCCGGGGCGACCGTGACGCTCCCCGACTACGGGGTCACCACCACCTCCGGCAGTGACGGGTCGTTCGCA
>DHWM01000094.1:5943-12333 GCA_002413185.1 Actinobacteria bacterium UBA5182
CGGGGTTCGGGCGCTGGACGATCACCGGCGTTCCCTTGGTCCCGAACGACACGCTGTTGCTCAACGCCGAGCTCTCCAGTCGAGACTTCACCCATCCGGTTTTCACTGCGCCCGGCGTTCGGGCCGACCAAGGACGAACCGCCTCGCCCCTGTCGACCTATACGTTCACGTGCACGGGCTGGCCGAGCCAGATCGTTCCGCCCAAGACCATCAGCGTCTACCTGACGGCGCAGAAGAAGGCGCAGCAGTACGACTACGCCTTCTACCTCAGCCACGTCCTTCCGAAGGAGTGGATCCCGACGTGGGACGCGGACTCGCTCGGAGCGGGGGCCATCGCGGTCAAGAACTACTCCTGGTACCGAACGAGGCCGGGCCACGCGTACAGCGGGGGATCGGGATGCGCGGACATCGTCGACTCCTCCGCAGATCAGGTCTTCGACCCGACGTACTCGTACGGCAAGACGGACCAGGCCGTGTTCGCGACGCTGGGCAGCATCCTGTGGCGCGGCGGGGGGATCTTCATCACACAGTATTTCGCCGGATCCACCTCCGACCCGTGCGCTCCGGTCACCGGAACGTACGCCGGCCGGATGTCGCAGTGGGGAACCGAGAACTGCGCCGAGGAGGGAAAGCTGTGGCCGGACATCGTCGAGACGTTCTACTCGACGACGTCGAACCCGACTCTGTGGACCTATCTCTACAACCTGATCCTCGACCCCACCGTGGAGGACGCCGACACGTACGCGTGGCTGCACACCTCGGGCACCACGGTCACCCGAACGGAGGGCGGAGCGTACGGCGGCTCGTGGTACTTCACGCTGAGCACGTCGTCCGCTTCGACGCTGTACGAGGTCCGGCCCTTCAACGGCACCTCGAGCACGGTGTACCACTTGAAAGTGGCGCTGAAGTGCGGCTCGCCGAACACGACGAATTGCCCCATCACGTTGAAGGTCATCTCCAACGCCGCCGACGGCTCGGTGATGGTGCAGTCGAGGCTCATCAACGAGAACCCTGACGGGAAGTGGCGGCT
Organism: Actinobacteria bacterium UBA5182; assembly: GCA_002413185.1. Classification (GTDB taxonomy): domain Bacteria; phylum Actinomycetota; class UBA4738; order UBA4738; family UBA4738; genus UBA5182. Next base: position 6,974 of record DHWM01000094.1, read on the forward strand.
CTACTACTTCGACCCGCCGGCCTCCGGGATCGGCCACACGGCCGTCCAGGTCAACATCGTGACCAAGCGGACCATCGGCGTCGACAACCTCACGCTGACCAGTCCGTTCGGCGGCGTTTAGCGAAGCCAGGTCTGGATGATGACCTTGGTGAACCGGAACCCGTACTTGAGCGAGCTGGGCTTCTTCGACACACCGCTGGCCCTGGCCCGCACCGTGATGGGAACCTCCTTGATGCGGGCCTTGTGCCGAAGCGCCTCGACCAGGACCTCCGAGCTGTACTGATCCTGTTCGAGGTCCAGGCGCCGCATCATCGCTGCGCTGGTGGCGCGGAACCCGCTGGAGACGTCGGTGATGCGCTCTCCGTGCAGGAGCGACACGACGCCCGACAGCAGGTACATCCCGGCGTGGCGGATGTGGCTCTCTCGTTCGAACTCGCCCAGGCGCCGTGACCCCACGACCATGTCGGATTCGCCGGTCTGGATGGGACGCACCACCAAGTGCAGCTCGTCGGGGTCGTGCTGCCCGTCGGCGTCGAGCGAGGCGATGACGGAGGCGCCGAGCTTGAGGCCGATCTCATACCCGACCCGAAGCGCCATGCCCTGACCCCGCCGGATAGGAAGGCGGGCCACCAGCGCGCCCTCCTTCCGGGCCACCTCGGACGTCCCGTCCTCGGACGCGTCGTCGATCACCAGGGTCGCCACGGGGAGTCCCTCCACGAGCTTGGGCATTGAGGCCAGCACGGCGCCGATGTTGTCCGCCTCGTTGTGCGCCGGCATCACCACGACCAGCCCGCCGGGCGGAAGGTGCTCCGCCTCCCTCAGGTCGAACGCGTTCACCGTGAGCGCCTGGATGAGCAAGCGCAGGGTGGCCGCGTTGGCGTCGGTGTTCGACGTCGCCCGCAGGATCAGCGCGAACAGGATGAACACGCCGAACACCAGCGCGGCGATGAGTTGTCGCTGGTTCCCTGGCTTGAAGTTGAACGTGTCGAACAGCGGGCGGAACAGCGCGGGGAACACCGCCAGGGCGATGATGGCGAGCGTGATGACGCCGGTGATGATCAGGTTGAGGCGCGAGACGTCGCGCCGCCGGTAGCGGCGCATCGTCGAGGCCAGGAGCGCCAGCCCGAACAGGCCGCCCACGGCCCTGATCGGGATGAACTCGCTGGCTGCCGCGATCACCGCGGGAACGGAGGGTGATTGGTCATCGGGATCCTCGTGTGGCCTTCGTCCTCACGACGGACGAACGCCAGGCCCGTATTGTAGCGACGCGAGCCGTCGTCGCCGTCCGGTTCTCCGAGCCAGCGCCCACCCACCCGTCCCCGCCACGATCAGCGGCGCTGCGGCCAAGGGTCCCGCCACGGGGATGCCGAGCGAGTCCCACAGGACGCCGAGCAACACGGTCACGGCCAGGCCGAGGCCGGGTGCGAGCGCCACCGCCACGACGGGGTCTGCACTCGGCAGGAGTACGACGCTCCATCCACGGCCCACCACCAGGAAGAGGGCCGCCATGACGGCGGGGATCCAGAGCAGCCTGAACGGCGTGGGGTCGGCGATCGGCGCGACCACCGGAGGAAGGCGGTGGCCCACCGGACCCGTCAGCACGAACAGGCCGGGCGCGACCACCCGTTCGGGATGCAGCCCCGCGTCGATGTCGAAGTCCTCCGGGTTGAACTGGTGCAGCACCACAACGACGGCCCCCGATGTCGAGGCGTTTCGGGCGGCCTGAGACCGGAGGTACCGATCCTGGGACCCGTCGAACCGCGTCGTCCGGTCCAGGACCGATGCCGGGAGGGACGCGTTCATGACAGGGAACGAGACCCCCTGGTGCCGGATCCAGATGAGGGGGCGCCCGGGTCCCTCGAGGTTCGCGTACGCGCCTGCCTCCGCGGCTTCCCGCGCCGCCGCGATGGTGAACGTCGGATGGAGCCCGCTCTCCAGATGCCAGGTCAGGACGGCGAAGCCGGACACGACCAGGAGCGCGATCACCACGCTCACCGGGGTCCTCGTACCCGGGAGGATGCGCGCGGCCAACGTTCGAGCTCCCCACCACGTCGCCACGCCGGCCAGGATTCCCAGAGGAAACAGGTCGTTGATGAGACGAGCCCCGGCGGTTGGGTACCGGTACAGCTGGGCCACGCCCGCCGAGACGGCCACGACCATCCACGTCGCCATGATCGATATGAAGAACCGGCGAGCGGGGCGTCGTTCGGGTGTCACTGGCGTCATCGGTCCGGCAGTGGCGCCGACCGCGGTGAGCGGCAGCGCGTAGTACCGGAAGTGCTCCCGCAGCCGGGTCAGGAACCTCGTCTTCAGCAGCTCCGGGCGAAGCCGAAGGCCGATGAACCGGTTCGTCCCCAGGGCCGGCAGGGTGGCCGCGACGACGGTGAGGGAGGCCCCGGCCACCGCCAGCAGTGAGGTCACGGGCCGGAGCGTCGAGCTCCGCCCGGAGAGATAGGCCCGGATCTCCGGCCAGCCGAACACGGCGACGGCGGTGGCGTAGACCACCAGGGAGAAGGCGAAGAAGGGCCAGTGGGCCAGTCCCGACGCGACGAGCATGATCGTGGCGGCGAGCCTGCCGCGGCCATTCGCCACGAAGCACAGTGCCGCGGCGAACCCGCACAGGGTGAGGGCGGCATTCAACAGGTTGTCCAGATGCAGGAACAGCATCGAGTTCAGCCCGAACGCCGCCCACGTCAGGAAGCCGACCACGGGCATCCACGACGCCCGCATCCCGAAGGCCGTCCTGGCCATCACGGCGGCCCCCAGGGCGCCGATCGCGGCCAGCACGGCCGGGAGCCACGCCACCACGGTCATGGCGTTCTGGCCGGTCGCTCGCATCACCGCGGCCAGCAGTGGCGGAGAGCCGATCCTGATCGTCCGGATGTGTGAGAGACCGGACACCGCGGCGCGGTTCGCGTTCGTCACGTAGTACGGCGCGTCGTATCCGATGGGAAACTGATGGCGCTGGAACGCGTAGGGGAGCAGGAACAGGGACGTCACGGCGAGCAAGGTTGCCACCGTCGGGACCAGCGGGTGAGCCGACGTCCGACCTGCTCCGGCCATGATGCCGGAGCGTATGCCTACTCGGCGATGCTCTCCATGACCCTGGGCTCGGGCCGCCACTTCGTCCTCGGCATGATGGCCTTGGTGATGACGCGGTGCTTGTGCCGCTCGATCGCCGAGAACATCGATTCCACCAGGGTCTCCGAGAGGTAGCGCGGCTTCAGTCCGAGGTCGAGCAGCGCGGTGTGCTTGGCGTTGTAATAGTGCTCCTCGGCCTCCACCCGCGGGTTCTCCACGTGGTCGACCCGGATGTTGTAGCCGTAGTCGGTTCCGGCGCGGTGGACCAGGTCGGCCAGCTCGTTGATGGAGAACTGCTCGGTGAACTGGTTGAACACGCGGTACTCGCCCTCCGCCGCGGGGTTCATCACAGCCAGCTCAACGCATTGGAGCGTGTCCACGATGTTGAGGTATCCCCGGGTCTGGCCGCCCTTTCCGTAGACGGTCAGGGGATGCCCGATCACCGCCTGCAGGCAGAACCGGTTCAGCGCCGTCCCGAAGAGCTCGTCGTAGTCGAACCGCGTGACGAAGCGCGGATCGAGCTTCGTCTCCTCGGTCTCGATGCCGTAGACCACGCCCTGGTTGAGGTCGGTCGAACGCAGCCCCCAGATCCGGGAGGCGAAGTGGATGTTCGTGGAGTCGTGGACCTTCGAGCAGTGATACAGCGAGCCGGGGAGCTTGGGGAAGGGTAGGCGGTCCTCCCGGCCGTTGTGGCGGATGTCGATGAAGCCTTCCTCGATGTCGATGTTCGGCGTCCCGTACTCGCCCATGGTCCCGAGCTTCACCAGGTGCGCCCGGGGCGTGTAGTCCCGCATGGCGAACAGGACGTTGAGCGTGTTGACGACGTTGTTGTATTGGGTGAACACGGCGTGCTCGCGCGAGATCAGCGAGTAGGGAGCCGAAGGCATCTCGCCGTAGTGGATGATCGCCTCGGGCTGGAAGTCCCGGAACAGGGGCTCGGTCACCGACCAGTCGCACAGGTCGCCCTCGGTGACGCCGATGTGATAGCCGGCCACCTCCTCCCAGGCCGCGGCGCGGGCCGGGAGGCTGTCGGCGATGGGGGTGAGGGAGTCGGTCCCGTTCTCCGCGAGGGCCCGGCGCCGGAGGTAGTTGTCGACGGCGTGGACCTCGTGGCCGCGCGCCGAGAAGTGCATGGCGGTGGCCCATCCCAGGTAGCCGTCGCCGCCGAGGATCAGGATTCGCATGGTGGCTCCTTCGAGTTGGTGATCGGCTCGGATCGTCGGTCGAGCCCCGGTGAGAAAGCGTCCTATTGTACGGGCTGGCCGGTACCCTTCCGAGCTGCGTCAACCCTGGTCGAGCTGGGCGTAAGCCCGTCGCAGGAGGTCCCTCGCGAAGGGCTCGGGGAAGGGAATCGCCGCGATCGCATCCTTCTCCGGCCGCCCCTCGGCGTGAGCGGTCCGGGCAGCCTCGGCCGCCGCGGCCAGGTCTGCCATCTGCTTTTCGACGAATGGGGCGTCGACCACGTCGCCGTGCCCGGGAACGACCGGTCCGGTGACGAGCGCCAGAAGCGCCCGGTCCGTGTCGGGCCAGTCGAGCGGGAACGAGTCGCCGAAGTACGGCGGAGCGCCCTGTTCGACCAGGTCCCCCCCGAAGACGACGCCGAGTCGGGGACCAGGACCGCGAGGTCGTTGTCGGTGTGTCCTCGTCCCAGGTATCGAAGCTCGACCACCCGGCCGCCGACGTCGATCCGCGCCCGGTCGGCGATGGTGCGGGTGGGAGGGGTGATGGTGACCTCGGCCAGCTCGGCAGCCAGTTCCGGCATCTCCTCGGCGATCCGGTGCTTCGTGCGTTCACCTCCCTCGTGCATCGCCGCGGCGCACCGTTCGTGGCCCCAGATCTCGGCTGGCATGAAGGGTGCGTTGCCGAATGTATGGTCGAAGTGGTGATGGCTGTTCACGACGACCCACGGGTGCGCCGTGATGCGGCGGACGTCGTCCTGGAGCTCGCGGGCCTGCCGATGCGAGGAACGGGTGTCGATGACGAGCACCCGGCCGTCGCCCACCACGACCCCGATGTTCTGGTCGAAGAGCTCGTACCGCAGCGTGAACACGCCGCCCGCGACCTCGTGGACGGCTCCCGTAGCCATGCCTGGAGGGTACCTCCGAGCGGGCGCGGGCCGGCTTGACAGCTCCTTTGTCAGAGGCGTACGGTACGCTTCCTGGCTCGAACGTATGTTCGAGCCAGGAAGCAGGAGGTGGTGCCGCGGTGACGAAGGTCTACGAGGACGTGGTGGCGGTGGAGCGGGGCGCCGGGATGCCCGCGGCGTTCTCGTGGCGGGG
>DHWM01000088.1:0-7914 GCA_002413185.1 Actinobacteria bacterium UBA5182
CGGCGGCCGTCCCACTCGAGGATGGCCTTCGGCGAACTGCCCACTGGTACCTGTCGGCCCAGGAGGCCCCGGCCGTCTCGCCTCAGGTCGTGGCACGCTCTCCGGGAACAGCCGTCGCGGGGTCCTCTTCGCTCGGTCCCTGACGGCGCCGTCCAGCCCACCACAGCGCCAGCGCCCCGCCGAAGAGCCCGAAGGCCGCCTCTGCCGATGCCGCCAACCCGATGCCGATGGCCGGGTCCCGGTAGAACAGCCGGATCGTGTGGTAGCCGGCCGGGACGGCGATGCCCTGGTCCACCGAGTCGGCCGCGAGGACCGGGGCCGGCACACCGTCGACGGTCGCTCGCCAGTCCGGGTCGTACGTGCTCCGCACCAGCACGATCGCGGCACGATCCGTGGAGACCGTGATGACGGCGGCATCGCCGCTGATCCGGCGATCGACCGCCGACGCCGGGGCAGCCTGTGCCGAGGTCGTTCCGGTGGGGGCCGAAATGGCCAAGCCCGGTGTCCGCTCCAGGATGACCTGCCGGGCCGGTCGGAACCCCGTCGCCGTCACGGCGGCCAGGGCCCGGTCCGGGTCCGGGACGACCTTCCACGAGGTGATCACGCTGACGGGACCTGGCGCCGACGGCAACCTGTACAGCTGCCACTGGCCCTCCGTCACGACCGGCTTGGCGCCCGTGACAGGCGGGGGCCGGTCGGCGTGCTCGACCACCCAGCCAACATCGAGGAGATCGAGCGCGATGGGAAGAGGGCGACGGAAGAACCCCGCGGAGTATCGGATGGTCTTGGGCTCGGCGGCCCGGACGAACTCCCAGTACCTGGCCAGCTGGTCCGAGTTGTACCCCTGGGCCTCCTGGAGCCCGAAGATCATCGAGCGTTGCGTGGCCATCAGACCCCAATCCTTGGGGAGCTGGTGGACGTGGTATCCACGGGGATCCCACCCCGCCGGGTAGGCGCTCAGATAACGCGTCTGGTCTCCGGCGGCAGCCGCACGGGACAGCGCCGCGGCGATGGCCCCCTCGGTGGTGTAGGCGCGCAGGTCCACCGCCGGATACGGGATGCGGAGGAGCAGCGGCGCCAGCTGCGGAGCCGTGGGGTGCTCGGGGCTGTGGTGAGCTTCGAACCCCGGCCGCTGCCCCACCAGCCCGCTGATGCAGAGCTCGGCGGCCACCACCACGGGGACGATCACCGCGACCCTCGGGCGAAGGACCGCGGCGACGAGCGCGGCCCCGCCGGCGAGCGCGGCGACGGCCGGAAGGACCAGATACCGGCCCGGCGCCCCCATGGTAACAGGAAGCACGCCCCACACCAGGACACCTGGAGCGAGCAGCACAAGCCGCCGCCGAAGCCTCGATGCGTCGAGCCAGGCCTGGACGCCAACCCCGGCCAGGACGGCCAGCGCCACCACCGTGCCCACGGCGAAGCGGTACGGCGCGTGAAGGTACAAGCTGCCCAGCGAGGAGGCAGGGGTCCTGCCGACGAGGGCCACGGCAACTCGATCCAGCGACAGCAGGTAGCACGCCGCGCCGAAGACAGCGAAGGGCGCCCCCAGCGACCACCTCCACTCGGAGAACCATGCCCCGAACGAGAGCGCCAGCGCGGTCGCTCCCAGGTAGAGGCCGGGGAACAGAACGAGCCGCAACGGCCACCCGGCTGTCAGCCTGAGCTGGACGGAGAAGACGCCGCCGGTCTGGCCGGTGAACGTCCTGGACAGTCGCTCCAAGGTGCCGTAGCCCAGACCGAGCGTGGTGCGGTGCAGGTATTCGATACGGGGCAGGAAGTACGCCAAGTTCACCAGCACGAGCGCCGCCACCAGCGCCAGCCCGAGGAGGGTCGCCGACAGCCTGCTCAGTCGCCCCTGGCGAACCTGTCCGGCAATCCGCGGTGTCACGTACACGAGAAGCGCGGCGGTGCCGAACAGCAGTCCTTCCGTGTGCGCTGCTGCGATCTGGCCCCACGCCGCGGCGGTCAACCCGCACCACACGAGCCGGCCGGCCCACGTCCGGGCGTGGACGGACCGGGCGGCCGCCGCCAGCAACAGGGCGATCCAGGCGACCGACGCCGAGAGGTACAGGGACCCGAATACGCTCGATCCCGCCAGGGGGACCGCCAGCACGAGTCCACCCACCGTCGACGCCGGTCGCGACAGGCGTTCGGCCCGCAGGAACCAGTAGATCCCGAGCCCGGCCAGGATGGGCTGGAGCATCATGTACGCCCGGAGGGCCAGGTCGCACCGGAGCACCGTGAACAGCACCATGGCCGAGAGGTTCATCCACCCGTGGAGGGGATCTCCGGCGAACATGGTGCCGCCCATGACGTGGGGGTTCCACGCGGGGATGTGGCCGGCGGCGAGCGTCTTGCCCAGGAAGCACAGGTTCGGCAGCCACTCCGCCAGCACATCGGTGTACTGCGTGTGCACGATGTGACGAACGGCCAGCTCGTGCAGGACCACCAGGACCGAAACGACGATCAGGAAAGGACCGGCCATGACCGGTGCGACGCGACCGGGGCGCGACGGGGACCCGCGACCGGGGAAGGTGGCCGGCGGCCGGCCGGGACGCTCAGACCGTGCCTGCATCGGTTGGCCGGTAGAATACCCGCCTCCCGGCCCCCGGGCGGGCGCCGTCGCCACGTGAGGAGATCTCAGTGACATCCCGTCGCCGGTGGATCGCGGCCGCCGCCGCCCTGGCCGCCCTGGCCGGGGCCGTCACTGCCGTTTCCCTGGCCGTCGACCACACCAGCGCCGAGCCGCCCTGCACCGTCACCGAATCGCCTCACGCTCCCGTCGCAGACCCGTCGGCGTCGGGAGGGCACCTCCAGTTCCAGCTCCTTGCGACCGGAGCGATCCGACCGATCCAGATCGCTGGCCGAGCGCTTCCCACCCGCCCGGTATCGAGCGACGGATTCTCGATCCGGACGGTCGGCGGCAACCCCAATCTCCTCCCCGACCCCGGCTTCGAGCTGGACTCCAACGGCGACGGGACCCCCGACGGATGGGAGCTTCAGGGCGGAGCGACGACGCCGAAGGTCGACCAGGCGACGGCGCACTCCGGCGGGCGGTCCTTCGTCATCTCGAACCCGACCGCGGAGACCTCGGGAGCGTTCGCCGCCAAGATCGGCGTGGTGCCCGGGACGTACTACGTCCTGTCGGGATGGTTCAAGAGCGAAGCCGTACAGCCGACCGTGGCCACCGCGGTCCGTGAGCCGACCAACCGCCACTCCTCGGTCCAGTTGCAGGTCACTCAGTTCGGCTCGAACGGCCCGGGGACCACATCCATCGCCTACGGCTACACGGACACGGCCGGGTGGAACAAAGGCTTCGCCGGTTTTCAGGCGGGCGATGACGTCCATCAGGTGGAGGTTCGGGGGCTGCTCGACGACGGGTCGGGGACGGCGTGGTTCGACGATCTGTATCTGGGACGCCTCCTGGCTGGCGCGGCCACCTCAGCCGCGGGACCGGTCAGCACGGACGGTGACGGCCGGCTCCGGCAGCACGCCGACCTCACCGGTGAAGGCGTCACGCTGGACGCGACGTACGCCGTCGGGACCGACAACGTCCGGATCGACGGGACGGTGGCCAGCACCACGGGCCAGGACCGCGCCCTCCAGGTCGCCTATTCGCTCCCGATCGACGCGCGTGGATGGCAGTGGGAGGACTATGCCAGGAGGTCCAGGACGATCGGATCGGTCCCGACCTCCTACGCCACGGTGAGCTCGTTGCAGTCCAGCTCCCGCTATCCGTTCGGCGTGATCTCCGACGACCGTTCGGCCCTGGCCATCGGCGTCCCGCTGGACCAACCACGGATGTTCCGGATCCAGTACGACCCGGCCCTGGGTCTTTCCATCGTGTTCGACCTGGGCCTCTCCCCGGCCGCCACGAGGCTCGGAGGAGAGGCGACCTTCTCCTTCGTCATCTACACGGTGAACCCGGCGTGGGGCTTCCGGGCGGCGACCCAGCGCTACTACGACCTGTTCCCGGACCTGTTCGTCCACCGAACCGACCCGGCGTGCGGGGGAACGTGGTTCGTGGCGCCTCCGCTCGACACCGTGACGAGCCGGGCCGGCGACTTCGGGCTCGGGTTCAACATGGTCGCGCTGGGCAAGTCCTCCCACGAGAACCACGTCAACTGGGGAACGAAGTACCTCCCCGCAGACAACGACCGCCGCATCTACACGTCGGCCTACACGCACGAGTGGGCGTTCTTCGACGTCATCGGGCCACACGCGAAGTTGCCTCCATACGACCGGGCCGTCGCCCACGTCGAGGCCGAGGCCCGATCCACGCCGAAGACCGACGAAGAGCGGTTGGTCCGCACCGAGGCGATGGCGGCGCTGGAGTCGACGGCGAGGGACTTCAACGGAAGGTTCGCCTACGAGCGCTACGGGCGCTTCCTGGCCTACTACCAGAACCTCGAGCCGATCCCGTCGGCGCCCATCGACTGGGTCCGAGCGGTGCAGAAGGAACAGGTGGAACGGGCGTTGTCCCTGGCCTCCGGGGCCGGAGCCACGCTGAACGGGATCCACCTCGACTCCACATCCGGGATGCGGCGGTGGGGCGCCGTCGACGACTACGACCGCGCGCATTGGGCGGAGGCCGGCGTTCCCCTCACCTTCAGCTACGACAGCGGTCTGGTCGTGGAGCGGGGCATCTTCGCGATGTACGACCGGATGCGCCAGATCGCCGACTTCGTGCACCGGCGCGGGATGATCCTCTCGGTGAACTTCAACGCCGACGAGACCCGCAGCGAGGGCTACGTGGGAGCCGACCAGTTCGACTACTTCGGGCTGGAGCAGGGGCTGGCCGCAAGGATCTACGGGCAGACTCCCGACCAGTTCGCCATGCTGAAGCGGACGCTCGCCTTCCAGCGTCCCCTGAGCACGCTGGACCAGGCGGTGGGCGCGGGAACCCTCAGCCTGGGCCAGGTCGACGCCCGGCTGCAGCAGAACCTGTTCTACGGCATCTTCTCCGGCGCGTGGAATCCGAAGGTCGAAGCCGACGGCATGGCCACCGGCGACAAGGGGTGGTGGGACGACGCCCACGCCGCGCTGTGGGCGAGGTACGCGCCGGTGTTCCGGGAGCTCCAGGCGGCGGGATGGGAACCGATGACCGACGCCCGCTCGTCCAACCCGGGCGTGTGGGTGGAGCGGTTCGGGTCGCTCGCCGCCCGCGACCTCCACCTCACGATCCGCAACGAGACAGAGACGCCGCAGCAGTACGTCCTCACCGTGGACCTCTCGGTGCTTGGCGATGCGGAGGCCGTCCGCGCCCTCACCGCCACGGAGGAGGTCGAACACATTCCCGCGCGGGTGACGATCGCCGCCGGTGGGACCATGGCCACCATCGCCGCCTGGATCCCCCCCAAGTCCACCCGCGTCTTCGCCTTCCGGGCTTCACCGTGAGGCCGTGAGCGCCTGGGCTCTGCTCGTCACGACTGCCCTCGTGACGGTCCCGGGCGCCGGAGCCGTGATGGCCGCGTTCGGCCCGGACGAGCTCAGCCTGCCCACCACCCTGGCGTTGGTCTTCGCGTTCGGCTACGCCGTCACGGGGTTGGTGTCCTTCGTGCTGGCCGCCCTGCACGCCCTGCACCCGGCCACGTTCTTCGTCGCCCTGGCGGTGGTGACGGCAGCACTGTGGGCCGCGGGCATCCGGCGGGCTGGCCTCGGTTCGCGAGGCGCCGCTCTTCGGGCCGAAGCCCGGGGCGACGGGCGGTGGGTGCTCCTGGTGGGTGGGGTAGTCATCGTGGCCATCGCCGTGCTCCGGCTCGGCTATTCGCCTGCGCTGAACCTGTCGAGCTCGACGGCGTGGCGCTACTGGGCCGACGGAAAGGAGATCGCCGACGCCGGCCGGATCCCCGCGGCGTCGTTGCAGTACGGCTCGCTCTTTTCCCCCACCACCAGCAAGGTGTTCCTGAACGTCTTCACGGCTGGGATCAGCTTCGCCACCGGAGGGAAGGCGCTTCCTTCGCTGGGCGCGCTGCTGTGGGTGGGATCGGTCGGCCTGGCCGCGGCGTTGTGGAGCTTCGGGCACGAGCTGGGCCTTCGCCTGACCGCTCCGCTCCTGCCGGTGCTGGTGATCATGGACCGCCTGTTCTTCAACCGCGAGACCACGTCCGATCTCCTCACCTACAAGGCGGAGGTGTTCGGCCGGCTGGTGGTGTTCGTGGCCGTCGCAATGGCCGTACAAAGCCTCAGGGGTCGCACGGGACGGAAGACGGCCGCCCTGGCGGGCGCGCTGTTTGGGGTGGCCGTGGCCACGCATCTGGTGCCGGTGATGGTCGGTGGGATCGTCCTGGCCTGGTTTGCGGTGGCCAGGCTGCTGCTCGACCGACGTCTCGGGGCAGTGGTGAAGCCCGCGGCCATGGTGGGGGCGGTCGCGGTCGTTCTGGGAGGACTGTTGCTGCTCATCCCTCACGGCGACATCGGTTTGCGCGGAGCGGCGGGGTCGAGCGCGTACACCCGTTTCGCCCCGGGCTTCGATCCCACCCGTTACCTCAATGCCGGCGTTCTCCCGGGGCGATCGATCGTCGCGCCGACCACGTGGGACATCGCGCCGAAGCGCGCCTTGAAGTCTTACGTGGCGAGCGCCATCCCCTTGCGGCCCGGGACCGCGTTCGGCCGATTGATCCGGCCCCTGGACTTCGCGGTCCCCATCGGCGGGCTGCTGCTGGCCGTGGCGATGCTGCTGTGGTTCCCGAAGGACCTCCGGCCGATCGGGCTCATCGGCTGGGGGACCGCCATGGCACTGGTGGCGCTGACGTGGCTGTTCTCGAAGCGCTACGTCTTCTACATCCAGTCCTACTTCGGGATCCGGCGCCTGTACGACTACAGCTCGATCCCGATCATCCTGATCGGTTTGGCGCTCGTCGAAGCCGGCCTGCTCCTGCTGGGACGGTTCCGCCGATGGCTGCCCGGGGTGGCGGCCGCGGTCTTCGTGATGCTCGTGGCGGCGATCGTCCTCCCGAGCGGCCGGGTCCCGGCCGGCAGCGTTGCCAGGTCGGAGCGACTGATCGCCCCAATCGACTGGATCCGGGCGAACGTCCCGTGCGACGCCAGGATCCTGGCGAACGAACACACCGAAGGCGTGTTCGAAGCGCTGACCGGACGCGTGGCGATCCTCGAGGGGATGACGCCGTACCTCCGTCCGTCGGTCCTGGTACCTGCGCTGAAGATGCTCCTCGGCGCCAACGCGTTCTTCCACGACGCGGTGGGCGAGGCCTCGTTCCTCCGCCGGGAGGGAGTGGACTACGTCATGGTCATCCGGGCCGGCGTCGGGTACCACGAGCCGATCGGCAAGGTCGACGCCGCTGCGCTGGACGGCGCGCCGTTCCTGCGAAAGGTGTTCGGATCCGAGCAGCTGGACGTCTACCGGGTCGACGTGGCCGCGCTCCCGGAAGCTTCCTCCGCCGCGGGACCGCCGACCGGCTCCTTCCCCGACCCGACCACCGTGGCTGGCTACGACTGCGAGCGCGCCCCGCTGCCCCACTGAGGCGGTCGTCGCCCGTTTCGGCTACCCACCGCCCTCGTCCGACGCCCCAGACGTGACCGGCGGAGGCGGGTTGCACAGCTGCTTCAGCCGCGTTCGCATCCCGGCCAGCACCGAGGCCAGGGCGGGATCCCCGACCGAGTTCCGGAGCTCGTACGGGTCGCGTCGGAGATCGTACAGCTCCTCTTCCCTCGTCGCCTCGTAGCTGATGTACATGTAACGGTCGCTCCGCACCGCGCAGTAGCTGGGCACCCCCAGTAGGTTCATGCTCTCGACCAGGAAGTCGTGCCGCCACGCTGCACCCGCCGAGGCCAGCAGCGGAAGCATGTTCATCCCCTGGGCGCCCGGCGCGCCGACACCTGCCACCGCGGCGAACGTCGGGGCCAGGTCGATGTTGACGGCGAGGTGGGCATCCGTTCGAGCCGCCTTGA
>DHWM01000088.1:8075-20699 GCA_002413185.1 Actinobacteria bacterium UBA5182
TTGTCCGACATGAACACGATCATGGTGTTCTGGAGGCGGCCCGTGGACTGGAGTGCGTCGACGATCGACTCCACGGCCCGGTCCACCGACAGCAGCGTCTTGAACTCCTTGATCTTCTCGGCGTCCAGATAGGCCTTCTGCTTCGCGGAGAGCGGAGGAAGGTTCCGAACCCAGGCGGGCTTGTCGGAGACGTCCGCCTCGTCGTAGTTGGGAGGACGGTTCGGACCGAGGTCGGCGAGCTTGTTGCGGTCCTCGGGCGCCGGGTCGGTGGGCGTGTGCGGCGCGTACGGCGCGAAGTACATGAACAGCGGGCCCTTCGTCTGGTGGATGTACTGCGTGGCCAGTCCCGCCAGCACGTCGGTGGAGTAGTCGCGGGCCTTGTTTCCGTACCGGACGATGCGGCCGTCCAGGTTCAGGTTGTACTTGTAGTAGAAGTTGTACGGGCTGGCCCCTCCGTCGATGGCCGCCCAGCGATCCCAACCGGGGGGCACGTAGCTCGTGTCCTCGTACCGGTTGAGGTACTTGCCGAACAACGCGGTGTGGTAGCCCGCCCCCTGCAGCCACGTGGCGATGGTCGGGCGGTCCCGGAATGCTTCGAACCCCCCGAACTGTCCCCTGTTCGCCCACACCCCCGTCGCCCCGGCATACTCCCCCGTCAGGATGCTGGCCCTGCTGGGGCAGCACAGCGAGTCGGACACGAACCCGTTGGTGAACGTCACCCCGTGGTCCATCAGGTCGCTCCGGACCCACGGCATCCCCCACAGCGTGTCGAACCGCTGGTCGTCGGTGAGGATCAGCACGATGCTCGGCTTGCCGGTGGCCGGGGGCGGGCCGCCGGTGCACCCCACCAGCAGCGAGGCGCCGAGCGTCAGTGCGATCAGTGCCGTGAGCACGCCTCGGCGATTCATCACGCCGTTCCTTCCTGCCGCGAGCGGCGACGCGAGCGGCGGCCCCGCCGCACCGCCACGACCAGCCCGACGGCGGTGCCGGCCACCGCCACGCCCGACCCGGCCAGCCCGTAGCCGATCCACGGGTCGTCGTAGGTGAGCAGGATGTGGTGGCGGCCACGTGAGACGAACACTCCCTGGTCGACGAAATCGGCGGGCAGGATGGGGGCCGCCCGCCCGTCCACCGTGGCGTGCCAGTGCGTGTCGTACGGCGTCCGGATCAACACGAGGCCAGGCCCGGGGGCGGACACGTCGAGCGCCGCCGCCTGGGGCCCGAGCTGCCGGGAGGGGACGCGCGGGATCACCGCGACCGCCCCCAAGGACGGATGGGACGGCGGCGCGTGCGAGGTCCCTTCCAGCACCGCGACGGACGGCCAGAAGTCCCGGCCGGCTACCGCTTCCAGGGCCGCATCGAAGTCGGAGACCGTCCTCCATGACGACACGAAGGAGGCGCGAGGAGCGGCGTTCGGAAGCTGGAAGACCTTCAGCCGGCCGTCGCTCAGCACCGGCGCCGGCGGGGGACCCGGAAGGGGCCAGCTCGGAGCAACCATGTACCGGACCTGCAGGAGGTCCAGGGCCGTCGGCGTCGGATGGATCAGCACCGACAGGTTGTAGTCGATGGGACCAGCGTTCATCGCCCGCACGAAGAACCAGTACCGCCTGAGCGCCAGCGGGTTGTAGCCCTGGACCTGTTCGACGCGGAAGATGGTCGACTGCGGATCCGCCTGGTTGCGTAGCCAGCCACCGAGTCGAAGCGTGATGGTCCGCCCGGTTGGGGCCGCGGCCAGCCAGCGGTCGATCGCTCCCGGTGTGACGTACGCGGCCACGTCGACCGTCGGCGTGGGAAGAGCCACCAGGAGCGAGGGGAGCGGCGCGAACGGTGGCGTTCGATAGCCCACCAGACCGCTCGTGACCAGCTCCACGGCCAGCACGACCGGAGCGAGGGCGAGCAGCATCGGACGCCGGATCGCCATCCACAGGAGCACGCCCGCCACGACCGCCCCGCCCGCCAGGAACAGGAGCTGGGACGGCGTGGCTCCGAACACCGGCGGCAGGAGCCCCCACACGACCACCCCGGGCGCCGCCATCAGCACCCGGTCCCGCCCGGACCGCCCTTCGGCCCACGCCTCGATCCCAATGGCCCCGAGGACCGCCATCGCCAGCAGCATCTCGTACCCGAACCACTCCGGGCTGTGCAGGTACACGTCGAGGAGCCGGGACGACCGGAGGAACGAGGGGACGTGCGCGGCGACGATCCGTTGGGTGGCCACGTAGCAGATCGCGCCGAACACCGTGAACGCCACCACCAGGGGGCGATGTCGCTTCGACCACCATCCGGCGAACGCCAGGGCCAGGACCAGCGCACCCACATGCGCTCCCGGCGTGGTTGCCAGCTTGAGCGGCCACGTCGGCCCGCTGGGCGGGTGCTGCAGGCGCAACACGTCGTGCCCGGTCAGGTGCAGGGTGGTCCGCTGGAGGTTCGCGTAGCCGAGCCCCAGGCTGGTCCGCCCGAGATATTCCAGCCGAGGGAGGAAGTAGGCCAGGTTCAGGAACGCCATCGAAAGGAGCAGCACGCCGACGGAACCGGCGGCCGTCCGTCGGGGCGGACCGGGGCCGGTTCCGGAGGAGCGCAGGCCGGTCGCCAGCTTCGCGATCAGGTAGATCGCCAGTCCCAGCGTCCCCATGATCCACCCCACGCTGAAGTGGGCCGCGGCGAGCTGTCCCCACGCCAGCGCGGCCAACGCGGCCCACAGGATCCGTCCCGGCCACGTCTCGGCCCGGAGGAGCTTCGAACACGCTGCCAGGACCACGGCGGTCCACCCCAGCGTGGCGGCGAACGGCAGCGACAACGTGATCTCCGAGCCGGCCATCCCGGCGCCGAGCGCGACGCCCCCGACCGTCGCCCCGACTCGCGACAGGCCTTCGGTTCGGAGGAACGCGAAGATCCCCAGGCCCGCCAGGAGCGGTTGCAGGACCAGCATCCACCGGATGGCCTGGTCGCACCGGAGCGCCGTGAACAACAGCATTGCCGGCACGTACATCCACCCGGACTGCGGGTCGGCGGCGAAGGGCGCTCCGGCCATGGAGTACGGGTTCCACGCCGGGATGTGGCCCGCGGCCAGAGACTTCCCCAGGTAGCACCACGTGGGCAACCAGTAGGTGGGAGGGTCGCCGTTGCCGATGCGTCCGCCCAACACGAACTCGTGCAACAGGATCAACACGGCAAGGACGATCAGGAGCGGCCCGAGCAGGGATGCCCCAGCGGTTCGAAGACGGGACGGCCGCGAACGCGTGTCCTGCGGCGTGGAGAGGCTCACCGAGCCAACCATTTAACTAGCGCGGTGTCGTTCCCACAATCAACCGGTCCGGGGCCGTCGTTGTGATCCCGCGCTGATTCGGCGCCGAATCACCGGCGTACGGCCACGCTCTGGCCAAGGAAGGTCATCCCCATGCGCCATAATCGGTCGACCGTGGCCGAGGTGAGAACGAAGACTCCGGGCGTCCCCGCCGACCCCCATCCGGGAGCCGGGTCGATCGTCGAAGCCGGCGACGAAGGGCCTCGGAAGCCCGCAGGCCGGCCTCCCCCGGCCGTTCGGTCCTGGCTGGCGTGGGGCGCCCTGATCGGGGGGATCGCCGTGGTCATCATGGCGTTCTTCCTCTCGATCTACCGGGTCCGGAACTTCACGGTGCCGCTGGGCTGGGACACGTCACGCTATCTGTGGCGAACCGCGCTTGCCCGAATGACCGGCATCGCCAACATGCAGAGCGGGGTGCCCTCACCGGTTCGAGCCGACCCCGCCCGACCCGGGTTCATCGTGGTGGCCGGGACCCTCGGGGCGCTGGGGCATGTCAGCCTGTTCCGAATGGCAGCCGTGCTGCCCTCCGTCACCGCGGCGGCGATCGGCCTGGCCGCGGGAGGCTTCATCACGTCGACCCTCCGTCGTCCCGCCCTGGACCTGGCGGTGGTGGCGCTGGCGGTGGGGATGTCCGTGTTCGTGGTCAGGCTGGTGGGGCCGGAGACCTATCAGGACAACCTGTTCGCGGCGGCGGTGTTCTTCGCCGCGGCCATCCCGGCGGCATGGTCGCTCCGAGATCGAAGGGCGCTGCTGCCTGCCATCCTGCTGTTCGCGGCGGGCGGCCTCATCCATTGGGCGTTCTTCGCCGTGATGCTTGCCACACTGGCGGTGGTCGGCGTGGCCTACCTGCCGGAGTCGTGGCGAAGCTGGCGGTTGGGCGAGCTCGGGCTGCTCGCGACCCCGACCGCCCGGATGGGCGAGATCGCCGCCGGAGGGACTGCCCTGACCTTCCTGACCGTGTTCGGCGTCCTGTCGACGACGACGCGCTCCCCCGCCCTGGATCCCTCCGAGTTCGCCAAGAAGCTCCGCCAGGACCAGCCGAAGTACAAGTTCCCTATCACCCTGCCGGTGGCCGCCCTGGGCGCCGCCTCTCTGATCGGCCCGGCTCGGCGCGACCGTGAGGACCCGGGCCGGTCGCGGTTCGTGTTGACGTTCCTGCTCTCCTGGTGTGCGGTCAGCCTGGCCGGGTACCTCGCGTTCAAGGTCCTGCGCCTGCATCTACCGGCCCACCGGTTCCTGGCATTCGCCCTGGCCCTCCCGGTGCTGGGGGCCTTGGCGATCATGTGGGCAGGCCGGCTCCTTTCGCGATTCGGCCGGGCGGTGGGCATCGCGGTGGTGGTCGCCGCCGTGGGGGCTTCGGCGTTTTTGGCGCACGTCGAGTGGTACAAGACACCGGCGTGGATGGACCCGGTGAAGATCCAGCAGGCCGCCACGGCTGCGGCGTACCTGGAGGCCGCACGCGTCCCGGTGAGCCGCCCGGTCGTCTACATCCTGGTGGACCGCGATTCGAACTACGTCGCCCTGATGGGGCACATGATTCGGGCCGCCATCCCGGCACAGCGCCTCCGCCAGACCTACATCTACGCGGGCTCCCCCGACGACTATGTGGCGGCGCGGCCCACGCCGGGCCCGAGCGGCGCGCCGAGCGGCATCTCCCGGCGCTATTTCACGAACATGCGGCGGACGTACGGCCACGATCCGGTCGCGGTGATCCTCAACTCGTACAACGACCTGTACTTCCACGCGTGGGTCGTGGCTCATCCCGGGAGCATCGCCGGGCCCGGCGTGGCCGTGGTGCGCGGCCCGATCCTTGCGATGCCGGTGCAGGGAGCGTCCGTCCCATTGGGACGGCTGAGCGTGCTGAAGGCCGGCGCGCTCGCTGTGGGGTCCTTCGCCGTGCTATGGCTGATCGGGTCGGGATGGACCGTCGCCCTCCTGGGCCGGTGGCTTCGGCGGGGCGAGCTGATGGCCGTCGCGCCCGCGGTCGGCATCGCCGCGCTGGTGGCCGGCGGCGTCGTCATGGACCGCCTCGCCATTCGGCTTGCGGGGATCGGCGGCGCGGTCATCCCGGTGGTCGTGGCAGCGCTCGGATGGGGCGTCACCGCCTCCCTTCGCCGAAACGCGCGAGGTCCCACCGGAGACGCTCCGGCCGTCGCCGCGACGTGACACTTCCGTGCGCGTAGCGGTCGACGCCCGGCCGGCCGCCTTCTCCGACAAGACGGGCATCGGCTACTACACGTGGCACCTCCTGCGTGAGCTGCCGAGGGCGGACCCGCAGACCCGGTACGTGGCGTGGTACCTGAGGGGACGGGACCTCCTTCCGGGGGGACGGCCGGCCCCAGAACTCGACCTTCCGTCGGGCGGCGGCCCGGCCGAACGGTGGACGCCCTTCCCTTCGAGGTTGTTCGAGCGGCTGTCCCAGCGATTCGACGTCCCTCGCCTGGAATGGCTGGTCCGGTTCGACGTGCTCTTCGGGCCGAACTTCGTCCCTCCGCCAACCCGCAAGCCCGTCGTGGTCACCGTGCACGACCTGGCGTTCAAGCGGTACCCGGACACCGCGCCACACGGCACCCGGCGGTGGCTCCGGCAGCTCGAAGCGGCGTTGCGACGGGCCACCTGCGTCATCGCCGTCTCCCAGTCCACCAAGAGGGACCTGATCGAGCTTCTCGCCGTGCCCGAGCAGCGCGTCACGGTGATCCCCCACGGGGTGGATATGGACGTGTTTCGGCCCGCCCCCGCCCAGGTGATCGGGGAGGCCCGGGCTCGGCTGGGCATCGACGGGCCGTACCTCCTGGCGCTCGGAGGGATCGAGCCGCGCAAGAACCTCTCGGGCCTCCTCTCCGCTTACGCCCGGCTCGCCGCGGACATCCGGCCTGCCCTGGTCATCGCGGGTGGCGGTGTCGAATGGAACCCGGAGGGCCGGGTGCTTCTCCGAGAGGCCCTGGAGGCGTTGGAGCCCTCCGTCCGGCGGCACGTGGTCACGACCGGGTATGTCACCGAGGGCGACAAGGTCGCCCTGCTCACCGGGGCCGAGGCCCTCGTCTATCCCTCGCTGTACGAGGGCTTCGGGCTTCCCGTGCTCGAAGCGATGGCGTGTGGGACGCCCGTCGTCACCTCGAACGTGTCCGCGCTTCCCGAGGTGGCGGGCGGCGCCGCGGTTCTGGTCGACCCGTCCGATCCCGAGTCGATCGCGGAGGGCATCTCAAGGGTCCTCACCGACGGTTCCGTTCGGGACCGGCTCCAGAAGGTCGGGCCAGCTCGGGCGGCCCGGTTCACGTGGTCGGAAACTGCCCGCCGCACCGCGGAGGTCCTGCACGCCGCGGCGGCGCACGGCGGATGACACGAAACATCGGGGTGCGGTCCCCCGATTGCTACACTCCCGGTTCCCGCCCGCCTCGATCGCCCGGCCAGAAGGAGCGACCAGCATGCGCGTGCTCGTGACCGGAGGGGCCGGGTTCGTCGGCGCGAACCTGGTCTCCTACCTGATCGACCACGGACACGAGGTCCGGATCCTGGACGATCTCTCCGCCGGCAGCCGCCCCGAGTGGTGGGGCAACCGGTCGAAGCGACCGCAGGTCGTGGAGGGACATGTGGAGGACGCCGCCTCGGCCCGGCGCGCCACCAGGGGAATGGACGCCGTGGTCCACCTGGCGGCGAAGCCAGGCGTGGCCGACTCGGTAGCCCACCCCGAGCAGGACTTCCGCAGCAACGTCCTGGGCACGTTCACCGTCCTGGACGGAGCTCGCCGGGCAGGGGTTCGGACCTTCGTGTTCGCCTCCTCCGGCGCTGTCCTGGCCGGGGCCACGCCACCCCTCAGGGAGGACATGGCCCCCGCCCCGCAATCCCCCTACGGCGCGTCGAAGCTGTACGGCGAGGGCCTGGTGGCCGCGTCCGACGTGTTCGGCATCACCGGCGTGTCGCTCCGGTTCGCCAACGTCTACGGGCCACTTTCGGCGCACAAGGGCAGCGTCATCGCCCAGTTCCTGAAGCGGGTCCTGGCGGGGCGCCCGCTGCTGATCTACGGGACCGGCCGGCAGACCCGTGACTTCCTCTTCGTCGAGGACGTGTGCACGGCCGTTGAGCGGGCCCTGGGGGCCAAGCGGAAGGGCGTGTATCACCTGGGGACGGGCGTGGAGACCTCGGTGAACGAGCTGGTCAGAGCGGTTCAGAAGGTCAGCGGGACGAAGGGCCAGGTCGATCGGCAGCCCGCCCGGCCGGCCGACGCGGCCCGAAGCTTCGTCGACCTCTCGGCCGCTCGCCGAGCACTGAAGTGGTCGCCCCGGGTCGACCTGGAGGAGGGCCTTCGGAGGACGCTCGAATGGATGCGATCCTCCGCCGGACGTGGGCCGTAGCGCATCCTCGCTCCGCACCGCCGGGCTCGCCGCGGCCCTGATCCTCCTGTTCTACCTGTACCTGTATCCGGCCCGGGGCTTCCATCTGGCCGTCGGCTCGGACACGCCGGTGTACATCTGGTGGGCCCGGCGAACCGGCCAGCTCGGGATGCGGGCGCTCCAGTCAGGGGGACGTCCGGCCATCGTCGGGCTCATCGCGACGCTCGCATCGGTCACCCGACGGCCAGACGGCGCCGTCGTCGCCGCCATCGGCGCGGTGTTGGCCGTGGCGGTCTCCCTGGCCATGGCCTCCTTCGTGGAGATCGCCCTGGCCGGCGACGGCGACGGCGAAGGCGAAGGGGAAGGGGAGGGGAGGGGACCCGATGGAACGCGATTCGTCCTCACCTCGGTGCTGACCGGAACGTTCCTGTGCCTGCTGGTTCCGGGGTACTTCTCGACCATCGCCTTCGGGGCCATGCTGGTGGCCGCGCTGGCCTGCCTCACCGAGACGGCCCCACGGAGCGAGGGCAGCGGCCCGCGCCGCGATGCCTTCGCGTTGCTGATCGCGTCCCTCCTGGTGGGCGCGGCGGGGCTGGCTCACCCCCTGTTCCTGGTCCTCGGGGCCATTCTCCTGGCCGGCAGCACGGCCGCGCTGGGGCCCGTGGTCCGAGCGGAACGGGCGGCCGGCGTCCCCCTGGCTCGAACCTCGGCCGCCTCCCTGGTCGCTGCCGGTGCGGGGGGCGCGGCCGTCGCCCTGGCCGGTCTGGTGTGGATCGGGCCCGCAGCGAAAGCCTCCGTCGACACCTCGCGGGACTCCGTCCTCCGGCGGGTCGGCCTGGCCGCCCTGAGCCGTCAGTCCTTCCAGCGGGTCCTGCACCGGTTCTTCCCCTGGTACCGGTCGGCGACGGTGGTGGGACTGGCCGCGACTGCGTTCGTCGTGCGGAGGAGGGGCGGTGAACCGCGACCGTCCGGACCCCGCCCCCGGATCTTCTGGGGTGCCATGGCCGCCTGGGTCGCCGCCACCGTCGTCGGGGTGGTCGCTCTGCTGGCCGGCCTGAACGCGCCCGGCCAGCGCCTGGCGGCGTTTTGCCTTCCCCTACCGGTCCTGGCCGCGATCGGGCTGGCGGCGACGGGCCGCTCCACATGGCCCTGGCCCGGACGGTTCCGGTTGGTGCCGCTCGTCGGCGGCGCCGTGCTGTTCGTGTTCGTGACGTGGCTGTTCTGGTCGAAGCAACAGCCACTGGTCGCGTCCGGCACCGCCCAGGAGCTGCGGTACACGGGGTCCGCGCTGGCGGCGGAGCCCCCCGGCACCCCGCTCATCGTGGTGGCGGACGACCGCACCGTCACGCCCGGTTTCAGCGCACCCCGCACGTTGAACTATCTGCGCGACACCGTCTCGGCCGACCGGATCCCGGACGTCCACGTGTTCGTGGGAACGCCGGCCGGACTCCTCGCCCGTGGGCCAGCCCTGACCGGGCTGCCCGAACACGACCGCATCGCCCAGAGTTCCTGGCGCGAGATCCAGCCGCTCCTGCACGGCACCCCGGCGCCGCTGGCCCTGGTTCTGGAGGACATCGACCCGCAGAGCTACGCCGCCGCGTTCCGTCTGCCGGAGGTGGCAGCGCACCCCTCCCGCTACCAGCTCCGCCGAGGCGTCCTGGCGCTGCCCGGCCTGAGCGGCTCGAACGCCTCGATCCTGGTTCCCCCCCACGACCTCCCGCCGATCCTGCACGGGTCCGGGACCGCGTCCATCTCGCCGTGGCTGCCGGTCTGGCTGGGCCCACTGCTCGTGCTGATGCTGTTCGCGGTGGGGTGGCCGTGGGTCCGGGCCACGCTGCCCTCTTCCCACGGCCTGGTCCTCCTCGGCCTGGCGCCCGCGTTCGGCATGGCCGCCATCGGGCTCATCTCGATCCTCGTCGATGCGACCGGCCTTCGGTTGAGCGACGGGGGCGGGGTGGTGGCCTTCGTCGGCGCCGGTCTTCTCGGGCTGGCGGCCATGCCGTTCCGAACGCGGCGAGCTGCTCAGCGGTCCTGAGGCGACGGGCCCCCCACGCCCAGCCCCCGACGAAGCGCCGTCACGGCTGCGGCGGGATCCTCCGACTCGGTCACCGCCCGGACCACCACGATCCGCCGGGCGCCCGCCGCGACCACCTCGGGAAGCGTCTGCCGGTCGATCCCGCCGATGGCGAACCACGGCCGCCCCTCTTCGCCCGCTGCCGACCGCCTGGCCGCCGCCTGCAGCAGCGCGACCCCGGTCCCCGGCCGCCCCGGTTTGGTGGGGGTGGCGTGGACCGGCCCGGCGCACAGGTAGTCGGCCTCCGGGAGGGCGGCGGCGAACTGGTCCTCGTCGTGCGTGGAGATGCCGATCACGAGCTCCGGACCGAGCAGGCTCCTGACGAACGCGCCCGGCAGGTCGTTCTGCCCCAGATGGACCCCGTCGGCCTTCACCGCGAGCACCACATCGGGGCGGTCGTTCACCACGAAGAGCGCGCCGTGGCGGGCCGCGGCGTCCCGAAACGCCTCCCCCCACCGGAGGAGGTCTCCCGCTTCGGCCTCCTTCTCCCGGAGCTGGACGAGATCGGCACCCGCCCCGAGGACGGCGTCGAGGAAGGCAACCAGGTCGCCGTGCTCCCGGCGGGCCCCGGTGACCACGTAGAGGCGCGACCGGGCCAGGCGCCGGCGCCTCCAGGCACCCGTTCGCCCGGGCGCGGTCACCCTCCGGCCACCGCCCTGACCAGCTCCAGCCGATCGCCTTCCGACAGCATCTCGCGATCGTACCGAGCCCGCTCCAGGGGCTCGCCGTTCCATTCCACCACCACGAATCGCGGGTCCAGCCCCTCCGACCGGATGAACTCCGAAACGGTGGTGCCCCGGGCGACGGTGAACGGTTTGCCGTTCGCGGTGACGCGCATCAGACCATGGTGGTGGCCGGCCGGCGCGGTCAGCTCGCGGGCTCCCCCACGAGCATCCGTTCTGTTGCAGGAAGCACCGCGCCCCAGTCCTCCCATACCGGCTCATAGCCGAGCTCCCGAAGCCGCCCCGCCACCTCCTCCGGCGAACGGAGATCGGCCACCTCGAACTGCTCCGTCGCCTCTTTCGGATGCTCGTACCCGCCCGGTTCGGCATGCGAGCCGGCGCTGGTGTGCGTGATGCCGATGCCGAACAGGCCGTCTCGAAGTGCGGGCGTCTCCCTCCCCGAGATGACGAGGCCCGTGTCCGGCAGGGCCAGTCGCAGCGCGCACACCAGTTGCGCCAGGTCGCGGTCCGAGACGGCCGTTCGGGGCTGCCATCCCGCCGCCGACGGCCGCATCCGGGGAACGCTCACCGTGACCTGGGTGCGCCAATACCGCTTCATCAGGAACCGGGCGTGGGCGGCTGTGGCGATGGCTTCGTACCGCCAGTCGTCGTGGAGGCCCAGCAGCGCCCCGATGCCCACCCGGCGCATCCCCGCCCTGGCCGCACGCTCCGGCCCCACCAGTCGCCATTCGTACTGCCGCTTCTTCCCGGCCAGGTGGACCTGGGCATAGGTGTCCGGGTGGTAGGTCTCCTGGTAGATCACCACGCCGTCGCACCCGGCCTCGGCCAGACGGCGGTACTCGTCCTCGCTCCACACCTGGACCTCGATGGAGATCGAAGGGACCTCGAGGGCGAGCGCCCGGATCCGTTCCTCCAGGAACTCAACACCGGTGAGCCGCCGGTGCTCGCCCGTCAGGAGCAGGATCGAACGGAAGCCGTCGCGCAGAAGGTGGCGGGCCTCGGCCATGGTCTCGTCGGCGGAGAGGGTCTTCCTGGCGATGGGGAGCTCCCGGGCGAACCCGCAATACACGCATGTGGTCAGGCACTCGTTCGACAGGTACAGCGGGGCGTACATGTGCATGGTCCGGCCGAACCGGGCCAGGGTCAGGGCCCGGGAGGCCGCGGCCAGTTCCTCCAGCCGCTCCCCACCGGCCGGGGAGAGGAGCGTGGCGAACGCTTCCAGGCCAAGAGGTCGACCGGCGGCGCGGTCCAGGGCCAGGTCCACCGCCTCTCTCCCGGCGGTCCTGGAACGCTCCAGGAGCGTGTCCATCGGGAGCACGTCGAACGCCTCGGCGAAAGTCTCCTCGGGCTCAGGAGGGGTGAAGCCCCGGTCGAGCCCCGCAGTCACGGCGAGGTCACCGCGGGGTCGGCCTGGGAGGTGTGGAGCTTCTCCAGGAACCCCGTCAACGGGCTGGAGGCTTCGGCCGACTCGCGTTCGGCCCCAGGCCCCGCCAGGAACGCCCGCCGTCCCGCCTCGACGCCCAGCCGAAACGCGTCCGCCATCGCCACCGGGTCGCCCGCCACGGCGATGGCCGTGTTGACCAGAACGGCGTGGGCGCCCATCTCCATGGCTTCCGCCGCGTGCGACGGCCTGCCCAGCCCGGCGTCCACCACGACGGGCACCGTGGCCTGCTCCACGATGATCCGGACGGCGTCGCGGGTCCGGAGGCCCTGGTTCGATCCGATCCATGAGCCCAGCGGCATCACCGTCGAGCAACCCACCTCCTCCAGGCGCTTGGCCAGGATGGGATCGGCTCCGATGTACGGCAGGACCGTGAACCCGTCTGCCACCAGCAGCTCGGCGGCCCTCAGGGTCTCGATCGGATCCGGCAGGAGGTACCGAGGGTCCGGGGTGACCTCGAGCTTGACCCAGGTCGGCATTCCGGCTGCCCGCGCCAGGCGGGCCAGCCGCACCGCCTCGTCCGCGTCGAGGGCGCCGCTCGTGTTCGGAAGCAACAGCACGCGCGTGGCGTCGATGAATTCGAGGATGTCCGGACCTCCCGTCGCCGCCAGGTCCACCCGGCGCAGGGCGACCGTCACCATCTCGGCCCGGGACGCGTCGATGGCCCGCTGCATCGCCTCGAACGAGCCGAATTTCCCCGTTCCCACGATCAGTCGCGACGCGAACGTTCGGCCCGCGATGACCAGTGGATCGGCGTCGTGGCGGGGTGCGGAGATCTCGATCAACTCCCT
>DHWM01000088.1:20872-22444 GCA_002413185.1 Actinobacteria bacterium UBA5182
CGCCGCTCGAGACTCCTCGC
Organism: Actinobacteria bacterium UBA5182; assembly: GCA_002413185.1. Taxonomy (GTDB): domain Bacteria; phylum Actinomycetota; class UBA4738; order UBA4738; family UBA4738; genus UBA5182. Next base: position 20,893 of record DHWM01000088.1, read on the forward strand.
AGCCAGCCGGCCTCTCAGCCCGGTTGCCCCGAGCTCCCCGGTCGTGCCTTCCGTGTCCAGTATACGAAGCTGTGTCCTGACGCCGGAACGAACACGGGAGGGGGCCGCCCCTGAAGGACGGCCCCCTCCGTGAACGACGCTCAACCGCCTCGGCTCAATGCGGCTCGACGAAGATGGCGATCACGCCGGTTCCCTTGCCGAGGCTTCCCAGCGCATACCCCACACTGGTGCCGGGCGCGTAGAACGTCTGGCCCTGAAGTGTCAGGGGCCGCGCGTGCGTCAGTCGCCCCGCCGTTCCACTCGCGGTCAGCGAATCACCGGCCGTGATCGGCCCACCGGAAGCGTCGACCGAGGCGAATCCGAACGCCCCGAGAGTCGCAACGAGGAGGTAATGACCAGGAGCGGTTGCGGGCCCTCCTTGGCGATAGGCGGTCTCCTGTGAAATCCGCACCGGCGGAACCTCGGCCACTCCAGCAGACCTGGTGCCCGCGAGACTCCTCGTGGAGACCTGCTGGCCCACCATCTCGCTGTCAGCGACGCCAATAACGATCTGACCAGCTCGGGCCGGTCCGACCACCAGGAGCGGGATATTTCCGATGAGCGGAGCTCGAGCTCCCAAGACTGTCAAGGCGTCTCCTCTGTGAATCGTCACAGAGGTGCCGTTGACCGCGTAGTCCGCCACGTATCCGGTCTTTGCCCCGGACACGGTGAGGGAGCCCTCGATACTCACGTTTCCCTTGAAGGTAGCCGCCAACTGTGTGGTGCCGCAACCGGGTGGAGCTGGCGCGATCGCTGAGCAAGCCTCAACTTCGAGTCCCTGACCTCCCGGACTCTCTGTGAGAAAGAACCCGCCGAATCCCCCAGGGCTTGCATTACTGAAGGCCTCGCCCACGACAGCCGCTCCGACGTCGGTAAAGCCCACGACCCCGGACCCGACAGTACTGCCCGAAAGATCGTCACCGATCACACCTGCGGCGTTCGGGCCATCGAACGTGTTCGCGTACACACCGGCCTGCTGGCCGCCCTCGGCTCGCACGGCAGTGCCCGCTCCAAAGTTCGCGGCCTCATTGTCCGCGAGGACGCCGTTTCCGGCCATATTGCTGGCGGTCGCGCTCACGCCGTTGCCGGATCCCTTGGCCCACCCACGGAGGGCGCTTCCTGTCCCGTTCTGGTACAGCACAAACGAGTTGCCGCCGGTGTTCGCGGTGAGACTGCTGTTGGACGAACCGGCGCTGTTCGACCTCCCGATCAACAGCGGGTCGCCGGCCGATCCGGACGAACTACCGGCCAGCGCGCCGACGACCAGCGCGACCGCGAGCGCGGAGGCGAATCCGGCTCGGCTGACGATCCTGCCCATTGGGCACCCCCTCCTCGAGCCGCCTCGGGCGGCTCGGTACGAGCCGTGGACATTCGGGAGGACGATCCCCCTGCCCTCCGGCGGATCGGCGAGGTCTCACAGGCTCAACTCGCCGTAAAGGCCCCACGTCCGAGCGAATCAGCCCTCGCGAACCCCGGTGCTAGACTCAACGACCATGTTGGCGTTCCGGTAAGT
>DHWM01000125.1:0-3020 GCA_002413185.1 Actinobacteria bacterium UBA5182
CGGCTGCTCGGAAGCCATTAGGCAAGGAGGCGATGGTCGACGTCGGTCGCCTCCGCGCCTCTCATGGGTGGCTGGCCTCCTCGACTCGCCGCCGGTCGCTCGACTCGAGCTGGAACGTGCTGTGCTCGATGTCGAAGTCCCCGGCCAGGCAGTCGCAGAGGTGATCCAGGACCGCCGGGGGTTCGGCCCGAGGCTGAAGGACCACGTGTGCCGAGACGACGTTCACGCCGCTGGTGATCGTCCAGGCGTGTAGGTCGTGGACGTCGGCCACCCCGGGGGCTTCCAGGATGTGCCGGCGGACCTCCTCCAGATCCACGTTCCTGGGAGTGGCCTCCAGGAGCACGTCCACCGCCTCGCGGAGCAGCCGCCACGTCCTCGGCAGGATGAGCAGGCCGATGAGGATCGACGCGAGGGGGTCGGCCCGGAGGAACCCGGTGAGGGCGATGACCACGGCGGAGACGACGACGGCGAGCGCCCCCAGCAGGTCGCTCAGGACCTCCAGGAACGCCCCACGGATGTTCAGGCTCTCGCGCTGTCCCCGACGAAGCAGCCAGACCGAGACGCCGTTCCCGGCCATGGCCACCAGGCCGAACACGAGCATGACGCCGCTTCCCACGTCCGGAGGGGACAGGAGCCGGCGGACCCCCTCGACCAGCACGAAGCCACCGACGCCGAGGAGCAGCACTGCGTTTGCCACCGCGGCGAGGATCTCCAGCCGGTAGTAGCCGAAGGTCCGCCCCGAGGTCGCCGGCCGTCCGGCGAACCAGATGGCCAGGAGCGAGAGGCCGATGCCCGTGGCGTCGGTGAGCATGTGCCCGGCGTCGGCGAGCAGGGCCAAACTCCCCGACACCAGGGCCCCGACGATCTCCGCCAGGAGGATGGCCGTGGTCACCGAGAGCACGACGGCCAGGCGGCCCCGACTCCGGGCGGCCGCGCTTCCTCTATGGTCGCCTGTCATCGGTCCGGCCCGGCTATCCGGGTTCGAAGGTGTGGGTCAGGGCGTCGGCCAGGACGTGGCGGATGTGATCGTCCGCCAGCCGGTAGTAGGCGATGCGCCCGGCCTTGCGGCGCCCGATCACCCGATTGACCCTGAGCAGTCGGAGCTGATGGCTGAGCGCGGGCTGGCTGATCCCAAGGAGGAGGGCCAGATCGCAGACGCAGAGCTCCTGGGCAAGCGACAGGGCGTGGAGGATCCTCGCCCTGGTCGGATCGGCCAGCAGGCCGAACGTCGAGGCGACCTCCTCCGCGTCGGGACGGTGGATCACCCGCCCGAGGAGGGGACCGACGTGCTCGGGATGGATGCACTCCTCCTCGCATCGCTCGGGGGTCAGATCGATAGATAAAGAGGTGCTCATATATGGAATCATCGGCGAGGGTGGGACCGTCGTCAACCGCGGGCACGTCCCTAGTAGCGGAGGAACCACCGCGCGAGGAGCACGAGGAGGGTCGCCAGTGCCGCCGGAAGGGCAAGCCCGGCCAGGACCAGCAGGATGAGCCGGCGACGCGAGATGTGGCATGGTCGTTCCACCGGCCCCCGCTGCTGCCCTCGCCCCGGCAGGCCGAGGCAAGCGAACGGTTAAGGATTGGTAATGCCGGGACTCCGCGCCACGGCGCGCTGCCCACGCACAGCCTCCAATGGCCGGGGTGAACCCCGCGACTTACGATGCCGCTTCATCGGGTGCCTCCCTACCGCCGGATGGCTTACGGATGGCGGGACTTCCGGCCCCGGCTTGCGGTTCTCCCAGCCTGGCACCATGCGCTCATGGCTCCCTGGGTGAATGGAGAAGGAGGTTGGCCATGATGTGGTGGGGCCATCAGTCGTCGGTCGCCGTCTGGCTGTGGCCGGTCATCGGCCTGCTCGTGGCGATCGCCGCGGCCGTGGTCGCTCTGATCCTCATCCGAGCTCGAGGCGATCCTCACGAAGCGGCGGGATCGGCCGTCGAGATCCTGAGGCAGCGATTCGCCCGGGGCGAGATCGATGAGGCCGAGTACCGGGAACGCCTCGCCACTCTCGAGGCTGGTTCGCCGTGGCGGCCGCGAGGCCGGAGGTGGCGGAGCGCGCCGCCGCTCGTCGCGGCGGCCATCGTGCTGCTTCTCTTCTCCGTCGTGGCCGCTGCGGCAATGGCCTCGCGACCCTCCCCCTTCGGGCGGTCGGTGACCGGACCCAGCTGTAACGCGCCCGTGCTTCCCGGCCAGACGGTCGACGTGACCCTCTCGGACATGGGCGCCATGATGGGCGGCGGCGGGATGATGGGCGGGCGCTACTACCCGGGCGGGTCGATGGGACCTGGATACCGGCTGGGAATGATGAGCCTCACCGCGAGCGCATCGACGGTTCCGGCCGGGGCAGTGTCATTCCGGGTGTGGAACGCGGGCAGCATCGTGCACGAGATGGTCGTCCTTCGGCTGGCGGCCGGTGGCGCGGGCACTCGGCCGGTGGGGCAGGACGGAAGGGTGAGTGAGGACGGCAGCCTCGGGGAGGCGTCTGCATCGTGCGCTGGCGGAGCGGGTGACGGCATCGCCCCCGGCGCTCTGAGCTGGGTCACGATCGATCTGGCGCCGGGACGCTACGAGCTGATCTGCAACCTGCCGGGCCACTACGCCATGGGGATGTTCACGGAGCTCGAGGTCCAGTAACCATCGCCAAGACGGTCTCCCCGACTGGAGCCCGCAGTCTCAAGTCGGCCGGGTGTCAGGACAGGCGGGGTGTCAGGACAATCGATCAGCTCGGCCCATCGATCGCCTTGTCGGACCCGCGAGTGAGGTCATCGAAGGCACTGTTGCGTTGGCTGAAGCGTGGGCGCGAGGGAGCGATCCCTCGTCGGCGCGTATCAGACCGCGAGGGCCAGTTCGTCGAACGCCTCAGCAAGGCGGCGAGCGGGAGGTACGTCGGTACCGAGATCGTAGAAACCCCGACGGAGGTTCTGGATGAAGGCATGGCCGGCGACGATGACCCTGGCGGTACGATCTCGCTTCAGTCCTCGCATCGGTCGAAGCCGGGCCTTGAGGCGTCCGTGGTC
>DHWM01000125.1:3336-3578 GCA_002413185.1 Actinobacteria bacterium UBA5182
GGTGAGATCCGGGTCCGGCCGATCGCTCGCTCGAAGAAGCGTCGTGCGGCTTCGGTGTTGCGGCGAGGTGAGAGGAGGATGTCGATGACCTGGCCGAACTGGTCGATGGCCCGGAACAGGTAGCGCCAGGTCCCTCCCACTCTCACGTAGGTCTCGTCGACGTGCCAGCGATCCGCGACGATGTGCTGACGGGCCCTGGCGGCCTCGGCGAACTCCGGCGCGAACCGCTGGACCCACCGGTA
>DHWM01000125.1:3906-4064 GCA_002413185.1 Actinobacteria bacterium UBA5182
GAGGGTATCGGTGAGATCTCATGGCCGAAGTCTCCTTGATGCGGGTCCTCGGCGCCCAACGCAACAGTGCCGGTCGGGGAATGCTCCGTGCCAGGAAGTGACCGGGAGCGGCGTTCGGTAATCGCCGATCCGAGAAGCCGTCATCCCGTCTACCTGAT
>DHWM01000107.1 GCA_002413185.1 Actinobacteria bacterium UBA5182
GGCGTGTCGGGGTTGACGGCCAGTCCCGCCTTCATCCCCAGATCCGCGGCCCGCCGGATCGTCGCCGCCGGATCCGACACCGCCTCCATGTGACATGTGACGATGTCCGCGCCGGCCGCGGCGAAGTCCTCGAACAGGTCCTCGGGGTGTTCAACCATCAGATGGCAATGCAAGGGGAGCCGGGTGACCCGCCGGAGCGATTCAACGACGACTGGCCCCACGGAGAGTGGAGGAACGAAGTGTGCGTCCATGGCATCGACATGTATGAGGTCGACGTGTTCCTCGACAAGCTTTACCTGTTCCGCCAGATACGCGAAGTCGGCGGACAGGACCGACGCTGCCACCTTCCCCAGAGCCTGCACCGACCGCATTCTAGCCGCGACGAAAGCCCGCGTAGAACATCCCGTCGGTGTCGTGCCGGTGCGGCCACAGCCGGTGCGACAGGGCCGGGCCGTCGGGGCCCGGAACTTCGGCGGGCACGAAGTCCGGACGCTTTGAGAGGAATGCCCAGACCGCCGCGTCGGTCTCCGCACGAGGGAACGTGCACACCGAGTAGACCAGGCGGCCTCCCGGCCTGACCAGGTCTGCGGTTCTCTCCAGGATCGCTACCTGGAGCCGGGCCAGGCGGGCCAGCGCCGACTTGGTCGGGCGCCATAGGAGCTCCGGCCGCCGCCGGGCCGCCCCCAGCCCCGAACAGGGCGCGTCGACCATCGCCGCGTCGAAGGTTCCGCGGATGGCCGGCCGCCGGGCATCCTGGACGAGGACGCGGATGGGCACGCCGAGCCGGTGCGCCGTCGTTCGAACCAGCGCCGCTCGCCGCGGCCGCACGTCTGCCGCCACCACCACTCCAGAGGGCCAGACCAGACAGGCCAGGTGGCCGGCCTTGCCGCCGGGGCCGGCACACGCATCGAGGATCCGTTGGCCGGGTTGGGCTTCGACCGCCGCCGTCACCACGACCGACGCCTCGTCCTGGATGGTGAACCATCCTTCCGCGAACCCGGGGAGGGAGGCCGGGGCCGCCGCCGCCACCCGAAGGACGTCGGGGCCGTGCGTCCCCGGACGCACGGCGTGACCGGCGGCCTCCAGCGCCTCGGTGACCTGCTCGGGAAGGGCCCGGCATCGGTTGACGCGGAGGGACAGGTCGGTCGGCGTGGCCAGTGCGGCGGCGGCCGGTTCGACCTCCTGCGCGGGGAGGAGACGGGTCAGCTCCTCGACCGCCCACCGGGCGAGGCCGGTCCGCCCTGAGATCGCTTCGGGGTCGCTGCCGGGCCGGGGCGGGGGCGACGCGGCGGAAAGCCGCCGGAGGATGGCGTTGACGAACCCACGGCTGGGCGGCGGCGCCAGATCCACCGTCTCGGACACCGCCGCGTGGGCGGGGACCCTCGAGAACAGCACCTGGTAGGCCCCCAAACGGAGGACGGCTTTGGTGAACGGGTCGATGCTCGCCAGCGGACGGGTGGACGCGCCGGCGATGGCGGCGTCCAGGACGAGCAGCCGCCGCAGGGTCCCGTACGTGAGGTCCGCGGCGAAGTTGCGGTCCCGCGAGGAGAGGCTCGAACGGGCCAGCTCGCCCCCGAGCGTCAGGTTCGAGTATGCGCCTTCGTCGGTGACCCTCCGGATCGCCCGCAGGGCCAGGGCCCGGGCGCCCTCGCCGCCATTGGGAGCGCTTCCCGAGGCCCTATCCGTGCCGGTCTCCCAGGCGCTCGCCGTGCTCTGGCCGATAGCCGCGGACGAAATCAGCCCCGCTCATCCGGCGCTTTCCCTCCGGAGCGACCTCCTCCAGACGGACAACCCCCTCCCCCGTCGTCACGGCGAGCCGGGTGTCGGATGCCAGGGCGATGGCACCGGGCCCACCGGGCGACGCCCCTTCCTCCGGCCGGGCTTCGCCTCGTTCGGCCCGGAACACCTTCAGGAGCCTGCCCCTGAACGTGGTGTGGGCCGCCGGCGTCGGCGACAGCGCGCGCACCAGGCGGACGATCCGGTCGGCCGGCTGGGACCAGTCGATGGTCTCGTCTTCCGGGCGGAGCTTCGGCGCGTAGGTGGCTCTCCCTTCGTCCTGTGGCTTCTCGTGGAGCGAGCCGGCCTCAAGCCGGTCGAGGGTGTCGACCAGGAGCCGAGCCCCCATCTTGGCCAGGCGATCGCCCAGGCTTCCGGCGTCCTCTTCGGGATCGATCGCCTCCTCCGCCCCAACGAGGATGGGCCCGGTGTCCATGCCCTCGTCCATGCGGATGGTGGTGACACCGGTGGCGGTCAACCCGTCGAGGATGGCCCGCTGGACCGGAGCGGCACCCCGCAGCTCCGGCAACAACGAGAAGTGGACGTTGACCGGCGCGATCGAGGGGATGTCCAACACCTCCGGCGGGAGGATCTCCCCGTACGCCACGACCGCCAGGACGTCGGGGCGTGATCCGGCCAGCTCGGCGGATCCCGAGGGTCGCTTCACCGTCTCGATCTCCCGCAAGAGGACACCGAGCTCGCGTGCCGCCACCGCCACCGGGGTCGGACGGAGCCGGCCGCCCCGGCCGGCCGGCTTCGGGACCCGGGTGAAGACCTCCAGATCATGCGGTGAGGCCGCCAGGGCCCTGACCGCCGGGACAGACCACACGGCGTTGCCGAGGAACGCGACCCGCATGGGGGGCTACGGACCGGCTTCCCGGCGCCACCGAACCGGCTTCAGGAGGTCAAGATCCCGGATCTCGGCGAGGACGTGCTTTCGTTCGGAGTCCGGGAGACGATCGATGAACAGGAACCCGTTGAGATGGTCGAGCTCGTGCTGGAAGATCCGCGCCACCAACCCTTCCCCTACCAGCGAGACGGCCTTGCCGTCGAGGTCCTGACCGGTCACGCGCACCCGCATGGCCCGGGTGGTCGGATGGTAGAGGTTCGGGATCGACAGGCAGCCTTCGTCTTCGAGCTGCTCGCCCTCTCGCTCCGAGAGGACCGGGTTCGCCACCGCCCCGGGGCCGAAGCCGCCGGAAGCTCCCGGGTCGAACACGAAGAACCGCAGGGCCAGCCCGACCTGCGGCGCCGCCAGGCCCACACCGGGAGCTTCGTACATCGTCTCGAGCATGTCCTCGTAGAGCCGCCGGAGCGACCCGTCGAAGCTCTCCACGTCGCGGCAGATCTCCTTCAGCACAGGATCGCCGAGCGTGCGGATGGGCAGGATGGTCATTCGTCTCGTCCTACAGGTGGGGTTCGGCTTCCACTCGCGTCACGGCTCCCTCGTTCGCCAGGCGAAGGACGGCGAGCCGGAACGGGTCGAAGCGTTCGGGGCTGACGCTCACCAAGCATACCGTCCGGCCCTCCCGAGGCGTCTCCCCTGGCCCGGGGGCCGCGCTTGAGGTGGCGAGAACGGTCGCCGCCCCGGCGGTTCGAAGGCTCTGGTCCAGGTCCCCCGCTCCCTCGATGCGGAAGATCGGGTGGCCGGGAGGGAAGCCTGCCTCGGCCCGTCGCTTCGCTTCCCCAGCGAGGAAGGGCATCGGGTCCCATCGGATGACGGCCTGGATCGCCGGGTGCCCGGGCTGCCTGGTCTGGAGGAGGACCCGTCCACCGTCGGCCTTTGGACCCGCCCACGCGGCGGCCTCCATCCACGTGGCGACCGACTGCTCCGCCGAATGCAGCCCCGGACGGGCCAGCGCCCGGTCCGGATCGAGAATCGCCACGAGGTCCAGCCGGAGCGGCCCCACCTCCTTGACGGTTGCGGCCGTCCCGACCACGAGGGCGTTCGACGCCGGCCCGGGCGGCGCGTCCTCGGTCGCTCGGTTCTCCACCCACAACGAGCTGGCTCGCGAAGCCCATTCGGCGATGCGTTCGGTCCCGCCGCGCTCGATCCCGAAATCGGAGGCGCCGCACACCGCGCAGACTCCGGCGGTGCCGCACACCCGGCAGGTCGGCCTGCGCTGTTCGACCACGATGGGCCCGCGGCAGGCGGCACAGGCGGCCGGCTCGCCGCACGACCGACACACTCGCGCGATGCCGTAGCCGCGCCTGGAGAGGATCAGGACGGCCGACCGGGCGGTCTTCAGCAACTGGGTCAGCCGGTTCGAACGATCCTCCGCCTCGGGAGGAGCCGTCTCCACCAGGGGCGCCGCCGAACGCTCGACCCCTCTTTGCGGGTGCGCGGTCGCGATGGTTCCATGTCGAACGCCGGCTGCCGTCTCCGCCGACGGGCACAGCGACGCGAGGACGCACGCCGCCCCCCCGATCCGAGCCCGGGCCACGGCCACGTCCCGGACGTGGTAGTACGGCGCCCGGTCTTCGCGCTGGCCGGGGTGGTTCTCCCTGCTGATCCAGACCACGCCGAGCCCTGCCACGGGCGCGAACACTGCCGGCCGCGTTCCGACGACCACTCGGTAGGCGCCGGCCCGGATGTCCAGCCAGGTCCGGTAGCGCTCCCGTGAATCGCCTCCGGCGAAGAGCACCGCGCGGTGTCCGAAAGCTTCCATGACGGCTCTGGCGGTCTCGGGCAAGGGATCAGCCTCGGGCACGATGACGAGGGCGGCCAGGCCCGACGCGACGCATCCTTCGACCACGGCCAGGCATGCCTGCGCCTCCTGCTGTGGTAGCGGCCGCAGCCATGTGACCCGGGCCGAGGCGAGGAGGTCGGCGACCGCGACGCCGTCCTCAGTGACGTCCACCGCCGAACCCGAACGCTCCGGCACGGCCGCGGGCTCCTGCGCCGCGAGGCTCTCTTCGCCGGCAACTCTGGGCGGATGGGACCGTTCGATCACGGTGGTGAGGGGGGCCACGTAGCGCTCCCCGACCCATCGGAGGAGCCGAAGCATGGCGGGATCGAAGAACCGCACGTCGCCGAATACCCGGCGAACCGGAAGGAGACGCGCCGAGGGTGGGTCGGTGGCGGGTCCGAGAATCCATCCCCGAACGGTCCGGCCGTGGAACGGGACCGAGACCAGGCTTCCCGTCCCGGCGTCGTGTTCGTCCTTCAGGAGATAGGTGAAGGGGCGGTCGACGGAGAGCCGGGGAACGGCCACGCAGACGTCGACGGGGCCCGACAGTCGCGGGGGCGGAGCGGGGCTACTCGAAGGCCCGGCGGAGGTCGTCGGCGCGATCGGTCTCCTCCCAGGAGAACCCCTTGCGCCCGAAGTGGCCGTACGCGGCCGTCTCCCGGTAGATCGGCCGCTTCAGGTCCAGATGCTTGATGATCGCGGCGGGCCGGAAGTCGAACATCTCCTGGACCACCTCGACCAGCCGGGTCGGGTCGACCTGGTGGGTGCCGAAGGTCTCGATGGAGAGTGAGACCGGATGAGCCGTCCCGATGGCGTACGCCACCTGGAGCTGGGCCCGGTCGGCCAGGCCGGCCGCCACCACGTTCTTCGCCACGTACCGGCCCATGTAGGCCGCGCTGCGGTCGACCTTGGTGGGATCCTTGCCGGAGAAGCAGCCGCCTCCGTGGGGAGCCATGGATCCGTAGGAGTCGACCATGATCTTTCGGCCCGTCAGGCCAGTGTCGGCCTTGGGCCCGCCGATCTCGAAGCGTCCGGTGGGGTTCACCAGGATGCGGACGTCTTCGGCGTCGAGCTCCATCTCCCGCAGGACCGGCTCGATGACCTCGGCGATGACGTCGGGCTTGAGAAGGGTCTCGATGTCGACCTCGTCCCGGTGCTGCGCCGAGATGACCACGGTATGGACCCGCTTCGGCTTGCCGTCGTCGTACTCGATGGTGACCTGGCTCTTCCCGTCGGGGCGGAGGTATGGAAGGACGCCGGCGTGGCGGACGTCGGAGAGCCGCTTGGCCAGGCGATGGGCGACGGCGATCGGCATGGGCATGAGCTCGTCGGTGTCCTGGCAGGCGTAGCCGATCATCATGCCCTGGTCGCCGGCGCCCGTCTCGTCGAAGACGTCCTGCGCCTGGCCGTGCTGGAACTCGTAGGACTTGTCGACCCCCTGGGCGATGTCGCCGGACTGGGGCTGGATGGCCACCACCACGCCGCACGTCTCCCCGTCGATGCCGTACTTGGCGTCGGTGTAGCCGATCGAGGTGATGGTCTGGCGGGCCACCTTGGGGACGTCGACGTAGGTCTCGGTGGTGATCTCCCCGGCCACCAGCACGATGCCGGTCGTGACGAGCGTCTCGCAGGCCACCCGGCCCTCAGAGTCGTCGGCGAGGACGGCGTCGAGCACCGCGTCGGAGATCTGGTCGGCCAGCTTGTCCGGGTGGCCCTCGGTGACCGATTCCGACGTGAAGAGATATCTCCTGCCCAAGATGGGCGGATTATACCGGCCCGAAACGAAAGGCCAGCGGTCCGCTCAGGGCTGGTGGGCCGCCTCACCGCCGGTGGATGCGTCCAGCAGGACGGCCAGCCGGTCGCAGATGGCCAGGGCCAGCTCTGCCTTCGTCCACCGCCGAATGGGGACGTCCTGGCCGGTCGCCGAGAAGATGGCGGCGCGGTCGGTGTCGGTCCCGAACCCCGTCTCGGGCGCTCCCACCTCGTTGGCCACGATCAGGTCGAGGTTCTTCTCGGCGAGCTTGCGGCGGCCCTCCGCGGAAGGGTCGGCCACGGCCTCCGCGGCGAAGCCAACCAGCACCTTGTGCTCCTTGCGCTTCCCGAGGGTGGAGAGGATGTCGGTGGTGGGCTCCAACGTGAGCTCCGGTGGCCCGGCATCCTTCTTCAGCTTCCCTTCCGCGGTGCGGCTGGGCCGCCAGTCGGCCACGGCCGCAGCCATCACCACAGCGTCCACGGCGTCGTAGCGGCCGAACACTTCCTGAGCCATCTCCTCCGCGGTCTCCACCCGGACGACCTCCACACCGGAAGGTTCGGGGAGCGAAACCGGACCGGAGATCAGCGTGACCAGGGCGCCCCGCCGGGCCGCCTCCTCGCCGACGGCGTAGCCCATCTTGCCGCTGGAGCGGTTGCCCAGGTACCGGACGGCGTCGATCGGCTCCTGGGTGGGGCCGGCCGTCACCACCAGCCGCCGGCCGGTCAGCCCGGTGCCTGGTCTGGTCAGGGCCGAGGCCACGGCGGCCAGGATCTGTTCGGGCTCGGCCATCCGCCCCACCCCTTCGTCTCCTGCCGCCAGCGCTCCCTCGCCCGGTCCCACGATGACCGCTCCTCGCGCCGCGAGGGTTTCCGCGTTGGCCCGCGTTGCGGGGTGGGCCCACATGCCGGTGTGCATGGCCGGGGCCAGGATCAGGGGGCAGGTCGCTTCCAACAGCGTGGAGGTCAAGAGGTCGTCGGCGAGGCCGAGCGCAAGCTTGGCGAGCACGTTGGCCGTGGCGGGCGCCACGATGGCGACGTCGGCGCCATGCGCCAGGCGGACGTGCAGGACGGTGTCGGTGCGCTCGAACACATCCGTCTGGACCGGGTTGCGGGTGAGGGCGGCGAACGTGTCTGGTCCGACGAAGCGTGTGGCCGCCGGCGTCATGACCACCTGGACGGTGGCGCCGGCCTCGACCAGGAGTCGCGCCAGGAACGCGGACTTGTAGGCGGCGATGCCACCGGTGACGCCCAGGAGTACGCGGCGGCCCCGGAGCGGCCGCGAGGAATCATCCCGGGCGAGGCTTCCTGCCGAGTCCTGCCCGGACATGGCCGGCTACTTGATGCCCGGCGCCTCGAGCCGTTCGAACGCGACCTTGCCCTCGGCGATCTCCCGGAGGGCGACGGCGAGCGGCTTGGAGTTGATCCCGCCCTCGGTGAGCGGCGGGACGAACTCGCCCCGGCCCTCCCCGAGCTGGCTGTAGTAGGAGTTGATCTCGCGAGCCCGCTTGGCCGCGAGGATGACCAGCGTGTAGCGCGAATCGGCGTGATTCAGCAAGTCGTCGATCTTCGGCTCGATCATGGCAGCTTCTTCTCCCTGGTGTCGTGGGGTTGGCGGGCCGAAGTGGAGAGAGGTGAAGCCCTCAGGCTCCTCTGCGGCGCTCTCCGATTATAGCCGCGACCTGCGCCGCTGCAGCATCCACGTCGTCGTTCACCACCACGTGGTCGAACCACGACCGCTGCCCGATCTCCTCCCGCGCCGCCGACAGCCTTCTCGCCAGCGCGGCTTCGTCCTCGGTCCTCCTGGCCCGCAGCCGCCTGGCCAGCTCCTCTTCGGAGGGGGGATCGAGGAAGATCAGCACCGCATCCGGCATGACCCGCCGGATGCTGGCCGCGCCCTGGACGTCGAGCTCCAGGATGACGTCACGGCCCGCCTCGAGGGCCTCGCCCACCGGGGCCCGCAGCGTCCCCGACCGGTGGTCACCGTAGATCTCGGCCCACTCCAGGAACGCGCCGTCTTCGACCAGCGTGTCGAACTCACCGCGGGAGACGAAGTGGTAGTCGCGGCCGTCCCGTTCGCCCGGACGGGGGGCCCTGGTGGTGCACGAGACGGACAGGTACAGGTCCGGTCGAAGCTCCAAGAGGCGCCGGACGACGGTCCCCTTCCCGACGCCGGACGGACCGGAGATGACGAAGAGCCGCCCCGCGGCGGTTACCTCTTGGCGAATTCGGAGAGCAGGGCGTCCTTCTGCTTCGCCCCCAGCCCCCGGACCCGGCGGCTCGCCGAGATGTCGAGGCGCTCCATGATCTTCCGGGCCCGGACCTTCCCCACCCCGGGCAACGACTCGAGCACGGAGGAAACCTTCATCTTCCCGACAACCTCGTCGCCTTGGCGACCGAGGACCTCACGAAGGGACACCCTCTCGGCTTTCAACTGCGCCTTCAGCTCGGCCCGGCGCTTCCGCGCCTCCGCCGCCTTGACGAGGGCTTCCTTCCGCTGCTGGTCGGTGAGGGTGGGTAGAGGCATGTGCCCTCCTTGCCTTGATGTCGGGAGATCGGGGTGAAGGTCGGGCCGGATTATACGCACGGCGCAAATGGGCCAGCAATCGAAGCGAGCATCGCGCGACCGCGTGTGCCCCCCGATGAACCTCTAGGTGAAGCTCACCCCGCCCCTCCCAGATGGCGCGACCCCGGCGCGTCGAAGGGAACACCGCGGAGGCAGAGCGGACAGTCCACCGGGTCCCAGGATCTCTCCGCCACGCGCACGAGCGCTCGAACCGGAATGTCGAGCGGCGCCTCGGATCGATCCACCATCGCGGCCACGCCAAGAGCGTCGGCCCCGACCCGCCGAACCACCTCGAACACCTCGCGGGCCGAGCCTCCGGTGGTGATGACGTCCTCCACGACCAGGGCTCGCTCCCCGGGTTCGAGGACGAATCCGCGACGGAGCTCCAGCCGACCTTCGACCCGCTCCACGAAGACCGACCGGGCACCGGCGGCGAACGCCACGGCGAACCCCAGGGGCACAGCACCCACCGCCGGGGCGACCACCACGCCGATCCGTGGGTACCACGACGCCATCTCGCGGGCCAGGTCCATGGTGGCCGCGGGGTCCTCCAGAACGCGCGCCTTCTGCACGTAGATATCCGAATGACGGCCCGACGTGAGCTGGAAGTGGCCCTCCAGCAACGCTCCGGAGCGGTGGAGGATGGCTTCGGCGTCGAGTCCCGAGCTCACCCCATGCCCACTTCGCGCAACAGCGCCCGGGCCGCCGCCGCGGGATCCTCGCTGCCGGTGATGGGCCGCCCGATCACGATGAAGTCGGCCCCTCGTTCGAGCGCCTCTCCCGGCGAAAGGACCCTCACGTGGTCGTTGGCGGGCTGGCCGCCGGGGCGGATCCCGGGGACCACCAAGGTGGCCACGGGGCCGACGGCCTCCCGGACCTCCGCCACGTCCTGGCCGGAGACCACGGCTCCGGAGGCGCCGGCCGCGATCGCTTCGAAGGCCAGCGACGCGGGAGACGCCAATCCTTCCCCGGCCAGGCTGGAGAGGACCGTGACCGCGATGATGGCCGGCGGTTCCAGGCCCGCTTCGGCGGCCCCTTTCGCCGCGCCATCCACGGCAGCCTCGATCATCTCGGTGCCGCCCAGGGCGTGGACGGTCAGCAGCTCGGGGCCGAGACGGGCGAGGTTCCGGGCTGCCCGCCCGACTGTGGTGGGGATATCGTGAAGCTTCAGATCCAGAAAGACCGGGGCCAGCGCCCGGATCCGTTCCACCACGGCGGGACCGGTCGCCGTGAAGAGCTCCAGCCCGACCTTGACGTACGCCACCAGCCCGGACAGCCGACGAGCCAGGAGCTCGGCGTGGTCGGCACCGGAGAGGTCAGCCGCGACGATGAGCGGGTTCCGGGACATTCCTTCGCAACTGCACCTTTCCCCGCAGATCGGTGGGGCCGGCCAGGCCCTTTCGGGTCAGGAACTCCCCGATGCCGGCCGCGACCTCCGCGACGGCGCCGGGGTTGAAGAAGTTGGCGGTGCCCACCTGCACCGCCCAAGCGCCCGCCACCATCAGCTCGACCGCGTCTTCGGCCCTGGTCACCCCGCCGATCCCGATGATCGGGGTCTCCGGCAGGGCCTGGGCGACCTGATAGACGCACCGGACGGCGACGGGGCGGATGGCCGGCCCCGACAGGCCGCCAGTGACAGCTCCCAGCCTCGGACGGAACGTCTCGACGTCGATGGCCATCCCCAACAGGGTGTTGATCAGCGACAGCCCGTGCGCCCCCGCCCGCACACACGCCTGAGCCACCCCCACGATGTTGGTCACGTCCGCCGTGAGCTTGGCGAACACTGGGACGGTGGTGAGCCTGGTCATCGCCCCGATCACCTCGGCGGCCTGGTCGGCATGGCATGCGAACACCTGATTGCGCCGCTCCACGTTGGGGCAGGAGATGTTGGCTTCGATGGCCACCACGCCGGGGAGGTCTCGGACCCGCAACGTGACCTGCGAATACTCCTCGACGCTGGTGCCGGCGACAGAAACCACCACCGGCACTCCCAACGATTCGATGAACGGGCCATCCTTGGCCCTGAACTCCTCTACGCCGGGGTTCTGCAAGCCGATCGCATTCAGCATGCCGGAGGGGGTCTCGGCCATCCGGGGGGTCGACAGTCCTCGGGTGGGCGCCCACGTCACGCTCTTGGTCACGATCCCGCCGAGTCCGGCCAGGTCGATCACTCCCGCCATTTCCCTGCCCGAGCCGAAACAGCCCGACGCCGCGAGGACCGGGTTCGGGAATCGAACTCCGTTCAGATCGACGTCCAGGCGAGCCTCGGTCATCATCGCGTCACCGCGGCCACGGCTTCGCCAGCTGTGGCTCCGGGGCGGCGGTGAACCCCTCTGGCGGTGTCTGGTCGTCCGCGGAGGCTCCCAGCCACCGGTCCCACCAGATGCGGGCGGCATTCAGGACCGGCCCCTCCACGCACGCCCGGACGTTCCACCATCCCCGACCGTCCAGCGCGATGAAGGGCACCACACATGTCCAGCAGATCCCCAGCCCGCATGCCATCAGCTCTTCCACCGCCACCTGGCACGGGATCTCCAGGTCGCGGCAGTATTCGCCAACAGCCCGCAGCATCGGATTGGGGCCACACGCATACACGACCTGGGCGCCGGTCCGCTTGATCACCGAGGGCAGGGCATCGGTGACCCGTCCCAGCTCGCCCATCGTCCCGTCGTCGGTGGTGAAGACGAGCGAGCTCGCCAGGCGCTTGCCCTCGAGCGGCTTGAACACCCGCTCTGCCGTCCGGGCCCCCACGATCATGTGCACGGCCTTGTCCTTCGCCCGAAGCTCCTCGGCCAGGAAATAGAGCGGCGCGGCCCCATAGCCCCCGCCCACCAGCAGGCACGTGGAGAGGTCGCCCGGGTCGTTGAAGGGCCGTCCCAATGGGCCCACCACGTCCAGGACGTCGTGGGACCTCGCCTCCGCCAGCCACGCGGTCCCGGGACCGAGGGCGTCGAACACGATCTCGAGCGTGCCGGCCCAGCCTCCCCGCCTCGACGCCTGGTGGATGGAGAAGGGCCGCCGGAGCAGGATGTCCCGGCCCTCGGGCACGCCGACCTCGATGAACTGCCCCGGCTTGGCGTCCTCCGCGATCTCCGGCGCCACCAGGGTCAGCGAGTGATACCGGCCTGTTCGCCGGTTCGACAACACCTCGCATCTCGCCCGGATCACGCGGTTTCCTCGACCATGTCGTTGACGGCCGCGATCGGTCGAACCTCCGGAACGACGACCACCGACCCCGCGGAATGGTACTCCTGGAGCGAGCGGGGTTCCGGCCTGCCCCGTCGCAGCGCCTCGATGCCCTGGACCGCGGCCCGGATGCCCGGGACCGTGGTGATACATGGTATCCCCGCCCGGGCGGCCGCCGTTCTGATGAAGTACCCGTCCGTCCGGGGCTCCCGGCCGAAGGGCGTGTTGATCACGAGGTCCACCTTTCCAGCCTCGATGAGGTCGGCGGCGTTGGGCGTCCCTTCCGAGCGCTTCTTGACGACTGTCACCGGGACCCCCGACCGGGCCAGCAGCGAGGCCGTGCCGCGCGTGGCCAGCAGTCGAAAGCCCAGCTCGGCCAGCCTGGTGGCGGGGAACAGGACGGCTCGCTTGTCCCGGTTGGCCACCGACACGAACGCGGTGCCGGTGAGGGGGAGGGCTGCGCCGGTCGCCTCCTGGGCCTTGGCCAGCGCCAGACCCAGCTCCGTCGCCACGCCCATGACCTCGCCGGTGGAGCGCATCTCCGGTCCCAGCACCGTGTCGACACCGGGGAAGCGCTCGAACGGCAGGACCGCGGCCTTGACCGCCACGTGGGGAAGCGACCGGTACCGTCCGCCGCCCGGCTCTTGTGCGATGTGGCCGCCGGCTCGCAGCTCCGGGAGCGAGGCGCCGGCCATGACCCGAGCGGCCAGCTTCGCCAGCGACACGCCCGTCGCCTTCGACACGAACGGGACGGTTCGGGACGAACGGGGGTTCGCCTCGAGGACGTAGGGGATCTCGTCGCGCACCGCGAGCTGGACGTTCAGCAAACCGCGAACCTGGAGGGCCCGGGCGATCGTCGCAACGGTCGCCTCGATCCGGTCGAGTTGGTCGTCGGACAGCGTGGGCGGCGGGACCACGCACGTGGAGTCGCCGGAGTGCACCCCGGCCTCCTCGATGTGCTCCATGACGGCACCGATCAAAACTTCCTGTCCGTCGCACACGGCGTCGACGTCCACCTCCACGGCGCCCTCCAGGAATCGGTCCATGAACACGGGGTGCTCGGGGCTGGCGGCGGCGGCCGAGGCGACGAAGCGCTCCAGCTCGTCCTCGGTGTAGACGATGTCCATGGCCCGCCCGCCCAAGACGTAGGACGGGCGCACCAGGAGCGGGTAGCCGATGCGGCCGGCGACCTCTCCCGCATCCTCCAGCGACGAGGCCACTCCGTAGGGGGGGGATTGGATCCCCAGCCGCGACAGCAGCGCCCCGAACTTCAGCCGATCTTCCGCAATGTCGAGGTCCTCCGGGGAGGTCCCCAGGACCGTGATCCCGGCCCGCTCCAGCGAGGCCGCCATGGCCAGCGGGGTCTGCCCACCGAACTGGACGATCACCCCCATCGGCTCCTCCGCCTGGCACACCGCGAGCACGTCCTCCACCGTCAACGGCTCGAAGTACAGGCGATCGCTGGTGTCATAGTCGGTGGAGACCGTCTCCGGGTTCGAGTTCACCATCACGGTCTCGAAGCCGGCCTGCCGGAG
>DHWM01000133.1 GCA_002413185.1 Actinobacteria bacterium UBA5182
GTGCGCCAGGAGGGATTCGAACCCCCGACCTTCTGATCCGTAGTCAGACGCTCTATCCGGACTGAGCTACTGGCGCAGCGCGGAGAGGGAGGGATTCGAACCCTCGAGGGGCTTAACACCCCAACCGGTTTAGCAAACCGGCGCCATAGACCGGACTAGGCGACCTCTCCTCGGCGAGTGTATCGAATCGACCCGTCACATAGGCGCCAGGTGTCCCACACGCGCTCGGGGGGAAAGCCCTAAGAAGACCTCGACACGAAGGGAGGCCCACACATGGGCGCAGGCACCGGAGACAAAGCCGAAGGCAAGGTCGACGAGCTGAAGGGCAAGGTGAAGGAAGCCGCCGGGCGGGCCACCGACAACCAAGACCAGGAGGCCGAGGGCCGCGCGGATCAGCTCGCTGGCGGCGGAAAGCAAGCCTGGGGCGACGTCAAGAACGCCGGCCAGAAGGCAAAGGACAAGGTGAAGGACGCGCTGGACTGACTTCAGCCGTCGCCGCGGGGCGTTCGAGCGCGATCCGCATGCGCTTGAACGCCCTGCGTTTGTCCTCGGTTTTGACCACGCGGACCGGGCCGCGAGCGCAGCCGTCCTCCGACTGCTACGGTCGATCCGATGGAACAGCCGCCGGTGCATCCCGACGTCCAGCCGATCGCGTTCCTGCTCGGGACGTGGACCGGGGAGGGGAAGGGCGAATACCCGACCATCGAATCCTTCGCCTACGGCGAGGAGGTTCGGTTCTGGCATGTCGGCAAGCCGTTCCTGGCGTACTCCCAGCGGACGTGGGCCCTCGACGACGGGCGGCCACTGCACGGCGAGGCGGGCTACTGGCGGCCCAAGCCCGAAGGCCGCATCGAGATCGTCCTGGCCCATCCCACCGGGATCGTGGAGATCCAGGAGGGCACCGTCGCGAACGAAGGGCAGACCGTCGAGGTGGCGTCGACCTCGATCGGCCTCACCACGACCGCCAAGGAGGTCACGGCACTGAAGCGGACCGTCCGCGTCGCCGGGGACGTCCTCAGCTACGAGGTCCGGATGGCCGCGGTGGGCGTTCCGCTGACCCACCACCTCGCGGCCGAGCTTCGCCGGGCCTAACCCCCGCCGCCAGCTCGTCGAGCTGACCGGCGTGGGCCTCGAGGTGGCCCACCAGGAACTCCTCCACGATCCTCGGCATGTCCATCACGCCGAGTGCAGAATGAAGCCCTCTTCGCCTCCAGTCCTGAGGAGGCATCGCGCCGAGCTGTTCGCGAAGCTCCGCGACGTGCCTCTCCAACCGCTCGAAGAGCTCTGGAGGTGGGCGGCCCCGATCAGCCGCGATGGCCGCCACGCGCACGAGGTCCGATTTGACCCGGCCGAAGGCGACCGGGTCGGCCTCGGCCGGCCGGTTCAGGATCAACCGGATCTGCTCGAGCCAGTAGGGCACGAACTCCCCCAGATGCGCCCACACCTGACCCCAGTCCCACCGCTCCCCGGTGGGCGGGTCGGGCGGGGTGAGACCGGGGGCCGGACCGCTCCCGGCGTGATCGCGGAGGGTTGCCTCCACCCGCCCCAGCCGAACCAGGAACTCCGAACCGGGATCGAGGGGCGGGGCGGCGTTCACCGGGACGGCCGGATGGGCTGCAGTGGGGGGCCTTCGACCACTCGATTGGACAGTGGCCCGAGCTGGTCCACCTCCAGCCGGACTTCATCCCCCGGCCGGAGCCACGGGTACTCCTCCTCGCCATGCACCAGCGACAGCTCCAGGATGCAGCCGGTCCCGCACGTGCCCGAGCCGATCACGTCCCCCGGCGCGATCTCCGTTCCCCGGGAGGCATACGCGAGCATCTCGCCGAAGCTCCAGTAGATGTCGGCGAGCGACCCTCGGCTGTACTCCTTGCCGTTGACCGTGGCCGTCATGGCGAGATCGTAGGCGTGGTCTTTCCTGAACGGCTCGAGCTCGTTCGGCGTGGTCAGCGCTGGGCCGAGCGTGGTGGCGAAGTCTTTCCCCTTCGCCGGGCCCAGCGACAGCTTCATCTCACGGCGCTGGAGGTCGCGGGCGCTCCAGTCGTTCATCACACAGAATCCGGCGATGTGCCGCTCGGCCTCCTCCGGGTGGAGGTCCCGGCCTCCGCGCCCCACGATGGCCGCCACCTCCAGTTCGAAGTCGAGCTGCGAGCTTCCCGGAGGGATCGCCACGTCGTCGCGCGGCCCGGCCACGGCCGCAGGGTTGGTGAAGTAGAACACGGGCAGCTCGTACCAGTCCGGCTCCATCTCCAGGCCCCTGCGCTGCCGGGCGGTCCGAACGTGCTGCTCGAACGCGTAGAAGTCCCGGACCGAAGGAGGCCTCGGGATGGGGGCGAGGAGCGTCGCGGCGTCCAGCCGAACGACCTCCGCCGGATCCGAGAGGGCTCGCTCTCCAGCGAGCGCCAGGCGCTCGCCGTCGTCGCCGAGCAGGCCGATCAATGTCACGCCGGTTTCCAACCCCAGGATCTCGGTGTCCCGGATGAGGCCGACCCGGGCCTCTCCCCCCTGAGCTCTGTAGGTGACCCAACGCATGGCGGGCAAGCCTAGCGCCGCGCGGCGTTACAGAACGCGTCGATCGCCGCGGCCCCGCTATGCGAAGGGCCGGACCCCCAGGGGGGATCCGGCCCTCGCCGTTCTCGACCCTTGCTCCCGCCAGCGCTTCGGCTTCCCCGTGGATCAGGGAAGCCGCCCGGTCGACCAGCCGGGGCTCGCGGGAGTGGTGAACTGGTTGGATTCTGCCGAGTCCTCTACCTCGGCGGACGGGCGGGGCGGTCAGCCCCGGCCCGCGAGGGATGGCTCAGCAGCCAGTCACCTCGGGGGTCGCGTGCTGTTTATGCAAGCTGGACCACCTCCTCTCTCCCGTGGGTCCATATTCCGACCGAACCGCCCCGGACGCAACACACAGGGGACGAAAAAAGACAGAAACGCCGCCCCCCGGTGACTCGGAGGGCGGCGCTCCTGTCGGTGTCTGTATGCGGCTGCTACCCGGTGTGGCTCTCCTAGGCGGCCATGGACCGGTAGACGACGTGGCCCGGGTTCGAGGGGCCCCCCGTGTAGTCGTGACCCTCGCCCCACATCATGTACGCGGTCGACCCGACGATCTTGATGTCCTCGTAGTCGCCGTAAGGGAACAGGAATCCGTTGCGGCGGGACTCTGTGCGAGTCCTGTCGTAGCTGGAGACCCGCTGGCTCGCCCCCCACGAGGTGCCGCCGTCCGACGACGACCGGAGCCACACGTTCCACCCGTTCTTGTGGTCGAGCGGAGCGCCCAAGCGATCGTCCATCCACATCGCGTCGATGTGTCCGGCGGTCGAGCCCTCGATGCGCGGGAACAGCGCGTAGCACGCCGTTGCGCACCCGGACGCGGTCTTGTCGTCCAACCGGCCCACGTACTGCCACGTGGTCCCGCCGTCCGTGGACTTCGACAGCTGCACGATCGACGGGCTTCCCGCCTTGGTGTGGTCCTCGCCGTCCTGCCACGCCACGTACAGCGTGCCGGCATCGTCGATCCCGATGTCGTCCTGGACACCGAAGAACGCGAAACCGCAGCTCGGACTGTAGGGGCAGTCCGGTCCCGCCGGCGCGTACGCCACGTGGGTGAACGTGGTCGAGAGCGTCCCGGCCAGCGTCTTCGAGATTCGGTAGTCGCCGGCGATGTTGCCGCCGCAGCTCGACCGGAGGCAGTCTCCCCACGCGAAGATCGCGTTGTGCTGGGCGTCGAGAACGCCGCCTTCCGCGAACGCGACCACGTCGGTCTGGTCGACCAGCGCCTCGGTCCACGTCTGGCCGCCGTCCTTCGACAACGCGATGTAGTGGTTCTTCGCGGAGTCATAGGCGGTGTAGACGTCGTTGCCGTAGGCGAGCGTCCACGGATGGTCGCAGTTCGAACATCCCACGTTCACCTTGTGCGCGATGAACGTCGAGCCGTGGTCGGTGGAGGTGGCCACCGCCACGTCCGTCTTGACCCCCTGGTTCCCGTACGCCAGGAAGCTCACGTGAACCGCACCCGTGACGGGGTCGACGGTGACGACGCAGTCGACCTGGTCGGCATAGGTCACGCTGTCCACCGTGTCGGAAATGACATGCAGAGGGCCGAACGTCTGTCCACTGTCGCTCGACACGCGGATGTAGATGCGATGCGGGTTGGCGGATGCCGGGTCACACGTCGGGTCGCCCACGTAATGGGACCACACCACGTAAACGTAGGTTCCGGATGTGGCGATGTCCGGCTCCCAGTCGTCGCCGCCACAGAATCCGAGCGCCGTGGCGCCGTTCGGGTTCAGCCGAGTCGATGGCCCCGAAGGGATCTGGAACGTTCCCGGCCCGGTGGCCGTGGTCGGCTTGACCTTGGGTGGAGGTCCGATCCCGCCGGCGGAGCTGGGAGCGGCGGCGAACGCGAGAAGCGCCACCACCACCGCGAAGAACACGAGACTGCGGGCCTGCCTCACGTGAGGCAACGCGCGAAAGGACAAGGAGACCCCCTCCCGATCGATGAGGGTCGTACCGTAGGCCACAACGGACTGCCCGCACAAGGGCTTCCTTCGTCCTACGCCCGAAGGTCACCTTGTCCACCCGGGCTGCACGTCCCAACGCCCACGACGGGCACCTCGAGGCTCGTTCCCTGTCCCAGCGTTCTTCGTTCCACCCGAGAGGGCGGCCCTCACCCACCGAACCGGACAGGAAGGGACTTCAGCCCGCGCAGCGTGACGGTCTCGCGCCATTCGAGCTCCTCCTCGGTGGCCAGCTCGATCCGGGGAACCCGCCGCAGCAACGTCGCGATCGCGACCTGGCCTTCTGCCCGGGCCAGGGGCGCCCCCAGGCAGAAGTGGATCCCGCTGCCGAAGGCCAGGTGGCGGTTGTCGTTCCTGCCCAGGTCCAGCCGGTCGGGATCGGGGAACTGCGCGGGGTCGCGGTTGGCCGCTCCCAGCACGGCCACGACCTGGTGGCCCTTGTCGATGGGCCGGCCCCCGATCTCCATGTCCTCGAGCACCGTGCGCCCCGTTAGCTGGACGGGGGCGTCGTACCGAAGGAGCTCCTCGACGGCCGTCCGGATCAGGGAGGGCTCTGCGCGGAGCTGCCCCATCTCCTGCGGGTGCCGGAGCAGGGAGAGGACGCCGTTCCCGATCAGGTTGACCGTGGTCTCGTGGCCCGCCACCAGCAGCAGGATGCACGTCGAGATCAGCTCGTCCTCCGTGAGCGAGCGTCCTTCGTCTTCGGCCTGGATCAGCCCGCTCAGCAGGTCGCTCCTGGGGTGGGCCCGGCGATCCCGGATCAGGCCGAGGAAGTAGTCGGTGAAGGCCTCAGCCGCCCGATTGGCCCGTTCGAACAGCTCGACCGAGATGATCGGGTCGAGCGACACCACGAGGTCGGACGACCACTGGCGAAACACCTCCCGGTCCTCCGGGGGGACTCCCAGCATCTCGCAGATGACCCTGATGGGAAGGGGATAGGCGAGGTCGGCGACGACGTCCATCGTGCCGGAGCCCGCCTCGAGCACCGCCGTCAGCAGCTCGTCCACGATGTCCTGCATGTGGGGCCGAAGCGATTCGACCACCCGCGGAGTGAACGCCTTGTTCACCAGGGTCCTCAACCGCGTGTGGTCTGGCGGATCGACGAACAGCATCGACCGGGCCCGGTTCTCCTCCAGCAGGCCAGGTGATTGCTGGCCGACCATCTCCCGGAACAGCTCGAACAGCTCGGACTTGCGCGAGTCGCTGCTGAACCGGGGGTCGCGGAGGATCTGCAGGCAGTCGGCGTATCGCGTCAGGATCCACACGCCCGGGAACATCCCCTTGTGGACGGGGTCGAGCTCTCGGAGCTGGGCGTAGGCGGGATAGGGGTCGGAGTGAACCTCGGGCAGAAAGGGGTTGAACTCGAGGACCGTGTCGCTCATCCAGCTTGACAGTGTAGCCACCGTGGGTTGCCCCCGATGAACGGGTGATCCTAGGATGAGCGAGCTTCGAACGTCCGCATGGACAGCTCGCATCGGCGGGCTTGGTCCTGATGAGCCGGAGACGGCAGCAGGAGGTGACTCCGAATGACCGAAGACACCGTGGATCTCCCCAAGGGCCTGTTCGGCTACCGGCGGGAGGTCATCGAGCAACTCGTGTCGGATCGCGACCTGATGCAACGCCAGGCCGAGGGACGGGTCCGGGCGATGGAGGCGAAGGTGGCCGATCTGGAGCGCGAGCTCGACGAGACCCGGGACGAGCTGTCCATCAGGACCGAGCAGCTCAGCGAGCTCCAAAGCGAGGTTCGGGGGAGCCGAAGCGGCCCCGGACGAGACGCCGTCCCCAACCAGCTTCCTGCACGAAGAGCTGACGTCGATCCTGACCGCCGGGGAGCGGGCCGCCACCCGTATCGTGGAACGGGCCCAGGCCCACGCCGACGAGCGCCTCCGCGAGCTCGAAGCGGCTTCCGCCCGAGTGCGACGGGAGATCGCGGCCTACGAGAGGTGGCGCAAAGAGGCCGATCCCTCGCTCAGATCCGCCCAGGCCCGTATCGAAGGGGTCCGCACCAGCATCGGGGACGTCCCCGACCGGGTGCGGGAAGCCCTGTCGCTGCTCGACCGAGCGGTGGCCGGCATGGACGGCGACCTCCGGATGTTGTTGGAGCTGCCTGGGCCACCTTTGGCGGTGCCGTCCGCCCCGAAGCTCGGGCAGCCCGACATCATCGAGCTGTCCGAGGACGCGCCGGTGGTCATTCGGGAGAAATCCTCGTCAGCTCGACCGGCCCCGGAAGGAACGGTCGCCCGGACCGGCTGATCCGTCACCAGCCCCGCGACCTCCACACCTCCACGTACGGCCGTTCCCGACCGATGGTGGTGTCGAGGCCGTGGCCGGGGGAAACCCTGGTCTCGTCGGGGAGCTCGAACAGCCGATCGAGGCTTCGCATGATCTGATCGAACGCTGCGCGCTCGCCACTGGTGTTCCCAGGACCCCCCGGGAACAGGGTG
The DNA here is from genome assembly GCA_002413185.1 of Actinobacteria bacterium UBA5182. Taxonomy (GTDB): domain Bacteria; phylum Actinomycetota; class UBA4738; order UBA4738; family UBA4738; genus UBA5182. The sequence goes on from DHWM01000133.1 coordinate 6,956, forward strand.
TCCCCGGTGAACAGGTGGCCGTTCACCAGATAGCTCAGGCTGCCGGGGGTGTGTCCCTGCGTGTGCATGACGGCGATGGTGGCCCGGCCCACCGGGACCGAATCCCCCTCGCCGAGATCTTCCGTGGCCACGGGCATCGGATCGTCGGGGTGAGCCAGCACCGGAACGCCCAATCGGTCCACCAGCTCTTGAAGAGCTCCCGTGTGGTCGAGGTGGTTGTGTGTCTGGATGATCGCCTTCACGTGTACCCCGGACACCGCCGCGATGATCTTGTCGGGCTCCGCCGCGCCGTCGATCAGGACCGCCTCCCCACCCGACTCGACGACGTAGACGTTGTTGTCGTACTCGCCGACGGAGAGCTTCGCCACCCGGACCTCGCCCGCGGGTGGATAGCGATGGATCGGCCCATCTCGGGTGACGTATCCGAATTCCGCCGTTGCCGGTGGGTGGGGGGTCTCGTTCGTCTCCTCGCCCACCGGTTCCTCAGAAGTCGAGCTTGCAGTTCTCGCAGGAGAACGAACCTCCCGCGATCCGCTTGCTGTGGCCCCCGCACCGTGGGCATCGCCGGCACGTCCCGCCGAACGAACACCCGATGGGCTCGGTGGTGTCCCCGGCCTGGTCCCACGTCGTCGAGCCCTCGCTCGGCCTGGGCAGCTGGATGGAGAGCATGTGGAGCGAGTCCCCGCTCAGGAAGCCGTGGGGATGCGCGGCGCCCCGCCCCACGACGACACCCGCCGACAAGGGGACGGGGTTGCCACCGAACAGCGCCTGCCCGGACCCCCTCAGCACCACCACCCACTCTTCGGAATCCGGGTGGGTGTGGGCGAAGGCGACCTGGTTCGGTCCAAATCCCTGGAGCGAGATGTAGTACCCGGCTCCCTGCGTGATCGGGACGCGGCGAAACCCGGACGGGCACGTCGCCAGGAGGTCGTCGGGAGAGCACCGGAAGACCCCGAGGTTGTTCAGGACCTCGTCGAGATCGCCCACGGTCCGCTCGATCACGGCTGCATCCTAATCCGCACCCAGGGCGTCAGGATACTTCAGCGCCGAGCCCGTGTTGATCAGAACCACACGGTCCCGCGAGCTCAAGTCTCCTCGCTCCCGGAGGGCTTCGGCGGCGGCGAGGGTTGCCGCACCCTCCGGACACGCCCCGATCCCGGCCTGTCCGAACGAGCGGATCGACTCACGGATGTCGTCGTCCGTCACCGCCAGTGCCGTGCCCCCGGTCTCCCTGACCGCCCGGAGAACGAGGAAGTCGGCGAAGGCCTTGTGGACTCGAAGACCGTGGGCGATCGTCTGCCCGTCCCTCCAGGGTTCGGACTCTTCGCTCCCCTGTTCGAACGCTCGGATCAGGGGGGCGCACCCTGCGGACTGGGTGATGATGAGACGCGGAGCGTCGTTTTCGAGCCACCCCATCTGGCGGAGCTGTCGCATGGCCAGCCAGATCCCGATGACACCCACCCCACCCCCGGCCGGATAGATGATCGCGTCGGGGGCCATCCATCCGAGTTGCTCGGCGATCTCCAGGCCGAGCGTCTTCTTTCCTTCCACCCGATAGGGCTCCTTCATCGTGGAGACGTCGAACCACCCCTCCTCTCGACATTGGCGGTCGATCACCCGACCAGCCTCGGAGATCAGCCCATCCACCAGCGTCACGTCGGCCCCGAACAGCTCGCATTCCGCGCGGTTGGCCGATGGAGCAGCCGCAGGCATCGCCACATGGACGTCGAGGCCCGCGGCCGCCCCGTAGCAGGCCCACGCCCCGCCGGCGTTCCCGGCGGTAGGGAGCGCCACGTGTCGGATGCCGAGCTCCCGCGCCCTCGACACGCCGCACGCAGCGCCGCGAGCCTTGAACGTCCCGGTGGGGTTCAGTCCCTCGTCCTTGACCCACAGGTCCGGCAGGCCGATCCGTTCGCCCAGGGCCGGCATGGGGAGGAGCGGGGTGAAGCCCTCGCCCAGGCTGACCACGCTCCCCGCGTCCTCCACCGGAAGGAGCTCGCGGTACCGCCACATCGTGGGAACGCGAGCTGGAAGGTCGGCCTTCGGCACCGCACTCGCCACAGCGTCGAGGTCGTAGTCCCCGAGGAGCGGCCCGCCGCACGGACACAGCCCTTGAGGCACACGGTGATCGAGCGCCCGGCCGCACCGCGCGCACGACAGGTACGCGACGAAGGAAGACACGGCGCCGACCGTTACGGGAGCGTCGCGGCGGTCACAACAGCGCCGATTGGTCCCGGGGCGGCCGCCTGCGGGAAGGCAGCCACTGGTCTGCCTCCGCCGGATGCTCGACCAACGCCACCACCCTGCTCGCCATGAACCGTCCCGTTCGGACCGCCTGTCCGGAGCGGGTCACCTCGGATACCTCGACCACCCCGCGAGACGTCGACACCTCGACGCGGCGGCCGGCCTTCGTCGCCTCGATCTCGTAGGCTCGGACCCCGTCGCCCGCGTCCACCACGACCTCGACGCGATCACCCCGCATGGGGTGGATCGTACTCTGGACGGTCCCGTATGGTCAGGCGCCGCGCAGCAGTGCGGCCAGATCCGCCGGCTCGGTGACCGGGCGCTTGCAGACGAACCCCTCGCAGACATATGCGGCGGGCTTCCCTTCCACCAGCGGGCGGTCCCGCAGAAGGGGGACCTCGCGGACGGCGCGCTCGTCGCCGGGGTCGGCTGCGGCCAGCACCACGTTCGGCCGGAACCCTCGGCGCACCTCGGCAAGGAGCGCCTGGGTTCCCCTCTCCTCCGAGTTGCCCATGAGCGCGACCTCCCGAACCGGGCCCACCGCCAGGTCCAGGGCCGACAGCGCCTCACCCAACATGGTCGGGGCCCGAGCCACGTACTCCCGGATCAGGCCGAGGGCCGACAGCGCGGCCGCCTCATACTTCTGCTCCCCGGTCACGTACGCCAACCGCTGGAATACCCGCGCAGCGATCGAATTGCCCGACGGCACCGCGTTGTCGAAGAGCTCCTTCGGCCTGATGACCAGCGCCTCGGCGTCCGCCCCCGTCTGGAAGAATCCGCCGCCTTCGTCGTCGCGGAACAGACGCAGCGCGTCATCGGCGAGTGAACGGGCCTCCTCGAACCATCGGACGTCGAACGTCGTCTCGTACAGGGTCAGGCATGCGTCGGCCATCGCCGCGTAGTCGTCGAGGTAGCCCCGCCCGCCGAGCCGGCCCTCCCTCCACACTCGCACCAACCGGCCGTCGTCCCGGCGCATCCGGGAGAGGACGAAATCCGCGGCGCCGACAGCCGCTTCCACGTACCGCTGCTCGGGGAAGGCCCTGCCTGCCTCGGCCAAGCCCGAGATGGCCAGCCCGTTCCACGCCGCAAGGATCTTGTCGTCGGTGGCGGGCCGAACCCTTCGCTCCCGTGCCTCGAACAGCCGAGCCCTGGCAGCCTCCACGGCCGCCCGCAGATCCTCCGGCCCCCTTCCGCTCTCTTCCGCCACCTGCTCCAGGGAAGCCGGCGTCCACAGCACGTTCCGGCCACCCTCCCAGTTGCCCCCGGGCGTCGCGCCCAGATACCTCGCCACGACCGGCTCGGCGAGGTGGGTGAGCTCCTCCCACGACCAGACGAAGAACGTTCCCTCTTCGCCTTCGGAGTCGGCGTCCTGGCTCGAGAAGAAGCCGCCGTCCGGGTGGCGCATCTCGCGGAGGAGGTAGTCGAGTGTCCCAGTTGCCACGCGCCGGTACCACTCCTCGCCGGTGACCTGCCACGCGTGGACGTACAGCCGCGCCAGTTGGGCGTTGTCGTAGAGCATCTTCTCGAAGTGGGGAACGTGCCACCGCTCGTCCACCGAGTACCGGTGGAACCCGCCGGCCACATGGTCGTGGATCCCCCCGGCGGCCATGCGGTCCAGCGTCACCGTGACCATCTCCAGCGCTCCCCCGTACCCGCGGTAGTGGCACCGCAGCAGGAATTCCAAGGTCATGGGCTGAGGGAACTTGGGCGCGCCGCCGAACCCGCCCCACCGGCGATCGAAGGCCTGGCTGAGCCCGGCGTGGGCCGGGCGCAGCACATCCTCCGATGGCGGCTCCGTCGAGGGTTGGGGCGCGGCGACCCTGGTGATCGACTCCACGATGCGCCGCCCCTGTTCCGCCACGTCGCCCCGCCGGTGCTGCCACGCCTCGGCCACGCCCTGCAAGACCCTGGTGAACGACGGAAGCCCGTGCCGATCCTCCTTCGGGAAGTACGTTCCGGCGAAGAACGGCTTGCCGTCCGGGTCCAGGAACACCGTCATCGGCCACCCCCCGGAGCCCGTCATCGCCTGGACCGCGTCCATGTAGATCGAATCGAGGTCCGGACGTTCCTCCCTGTCCACCTTGATCGAAACGAAGCGCTCGTTCATCAGCGCGGCAGTTTCCTCGTCCTCGAACGATTCTCTCTCCATAACGTGGCACCAGTGGCAGGCGGCGTAGCCGATGGAGAGCAGGATGGGCTTGTCCTCTCGGCGAGCCCGGGCCAGGGCTTCGGGGCCCCACGGGTACCAGTCGACCGGGTTGTGAGCGTGCTGCAGGAGGTAGGGGCTGGCCTCATAAGCCAGACGATTGGTGGCGGTGGCCCTGGACGGTGGGCCTTCGCCGGCCGGCTTGGAGCGAGCTTCGTCCATCCGCTCCAGTCTGGCCGGTCGTGGCTTGGGCCACCACCGGAGAACCGGTCTGATTCGACGACGCCGAAATGCGGAAGAACGGTCCCCGTGGGCGCACAGCAGAACGAGGAGGGACAGGGGGACGAAACCCCCGGGCGGTGGTTCCTGAGCGTGGGGGAGCGGGGCAATCCTGCCACGCGGATCGACCGACGGCGCGGCGACGGCCTCGCCTGGACCGAGGGGAACTTCGTCGAAGCCCTGGTGCACGGCGCCACCTACTTCCGGGCCCTGCACCAGGCGTTGTCCGCGGTCGGCCGGGGCGACGTGGTCTGCTTCACCGACTGGCGGGGCGACGCCGATGAGCGACTGGACGGCCCCGGGACCGAGCTCGGCGCTGTGCTTGCGGGCCTGGCCAGGAAGGGCGTCCTGGTCCGGGGGCTGGTGTGGCGATCCCACCCGGATCAGGAGAAGTTCAGCGAGCAGGAGAACCTCCACCTGGGCAAGCTGGTGAACGAAGCTGGAGGACAGATCCTGCTGGACGAGCGGGTCCGGCGGATGGGCTGCCACCATCAGAAGCTCGTCCTGATCAGGCGTCCCGGTCACGAAGACGACGACGTGGCCTTCGTCGGCGGCATCGACCTGTGCCACGGCCGTGGCGACACCGAGGATCACCGCGGTGACCCTCAGGCCTTGGACATCGGCGAGCAGTACGGGAGGACGCCGGGCTGGCACGACGTTCAGCTCACCGTGCGTGGTCCCGCGCTTGGCGACCTGGCGGAGACCTTTCGGGAGCGATGGGAGGACCCGACGCCACTGGAGCGCCGCTCGCCGGGAGCCCGGCGGGCCCGATCTGCCGACGAGCCTCATCGTCCCGAGCCGCTCCCGGAACTGCCGCAGGATTTCCGGAGCGCCGGAAGCGCCGCCGTTCAGATCCTTCGAACCTATCCCCAGAAGAGGCCGCCCTTCCCCTTCGCGCCTTCCGGCGAACGGAGCGTGGCCCGCTCGTACGCCAAGGTGCTCCGGCGGGCCCGGGCGCTCATCTACATCGAGGACCAGTACCTGTGGTCCGAGGAGGTCGCCGACCTCTTCGCCGCGGCTCTCCGCCGCGCTCCAGATCTTCGCCTGATCGCCGTGGTCCCACGGTTCCCCGACCGCGACGGGCCGGTGTCCGGACCGCCCAACCGGATCGGCCAGGAGCTGGCGATGGAGCGGGTTCGGCAGGCCGGCCACGATCGCGTGGGGGTGTACGACCTGGAGAACGAGGAGGGCAGGCCCATCTACGTCCATGCCAAGGTCTGCGTGGTGGACGACACGTGGGCGGCCGTCGGCTCGGACAACCTCAACCGGCGGTCCTGGACGCACGACTCCGAGCTCTCGTGCGCGGTGATCGACGGCCGGCGCGACGAACGCGCCCCCGCGGACCCCGGAGGCCTCGGGGACGGCGCGCGAGTCTTCGCCCGCGACCTCCGCCTCCGGCTGTGGCGCGAGCATCTCGGCCCGTCGACAGCCGAGGACGAGATGCTCGACGCCCGCGGTGGATTCGAAGCGTGGCGCCGGACGGCCGCGGCGCTGGAGAGCTGGCACGAAGGAGGGCGACGAGGACCTCGCCCGGAGGGACGGGTGCGGCCCCATCGCCCCGCACCGGTCCGGTGGGCGTCGTGGTGGGCCTGGCCTGCCTACCGCTTCCTGATCGACCCCGACGGTCGACCCGCCGAGCTCAAGCGCTCCGGGCGATTCTGAAACGCGCCGGATTCCCCGCGATCCTTCGACAGCGGCTACGCCCCTGGCAGCTGGACGATCCCCAGGATGTTCCCTTCGCTATCCTTGAACCACGCGGCCCGGACCGGCCCGGTGTCGGCGATCCCGTTCACGGTCTTCAACCCCGGGAAGTCGTACTCCTCGAACACCACCCCGCGCTCCCTGAGCTCGGCGACGGCCGATTCGATGTCGTCAACAGCCCACCCCGCGAGGGTGTGCTGCCCCGTGCCCGCGCCGGGGGTCGGGTACAGCAGGAGCCGGGTACCTCCCGCGCAGTCGTAGAAGATGCCGCCGGGTGATCGGTCTCCCCCAGTGAACCCGAGCTTCTCTTCGTAGAAGGCCTTGGCCCGTTCGAGATCGGCGGCCGGGATGGTCGAATGGAGCGGTCGATCCTGCAGCAACTGCCTCACCTCCTTCGGCGCTCGCGGAACGCGGCGCCCTCGAAAGCACTACCGCCCTTCAGCGTAGGAGGTCCGATGGCCGTTCGGCCTACCAACTTCCCCCGAAAGGATGTCGACAAGCATCACCCATACAAGCAACAATCGCATCCCCTGAATGGAGCAGGCAAAATGTGGGACAGCAGGTATCGCCGTGCGGTCGCTCGGATGCTGGCGGCAGCGTCGGCGATTCTTGCCGTTGCCGTGCCTGCGGGTCAGGCCCACGCCGCGTATCCCGGCAGGAACGACAGCATCGCCTTCGTGTCCGACCAGACGGGCTACGACCAGATCTTCGCCATCGGCAGCGACGGACAGGGCCTGACGGACCTGAGTAACGATCCGTCGGCGATGTACTTCAGCCCGGCGTGGTCGCCCGACGGGGCGAAGCTCGCCTTCGTGGTCAGCCGCGACGGCAACAACGACATCTACGTGATGAACGCCGACGGGACGGG
>DHWM01000016.1:0-2111 GCA_002413185.1 Actinobacteria bacterium UBA5182
GGGCAGTCCACGTGGGCGTAGTGACGGTTCTCCGTCTGGTATTCGACGTGGGCGATGGCGATGGTGATGCCTCGCGCCTTCTCCTCCGGAGCCTTGTCGATCTGGTCGAACGGGGTGAAGTCCGCCAGGCCCTTCTCGGAGAGCACCTTGGTGATGGCCGCGGTCAGCGTGGTCTTCCCGTGGTCGATGTGCCCGATCGTCCCGATGTTGACGTGGGGCTTCGTCCTCTGAAACTTCTCCTTCGGCATCTGTCCAGCTCCTTCCGGGGCCCCTCGCCCCTACTCTCCTCTGACCTTGGCCACGATCTCCTTCGAGATCTGGGCGGGAACGTCCTGGTAGGCGTGCAGTTGCATCGGGGTGTGCGACGCCCGGCCCTGGGTCCGCGAACGAAGGTCCGTGGCGTAGCCGAACAGCTCGGCCAGCGGCACCAGCACCCGGATGGCCCGCATCCCGGCGCGCTCCTCGATGTGCTCGATGCGCCCGCGGCGAGCGGTCACGTCGCCCATGACCTCGCCCATGAACTCCTCGGGCGTGATGATCTCGAACGCCATCACCGGCTCCAGCAGCACCGGGTCGCCCTTTCGAACGGCGTCTCGAAGAGCCATCTGCCCGGCGACCTTGAACGCGATCTCCGAGGAGTCGACCTCGTGGTAGGACCCGTCGGTCAGCGTGGCCCGCAGGTCGACCGTGGGGTAGCCGGCCAGCACGCCCGACTCCATGGCCTCCTGGATGCCCTGGTCCACCGAGGGGATGTACTCCCGAGGGATGGTCCCGCCGATGATCTTGTTGACGAACTCGTAGCCGCTGCCCGGCCCGGTCGGCTCGACGTCGATCACCACGTGGCCGTACTGCCCGCGGCCTCCCGTCTGGCGGATGTATCTGGCCACGACCTTGTGCACGGGCCTGCGGATGGTCTCGCGGTACGCCACCTGCGGCTTCCCGACGTTCGCCCCGACGTTGAACTCACGGGTCAGGCGGTCCACCAGGACCTCCAGGTGCAGCTCGCCCATGCCCGAGATCAGCGTCTGGCCGGTCTCGTCGTTGAACTTCACGTGGAAGGTGGGGTCCTCGTCGGCCAGCTTCGCCAGCGAGTTCGACAGCTTGTCCTGGTCGGCCTTCGTCTTGGGCTCGATGGCCACCGACACCACCGGGGTGGGGAAGGTCATCGACTCGAGCACGATGGGGTCGGCCGGGTCGCACAGCGTGTCGCCGGTGGTGGAGTGCTTCAGCCCGACGATCGCCACGATGTCGCCGGCGAAGGCCGCCTCCTCGTCCTCCCGGTGGTTGGCGTGCATCTGCAGGATGCGCCCGATCCGCTCCTTCCGGCCCTTCGAGGAGTTCTCCACGTGGGCGCCGGTCCGAAGCGTCCCCGAGTACAGCCGGATGTAGGTCAGCCGGCCCACGTAGGGGTCGGACATGATCTTGAACACGAGGGCCGCAAACGGCTCGAGGTCGCTGGCCTGGCGAACGATCTCCTGGCCTCCCCGCGGCGACAGGCCCCGCATCGGCGGGACGTCGACGGGCGAGGGCAGGAAGGCCACGACGGCGTCGAGGAGCGGCTGGATGCCCTTGTTCTTGAAGGCCGAACCGCACAGGACGGGGGTGCCCATGCCCTCGAGCGTGGCCTTTCGGAGGGCCCGCTTCAGCTCGTCGTGGTCCGGCTCCTCACCGTGCACGTACTTGTTCATGAGCGCCTCGTCGTGGTCCGCCAGCTGCTCGAACAGCCGGTGCCGCCACTCTTCGGCCTTCGGCTGGAGCTCCGGCGGGATGTCGGAGGTCTCCCACTCCTCCCCCATGCCCTCGGCCCACCGCAGGCCCTTCATGTCGATGAGGTCGATGACACCGATGAAGGAGGCTTCGATCCCCCACGGGATCTGCACCACCAGGGGCACGGCCTGGAGGCGGTCCTCGATCATGCCGACCGTACGCTCGAAGTCCGCGCCGATGCGGTCCATCTTGTTGACGAAGCAGACCCGGGGGACGTGGTAGCGGTCGGCCTGCCGCCACACGGTCTCGGACTGCGGCTCCACTCCCGCCACGCCGTCGAACACGGCCACCGCACCGTCCAGCACGCGGAGGGATCGTTCGACCTCCACCGTGAAGTCCACGTG
>DHWM01000016.1:2435-2578 GCA_002413185.1 Actinobacteria bacterium UBA5182
GAGGTGATGGTGATGCCGCGCTCACGCTCCTGGACCATCCAGTCCATCTGGGCGGTGCCCTCGTGGACCTCGCCGACCTTGTAGGACTTGCCCGTGTAGTAGAGGATGCGCTCGGTCGTGGTGGTCTTGCCCGCGTCGATGTG
>DHWM01000168.1 GCA_002413185.1 Actinobacteria bacterium UBA5182
CAAAAAGGCTCCAGCTCCAAAAACGCCGAACGACCGACGAAAGCGGGGTCGGGCTACGCGACTGGACGAAGGTCACGTCAGGCTTTGCCGTAAGCACCCGCCCGAGGTCAGGCGGGCCAGGCTTCGGGCCGCGAGAACGCAGCCGCGCCTACGACCAGAACTCGTCGGATGCGTAGGCGTCGCTGGGATGCAGCCACGACTCGGTCAACTTGCCGTCCTTGATATGGAAGACCTGGACGGTGTTGTCGTTCAGGGCCTTGCCCTCCCGCTCAGCACTCGCCCGAAGGAGCGTCACGGCATGCTCGTCGTCGGCCAGGATCGCGTGGATGTCGAGCTTGAAGGTCCCGCCCGTCAGTTCCATGTTCTTCTGGAGGTTGGCGAAGACCTCGTCCTTGCCCCGGTAGGTCCCCGCGAGCTCGTTGCGTCCAGGGGCGTGCCAGACAATGTCATCGGCGAAAAGCTCATTCAGGGTGGCCATGTCGCCGGTGGCGAACGCCTCGTAGCCCCTGCGAACAAGATCCTCGTTGGGATGGGCCAATGGTTCCTCCTCGCTCTGGCGGGCAGCCGTAGGACCATTCATCCTCCGGCCGGCCATCTTGCTCGTCAAATCGGATGAGAGAAGCCCCGGGCCGGTGGACGGCTTGGGCTAGCTCTTCACCGGTAGCGTCCCAAGGAAACGGCGGCCGCGGGGCGCAGCAGGGGGAGCGCGGTCTGAGTTGCAAAGAACGGGGGAACGTGGAAGGCTAACTACACGCTTGTAGTTCGCTGGGACCTTCCCCAGAAAGGCGTGACGAGGTTTGGCGCATTTCGCAGACAACGGGAACGCCCATCGCGGACAACGCCCCGTTGCCGTAGACCTCTTCGCAGGGGCGGGTGGACTGTCGCTCGGGTTCGAGCAGGCGGGCTTGGACATCGCAGCAGCGGTCGAGTTCGACCCCATCCATGCCGCCACGCACAAGCTGAACTTCCCTTACAGCGTGGCGATCTGCGCCGACGTGCGCGGGCTGTCCGGTGCCGACATCCGGACCGCGGCCGGCCTCGGAGACCGGGACTGGCGAACTCAGCTCGGCGGGCTCGCTCGGCTGGCGGGAGCGTGCCGTCGGGGTCGACCTCACGCTCGAAACGGCCGAGGAACGTGGCCCGAGCGTTGGCGGTCGTCTCCCGAGGATCGTGCGTCGCGTGGAGCGCGTAGGCGCCCAGGCGAGCGCGCAGGCTGCGCTGGTCCAGAGTAAGCATGATGCGACCTCCCGGCTGGGCGATTCTCCCGTCCAGGAGACCCGCTGGCCGATCTCAGGCCGCACACCACGCTTAGCGTGTTCGGCGATGCAGTTCGCTGGCAGTTGAGGGGGCGGGGGAAGCCCGGCGCCCGAGTCCTTTTTGTCCAGCCAACCTTTCAACCCCGCGCCCTATCGGGCCGCCCCTCTAAAGGCTCCAGGGGTCATCACCGAGGGATGCTAGCACAGCGAAGAGGTGGGGGGCCAGGGAGAGGTCCACTGGTGGTCTACCCCCGCCCAGTCGTAGGTGATGCCGGGTTCCCACGGGTCGTAGGGTCGTACCGATAGGGCCGCGGCATCCAACCTGAGCAGCCGGGAACACCCCGGGCAGATCGCTCGCGTCGGGAACATTCTCGGCCACACGGGAAAGAGGGTCCCGGGTGGCTCCAGGTAGTCGTAGAAGTCAGGCCGCCGTCGGGGGCTGCGAGCGATTCGCTTCGAGAAAACCCACACCTGATCGCGGATGTGCCAGAACCAGCCCGGCGCGAGTACCAGGTAACGATCCCCGTCGTCAGGATGGCCGTAGTGCGCGCCGCGACCCACGCGGTAGCCGATCACGGTTCCGCAGTCCACCGAGGCGCACAGGACCTTGTCGCCCTTCACCCGGGCGGGGAGCTCTGGCCTCATAGCCGATCACCGGGGGATAGGCGCCGATGGGCCTCCTTCGCCCGTTCGACAGCAGCGGAGGCCCCGTACCGAGTGAGCATCGTGCGGGACTTCCACCCGGCGAGCATCATCAGGTCCTCGCCCTGGCCGCCCTGCAGGAGCCACTGGTGGGCGAAAGTGTGACGGAAGCGGTGCAGGTTCACCCGGTCTTCGATGCCCGCGGCCCCCGCCCGGCGGCCCACGGCCTGCGCGATCCCGTTGTCGGTCATCGGACCGGACTGGCCGAGCCAAAGCTCCGAACGCCACGCCTCGCGGTGGCGGCTGCGAACGCGAAGGTATCGGTCAATGGCCTGCGCCGTGCGATGGCCGAACGCGGCCTCTCGGCGGCGGTTCCCCTTGCCCGTCACGGTGGCGAACTTGAGGCGGAGGTCAACGTCCTCGAGCTTCAGGCCGGTCAGTTCCGCCCGACGGATACCCGAGTCCAGGAGCAGCCGGATCATGGCCATGTCCCTGCGGTCCGCGAACTCGGTCCCCTCGCACGCCTTGAGGAGGGTGAGGAGCTCCTCATCCCGCAGGACCGGTGGCGGCTCCTCAGCAACCTTCGGCGGGGACATGCGGGCCATGGGGCTCATGGTGATCTCGCCGTCGCTCTCGGCCCATTTGAAAAACGCCTGCAACGCCCGGTGGCGGATGCTGGCCGTACTGGCCCGGTGCTTCTGCAGCTGCGCCGAGACGAAAGACTCGACATGCTCCCGGCGGATGGCCGAGAGCAGCGTCGGCATTCCCGCCGCCTCCAGGTGCTCGGCCAGGAGCCGTGCCGCCTCCATGTAGACCTTGATCGTGCGGGGCGACTTGTTCGACGCCTCAAGCGACAGGCGAAAGGACTCGGCCAGCCGGCGGATGTGGCCGGGCTCCTCTCTCACGTGCGTTTGCTGGGCCTGCTCGGTCGTCTGCACTTCCGCTCGCCTCCTGTTTTCGATCTGTCCAGTTATCGGGTGAGTGTACGCTGTGCACGGGGCTGGCGGCAAGGGGAGACGGCGTTTATGGCCTCTGACCTGCGGAAGTGCGCCGGGCAGGACTCGAACCTGCGACCCGCTGCTTAGAAGGCAGCCGCTCTATCCGCTGAGCTACCGGCGCTCTGAACTGCGGTAACGCGCAAGAACCGAAAGTGCAGCGCTTTTGGAGCCGCTGTCTGTCTCCCTCTGAGCAAGACATACAGAGGGCCGATCTCGAGACGAACCGCAGACACGCCCACGATTCTAGACTTGTGGCCGTGAAGCGAATGCACACAGATTGCTCCGACGCGGGCATGGGCGTCTCTTACGATGGCCGCTGCCGCGAGGGGCTGAGCTTGACGGGCTCGGCGCGACGGTCGATGTGGTCGGTGTTGGCGGGGCTGACGTGACGGCGGGCGGCGTGGCCGTGGCAACCGGTGGTCCCCTCTTCGCGCCGCACGCCGCCAGTAGCGGCAACGCTGCCATCATCCCTAGCAGGAGCTTCTCCATTCCCCGTTCCTTTCTCTTCGGGTTAGCGAGATTGCTCACCCGAGTTCTCAGCAGGCGGTGATGCCCGGATAGCCAATCCGCCGAAGCGTGCTCCCACGGCCCGGGCAAGGGAAGGCGG
>DHWM01000045.1 GCA_002413185.1 Actinobacteria bacterium UBA5182
ACTAGCGGCGGGTCCGCCGCCAGGCCGCGCCGTACTCTGCTCAAGGATCTCCCTCCGCCTTCACCAGGTCGGCCACGGGCCGTCCTCGCCAACCCCCGGCCAGCCACACGCCTCCGCCCACCAAGACCACCGCGGCATCGGCCACAGGCTGCGGAAGCGAACCCGCAGATTCGATGGTCCCGGCGCCGGGCGTGACCTGCCAGACGTCGGCCACCGCGTCTCCGGCCGCGTCCCGCCCTCCCGCGACGTAGGTGGTCGCCCCCAGCAGGAACGCCGCGGCATGCGCCACAGGTCGAGGAAGCTGGCCCAGGCGAGACACACGTCCCGACTCAGGGTCGAACATGTACACGTTCGACGTCGCCCCGCCCACGCCGATCCCGCCCGCCACCAGGACCCGGCCATCGGCCGTCGCCGCAACCGCCGGGTACCGCAGGCCCATCGGGAGCTCACCGGCGACGCGGACCGCGACACCGTCCGTGGTGGCGTAGATGGTTCGCTGCGGAGCGGTGCCATCGAACCCCCCGATCAGATAGACGACGCTCCCGACTCGGACCGACGACAGATCGGACAGCGCCACGGGGAGCCTCCCTTCCACGCGACTCGAACCCGTGGCGGGATCGAACGACTGGATGACGTCCGAGCTCGCCGCGGTTCCGCCGCCGAACACGAACAGCTGCCCCCCGATCACCGCGCCGGCGGCGTCGTGAAACGGCTGGACCATGTGGCCGGCCACGCGGACCCGGCCCGTCGAAAGATCGACCGCGACGACCCGGTCTCCCGAGACATCCGCGCTGTCGAGCCCGCCCGCCACGTACAGAACTCCGCCGATCTCCTCGGCCACCGCCCGCTGGACCGGGGCGGGAAGGGGGACCGGGGCAACGGTGAACACCGGGCGGCTCGGGGCCCCGGTGGACTGGCTCGACGTGGCGGGAGACGACGGTGGGGGCCGGGCACCGGCGACGGGCGCCGCGTTTCCGCACGCCGCCGCCGCCGCCGCCGCGACAACTGCGAGCACCGAACCCACGGAGATCATGCGACGGCTTCGCAAGGCCGACCCCGTCCCGGCCGGTGACCTCACGCTGATGGAGACGCGGATGGCAGCACCACGGCCCGGATGGCCGGGTCGCGCATGGCCTGGTCGAACGGGAGGAAGTCCAGGCCGTCGGGCTTGTAGAGGTATCCGTTCGACGTCCCGTGCATGTCGGTGTGCCCGAACTGCCACACGATCCGGTTCTCTTTCGGGTCGATCAGGACGACCCGGTGCCGGTAGTCGTCGTTCACGGCGATGAGCCCGTTCGGGAGCATCGTGGCGAGCGACGGGAACTTCAGCATGCCTGGCCCCGAAGACGGGCCGTACTCCCACAGCACCTTCCCCGCAGTGGTCATGATCAGCACGTGGCCCACCGGCGAGTAGTCGGCCACCAGGATCTTCCCGTCGCCCAGCCACTGGGCGTCGGAGGGATACGCGATGGGGACGTGGACCGACCACACCAACTTCCCGGTGGCGCTGATGTCGTCGATCCAGGACCCGTCGATCTCGGTGATGATCGTCGAGCCGTCGGGCTGCGGCGTGTCGCCGTTCGGCTGTCCGAACGAACGCGGCGGGTGGTGGGTGCACACGCCGGTGGTCCCGATCTGTCGCGTGATCCTCCCCTGGGGCGAGATGAACAGGATCCGGCAGTTGCTGATGTCCGCCACGGTGCGGGTGCCGTCGGGAAGGAGGTAGGCGTCGTCGGGCGTGTGGAAGTATCCGGGCCCAGACCCGATCACGCCGGGGTGCCCGTAGTGCCACAGCACCTTCCCCTCGGGGAACGAGATCACCTCGATGGTCTCCTGGTCCTCCTGGTTGCTGATGACCTGCCGGTAGTTCGACCCGAACGAGCCGAAGAAGACGTCGTCGTCGAAGACGAACGGATACGAGGGCTTGGTGCCCCGCTCGGGGTAGGTCCACAGGACGTGCTTCTGGCTGTCCACCAGCAGCAACCGGTTGTTCCCACGGTCCGCGATCATCAGGTAGCCCGGGATCGGGGAGGGCGTGGGCGGGAAGGCCGAAGCGGTCGGGGTCCCGTGCGGTTGACCGCCCGGTGACCCGCCTGAAACGGGAGGGGATCCAGCGTCGGGCCCGCCCGCCTTGGCCCGGCCCCCGATCGTTCGAACCACCAGCACCGCCGCTAGGACAATGACGGCGAGCAGCGCGACCGGCAGGAACGGGACCCTCGCCCGTGGCGCTCGGTGCGGTCCTGTTGGTGGATTCAACCCTGTTGCCTCGCTCCATCGAATGTGCCGAACGCGACCTCCCCGGCCGCCGACTCTTTCCCCGAACGGCGTCGATACAACGCGATCCCCCCAGAGACGACCTGTTCGGCCCGACCGCCTTCGATCAGCAGGTCGATGTGGGCGACCACCTCGGAGACGGCCAGGAAGTTGTCGAAACCCTCCAGGGTCGGGAACAGCTCGGTGGCCAGCTCCCACCCGGACTTGCCCCGATCGTCCAGCATCGTGGCGAGCTTCTCCGTGCGGTCGCGGTGGTGCAGGCGCATGTCCGCGATGAGGGTGGCGGGGTCTTCGATGGGCTCGCCGTGCCCCGGGAAAACCCTGGTGAGCGGCAGCGCGGAGAGCCGGTCCAGGCTGCGGAGGTATTCGACCAGGCTCCGCCGTCGTTCCGTCGGGTCGAGCGGGTTGGGCTCGAGCAGCGGGTTGGGGCTGATGTCCAGGAGCAGGGTGTCGCCCGAGAACAGCACGCCGCTCCGGCGATCGAACAGGCAGACGTGGCCGGCGGTGTGGCCGGGGAGGTGCAGGACTTCGAGCTCGAATCCGTCGAACCGTAAGACCTCACCGCCGTCGAGCGGCTCGGCCCCGGGCACCTCGGGCCGGAGGTCGCCCAGTCCGCGTTCCCGCTCCCCCATCTCGATCAGCTTGTCCATGGGCATCCCGGCCTGGAGGAGGAGCTTGCCGGTGGCGACCAGCATCGAGGCGTCGCCCAACTTGGGTAGGTCGTGGCGGCCGATGAACACCCGCGCCCCGGACAGCTCCCGGATCCGAGGCGCCATCCCGAAGTGGTCGGGGTGGCCGTGCGACAGGACGATCTGGCCGATCTGCTGGGGGCTGATCCCGATCCTTGCCAGCCCGAGCATCAGCGCGTTCTCGGTGGCGGGAGTGTTCGGGCCGCAGTCGAACAATGTGATGGGGTCGGCCAATAGGACGTAGACGTTGGCCGGGCCCACGTCGTACGGCGTGGGGACGACGATACGCTCGAATCGAAGCCCGTTCGGGGATGGAGGCATGACCGGGCGCATTGTAGGGCGTGACATCCGGGCACGAGCGCGGCGCAGTCGAGCAATCTCCAGGTCGGCCTCGCCCGTAGTGTGAGGAGACGATAGGGTTTCGAATGGATCGCGGAGGAGCGGGTTTGTCGAGGAAGATCCCTTGGGTCGTGTTGGTCCTCGCGCTCGGGCTTCCCGGGACGGCAGGAGCGGCCCCCAGCGCCTCGCTCGACCACCCGGCAGCCCTGACGCCCGGGGCGTGGCCGATGTTCCATTCGGACCTCCAGCGAACCGGGGTGAACCCTTCGGAGACCACGCTGACCCGCTCCAATGTGAAATTCCTCGGCACGAAGTGGATCGGCTTCGACATGGGCGGGCTGGTGGACGAGTCCTCGCCGGCCGTGGTGAACGGCGTGGTCTACATCGGTGACTCCTGGCTCGGGCAGCTGTGGGCCTTCGACACGAACTGCGCCACGGGCGGCGCCTTCTGCACCCCGGCGTGGCAGGGCCGGACGCCGGGGGGCTACGGGATCTACTCCTCGCCGGCCGTTGCGGACGGCGTCGTCTACATAGGGTCGGCCGACCACCATCTCTACGCCTTCCCCGCGGGGGGCTGCCGACACGCCACGTGCATGCCGCTGTGGGCGGGTGACATGGACGCGAGCGTCCTGGACTCCTCACCCCTGGTGGCGAACGGCGTGGTCTATGTCGGGACGTTCGACGACAAGCTCTACGCCTTCCCGGCCGCCGGGTGCAGCTCCTCGCACTGCTCGCCCCTGTGGGTCGGATCTCCCGAGAAGCCGCTCGGGTTCAGCCATGGGTTCAGATCGCCGGCGATCTCCGGCGACGTCGTGTACGTGGGCTCCGAGTCCGGACTGCTCTACGCGTTCGCCGCAGGCGGTTGCGGGAACACCACCTGCCTGCCGTTGTGGCGGGGTCAGACCGGCTCGGGCGGCGTGTCGGGGCCGGCGATCTCGAACGGGGTCGTCTACGTCGGCGTCGACCAGGGCCTGGAGGCGTTCGACGCGGCCGGATGCGGTGCCCGCCGGTGTCAACCTCTGTGGACCGGTGAGCACGGGTTCGACCAGTACGCTCCCGGGACGCCGGCGGTGTCGAACGGGCTCGTCTACATCGGTGTCGGATCGGACCTCCTGGTGTTCGGCGCGAACGGGTGTGGGCAGGCCGTATGTGACGTGGTGTGGCTGGCCAACGACGGGGGGACGCAGGCCGAGATCATCTCCTCGGCCGCCGTGGCGAACGGCGTGGTCTACGTTGGTGAGAACGTGGCCAAGGTGTGGGCCGTGGCCACAAACGGCTGTGGGCGCGTCCTGTGCGGGGCTCGGTGGACCGGCTTCACCAACGACTCGATCGTGTCGTCGTCCCCGGCGATCGCCGACGGCGTGCTCTACATCGGGTCGGGCGACAAGTTCTACCCCGACGACCAGGCGGGGCGGCTCTACGCGTTCTCGCTCTCCGGACAGTAGCCGTCAGGCGGCTTCGGGCCGCTTCTTCCGTCCCCGGGCGATGTAGTACTGCACCGGCTCGTGGGCCCAGCAGTA
The DNA here is from genome assembly GCA_002413185.1 of Actinobacteria bacterium UBA5182. Classification (GTDB taxonomy): domain Bacteria; phylum Actinomycetota; class UBA4738; order UBA4738; family UBA4738; genus UBA5182. The sequence continues at coordinate 4,823 of DHWM01000045.1, forward strand.
CTTGGCCCGGTTGTAGATGGAGATGCGGGTGACGCAGCCTTCCTGGGCACACACCCGTCCGGTCGACCATGTACGGTTCCGCCTGGGCAGGGCCCTGACGGTCGCTCCCCGCAAGCTCAGCGATTCGTCTCTCATGCGGCATCCCTTTTCCGTTCGTGGCGAGGCCGCGGGCCTTCGCTGGTGTCTGGAGTGGTTGGCGGGTCCGTGCGCGCCAGAGCCTCATGGAAGTCGATGAGGTCGTCCCACCCGATGGCCGGGCCCGGCCTCCGCTCCAGGAGCTCGAACGGCGCCGGAGCGCCCGACGTGACCACGCCCGCGGCGGTCAGCGCCGACACGTCACCGGAGCTCAGCTCCCGGAAGTTCTCCTTTCCGCAGGATGGACACACGAACGCGGCCAGCGCGTCCGGCCCCGAGCCCACGTGGACCTGGAGTGAACCGGACCGAAACTCGACGGGGCCACACCATGCGCACGGCGCTTCGAACCTGACGCCCGTGCGCTCCTGTCCAGGACCCTTGCCGCCCGCCATTTCCCGCTCACCTCGTCCACAACGACTGCTTCGTATACGAACCCGGGCAGCGTTTGGATGATTCCCTGGGGCGGTACGGCGATGCGCGACGTTCGGTGACGGGCCGTCAACCGGGCCGGTCCGCGTCGCGCCCCAGGCTCCCGGCAAGCGCGACCAGCTGAACGCCCCTCGGCTGGAAGCCCAGCCCTTCCCAGAACCGCAAGGCGTCGGTATTGGCCGAGAACGTCTTCACGAACACCAGCCGTATTCCCCGGCGTCGGGCGAAGCGCCCGATCTCCTCGATAGCCGGGCGGATCGCGATCTCGGACCCTCCGAGATCAGCCACCGGGCGGTTCCCCCCGCCGGCGGATCACCCTCGCCGGGTTCCCCACAGCCACCGAGTAGGGCGGAATGTCGCGCGTCACCACGGACTGCGCACCGATCACCGAGCCTCGCCCGATGGTCACGCCCCGCAACACCGTCGCCTTCTCCCCGATCCAGCAATCGCTCCCGATCCTCACCGGGCTCGCCACGGTCCCCTGCTTGCGGATGGGCACGGCGAGGTCGTCGAAGCGGTGGTCGAAGTCAGCCACGTAGACGCGGGCGGCGAAGATGGAGTCGCTCCCGATGTCGACGTCCAGGTAGACGTTGACCGTGTTGTGGGACCCGAACACCACTTTGTCGCCGATCCTGAGCGAGCCCTCGTGGCACCGGATAGCGTTCCCCGTCCCGATCCACATCCACCGCCCCAGCTCCATGTGTCCGAGTCCACGCCTGCACGCCACCTCCGCGCCACGGGACAGGAACACGAACCCCCGGGTCCGGATGTGGCGGCTTCGGACCTTGAACACCCACACGTAGCGCAGGGCCATGGCCACGTACCGCGGCGTGTACATGCGTCGGGACCACACGAACCGGACCCAGGGAATGAGGCCGCGGTCCGGAGCTGGCGGTGCGGCGACGTCCGCCCGATCGACCGCCCTCCTCACGCCTTCTCTCCGTACAGCAACAGGTTGTAGAACAGATCCTTCGGCAGGGCTCGGTACAGGAACCGCTGGTCCAGGTCGTACAGCCTGAGGTAGGTCCGGTAGGCGAACGCCCCCCATCTGGCTCCGAGCGCGCCCGGAGGAACCTCGGCTTCGAGCGTCCTGACCGCCCATCCCACAACCGAGGACACCAGCTCCTCGGTCTCCACGCGGACCGAGTGAAAGCCGGCCCGGCGGGCCATGGCCGCCGTCTCTTCCGGCACGAAGGTGTGCAGGTCGACGTCCCATTCCAGATCCTGGAGGATCCGTTCGTCCTGGGTGAGGCTGGCGGCGCCCTCCGGCGGGGGTTTGCGAAGCTTCGGGGCGAACTCGGCCGCGGTCCGGACTGCCCTGCTGGTCAGTCGCCCCACCACGCGGGCCATCCGGTCGCCCTTCCGGGTCGGCTCGCCCGCGACCAGCAGCGCGCCGCCCCGTGCGAGGACCCGGTGCGCCTCTCGCAGGGCCGCGGCAGGGTCGGGCAGGTGATGCAGGAAGGCGTGGCCGATCACCAGGTCGAAGCTGCCGTCTTCGTACGGGAGCGATTCGGCGTCCGCGGCCCTGGCGTCGAGGTCACACCCGATGAGCCTGGCGCTCTCGAGGCACGCGGCCAGCATCCCCGGAGAGATGTCGCAGGCGAAGGCGCGTTCGACGTACCCGGCCTGCCACAGGTTGAGGATGAAAAACCCTGTGCCACAGCCGATCTCGAGCACTCGCGCGTAGTGGGTCCGAGGGAGCATCCGCTCGGCCCGTTGCCGCACGTAGGAGATGCACCTCTGGTCGAAGGAGATCGACCACTTCGCGTCATAGGAGCGGGCCGCCGCGTCGTGGTACAGGATGTTCGCCTGTTTGGCATCCACTCGGACTACTTCCCCGAGAAGGTTGCCTTGCCCGGCCCCTGGTCGAGCAGCGACTGCATCCCCGTCTTCTGGTCCTCGGTCGCGAAGAGGTCGGCGAAGACCTCCCGCTCCAGCACGACGCCCGACCGGAAGTCCCCCCGCGCCCCCCAGTTGATGGCGACCTTGGCCGCCCGAAGCGCGGCGGTGGGCCCCTTCGCGTAGCGCGCCGCGGTCTCGACCGCCTTCGGGTAGACCTCGTCGGGAGGGAAGACCTCGTTGACCAGGCCGATGGCCTTCGCCTCCTCCGCCTTCACCATCCGGCCCGAGTAGATGAGGTCCTTGGCCCGTCCCGCCCCGATCAGCCGGGGCATCCGCTGTGTTCCCCCAGCCCCGGGGATGATCCCCAGGAGGATCTCGGGCTGTCCGAGCCGCGCGTCCTCGGCGGCGAACCGGAGGTCCGCACACATGGCCAGCTCGCAGCCACCACCGAGGCAGTAGCCGTTGATCGCGGCGATGGTCACCTTCGGGATCTCCTCCACCAGGTTGAACGCCTCCTGGAGGGTCGCGATCATCGGCTTGACCTGGAGCGGGCTCATCGGGAGCATCATCTTCACGTCGGCTCCCGCCGCGAAGATCTTCTCCCCACCCCAGATCACCACCGCCCGGACATCGTCCCGGAGGGAGACCTCGGTCGCTGCCTCCCGGAGCTCCAGCGTGAGCTGGTCGTTGATGGCGTTCATGGGAGGCCTGTCCAGCCGGATGGTGGCCACGCCCTCCTCCACATCGAGCCGAACGAGCTCTCCCATGCGTTCCTCCTCTGAGCGGGCGAAGTCGCGGTGCCGGTCAAGTCTATTCGGGACGGGGTGCGGCCAGGCTCGGCACGGATCGCCGCCAAGGGCTGAACGATCGCCGAATTTCCCCAAGGAGACGTTTGCTCAGGAATGTCCTGGGAACTCATACGTCCAGGACGGGCGGGTCGCCGGACCTCCGAACCCCCCCTCGCAGCGACGACCGTCCGGCTGTGGAGGAGCCGCCTCGATGAGGCGGCTCCTCGTCTCATCCCTCCGAGTGCTCTTACCATGTGTTGACGGAGCTCGGGATCGCCGGCAGGAAGGCCATCGTCACCGGCGCGTCGAAGGGCTTGGGGCTCGCCATCGCCGAAGAGCTCGCCGGGAGGGAGTCGACCTCTCGATCTGCGCCCGCATCCACAGGGAGATCCAGGCGGCGGCGGAGCGGCTCCGGGCCACGGGGTGGTCGGTCCATGCCCAGGTCGCGGACGTCACCGATCCGGAGGCCGTCCGGTCCTTCGTCTCGGCTTCGGTCGAGGCGATGGGCGGACTGGACATCCTGATCAACAACGCGGGCCGGGCCCATCCGGGGAACTTCGAGCAGCTCTCGGACCAGGATTGGCAGGCCGACCTGGAGGTCAAGCTGTTCCCCGTGATCCGGTGCGCCCGGGAGGCCCTGCCGCACCTTCGGGCCCGAGGCCGCGGGCGCATCGTGAACATCAACGCGGTCCTGGGCAAGCAGCCCGACCCAGCATTCTTCGCCACCAGCGTCAACCGCGCGGCATGCCTTTCCCTCACGAAGTCCCTGTCCATCGAGTTGGCGCCGGAGAACATCCTCATCAACAGCGTGAACATCGGCTCCGTGATCACGCCGCAGTGGGAGAACATCCACCTGAAGCGAGCTCCCGACCTCCCTCGAGAGGAGTTCTTCCGGCGGCTCGGCGCCGAGGAGATCCCGCTCGGGCTGATGGGAGGTCGTTCGGATCTCATCCTCTTGCTAGAGAGGTGATAGACGTGGCCCACAGGTATCTTCGAGTGGCGACGGCGAGCGTCGCTTTGCTTGTTTCCGCTTGTGCAGCCAAGCACGTCCCCGTGCCTCATGCGCAGATCTTCTTCTCGATCGTGCAGCGCAAGGTCCTCACGCCGAACGACTGCACGGACCTCGCCGCTGTGGAGGCCCGGCTCCTCGACTTCCAGCGGCGCTACGAGGGTCTGGCCAAGCCGTTCGAGTGGAAGTTCACGCGTGCTGACCTCGCCAGGCTGATGGCCCGGCTGGAGGAGAAGGCGCTGGCGGCTGCAGCGTAGGCTCGGGATACGTTAACGAACTTCCGAACCAGACCACTTAGAGTGAGCGCCTCGGCCCGTAGGGGGACCACGAAGACAGGGTCGGCGGTGACGGCCATCGCGACGCGCGGCGCCACGCGCACCACGCGCACGTCGACGCCGTGCCTCGGCCCGATCAGCGCCCGGCCGGCTGGCGAGTTCTTCCGGTCATAGGGACGCCCGCAGAGGAGGAGACAGTGGTGGAGCTCGAGGCGCTCAACCACTTCGGACTGGCAGTCGTGTTCTACAACGTTGGGGCGGAAACGATCCTGAAGTGGCTAGGCGCGCCGCGCGGCCCCGAGCTTCCGCGGTCCAATCCAAGGCCTCGCGCCGCCCGTAGACAAGGCAGGATGCAACAGAGGGGGACCATGTCAAAGAGAAGGTTCGTCCGGCTCGTGCCAGTCGTCTGTGCAGCGCTCACCGGGATCGCCACTGTGGCCCTGCCCGCCCAAGCCTCGGCCTCTCTCGCCACCATGACGGTCACGAGCACCGCCGACCTGAGCGCGCCGTGCTCCCCCGGCGCAGTCTCGCTGAGATGCGCCATCCTCGCGGCGAACCACGCCGGGAGCGGCGTGACCATCGCCTTCTCGATCCCCTCCGGCGACCCGGGGTGCGTGGGAACCCCGACCGTCTGCACCATCGCGCCCACGAAAGCCCTGCCGCCGCTCACCGCGAGCGACACCGTGATCGACGGGTTCACCCAGGCGGGTGGCGCGCCGAACGATCTCCCCCTCTCCCGGGGCGACGACGCCAAGATCGTGGTTCGTCTGGACGGCTCGGCGGCGGGCGAGGGCGTGAGCGGCATGTCGATCACGGGCCCCCGCGACACCGTCCGCGGCCTGTCGATCACGGGGTTCATCATCTGCATCACGTGCGGGCCGATCCCCGGGCAGGTGACGGGCGGTTCGGGCATCGAGGTCCTGTCGACCGATGACGTCGTGGCCGGGAACTTCCTGGGGCTCCTTCCCGACGGCCTCACCGGGGCGCCGAACCAGCTCGCCGGCGTCGACGTGACGGGCCCGGACGCCGGTTCGGCGACGATCGGCGGCATCGATCCGGCGTCCACGAACGTGCTCTCCGGCAACGAGCAGTGCACCTCCGGCGACTGCGAGGGCTTCGGCGCCTACGTCGACGTCAGCGGCCCCGGGACCATCGTCGAGCGGAACCTCATCGGGACGACCGCGTCCGGGCGGACCGAGCTCCCGAACGCGGCGACCGGCCTGGTGGTGCTCGCCGCCCGGACGACCGTCACGGGCAACGTCATCAGCGGGAGCGGCGGGGACGCCGTGCTGACCGGCGGGGACGGGATCACGCTGTCCCACAACCTCATCGGGACCGACGCGACGGGCCTGAGGGGTGTGGAGAACCACAGCCACGGGATCGACATCCAGGCGAACGGCAACGTCGTCAGCAACAACGTGATCAGCCACAACGGCGACACGGGCCTGGTGGTCTCCGGCACCGGCACCGTGGTCCGAGGGAACCTGATCGGCACCGACGCCGCGGGCACCCGGGCGCTGGCGAACGGGTTCGATCCCTCGGCCATCTTCCTGGGCCAGCCGATCAACGGGACGGACGGCATCGTCCTGTGCGGTGGCGGGAACACCGTGGGCGGCTCGAGGCCCCGGCAGGGCAACCTGGTGAGCGGCAACGTCGGCAACGGGATCTTCGTGGGCGCCGACGGGAACATCATTCAGGGGAACCTGGTGGGCACCGACGCGACGGGCGCGGTGGCGCTCCCGAACAAGGTCGACGGCATCGGGTCGCGGGCGAATGGCTTCAAGGGCGTGGGGTTCTGCCAGCAGGCCTCGAACGGCGGCGGCGGCGCGAACAACACCATAGGGGGGACGGAGGCCGGAGCGGGCAACCTCGTGAGCGGGAACCTCGGGCACGGCATCGACCTGGTCGGCGCCCGCAACGTCACCATCGCCGGCAACCGGATCGGGACGAACCTCGCCGGGACCGCCGCACTCGGGAACAAGGGAGCGGGCGTCATTCTGGGGCCGACGTGCGACGACGGCGTCTGCACGCCGAGCACGGGCGATCAGATCCAGGGGAACGCCGTCGGCGCGAACGGCAAGGACGGCGTCGACGTGAACGGACTCGGCGGCGGAACGGGGATCATCATCGCGGGGAACATGATCGGGACCGACGCAGCCGGCCAACCGACGTTCGGCAACGGCGGCGCCGGCATCGCTATCGGCCATCGCGCGAGCTCCGACGTCGTGGGGGGCATCGGGCCCTCGGATGCGAACCTCATCGCGGGCAACGCCGGGCCCGGAATCCTCATCGGGGCCGCGGCGGGCGACAGCGCTACCCACGTCGTCGTGGAGGGCAACGCCACGTTCGCCAACGGCGGGCTCGGCATCGACTTGGCCCCGCAGGGCGTGATCGACTGCTCAACAACGCCCCCCGGGCCGAACGGCTACGCGGCCTGTCCGGTCATCGGCGCGGCGACGACGACATCGGTGAGCGGGACTGCATGTCCGGGCTGCACCGTGGAATTGTTCCGCGCGCTGGCGGGCACCGGCGACTCCGGACACGGTGAGGGGGCGAAGCTGGTCGGTCGGGGACTTGCGGCGAGCGACGGCACGTGGAGCGTCGCGGTGGCGCCCGGTGCGGTCGGCTCAGGCGATCAGGTCACGGCGACGGCCACGACACCGGTGGGAACCGTTCCGCCGGGGACGTCGGAGTTCGCCGCGAACGTCGCGGTGAGCTGAGAGATGGATGCGGGGACGGAGCAGTCAACGCGTGCGTACGTGCGTGGGAGGGACGTCCGCTCCTGCAACGAGCCAAACAGGGAAGGGGCTCGCACTAGGAAGAGCACCAGACGCCGGCTGCTGGTGGAAAGCATTTCCGCTGGTGGGCCCTGTTCTCCCGGGAATCAAAGCCAACCGGGTTCGAGTAAGGCCACTCAGGTCTAATCGGGTCGCGTGGGGAAAGTGGCTCTTTAGCAGCACAAACGTGTCGCCGGCCATTAGCAGTGGACCTGACAGGACCTCGAGCGCCGGTCGAGCGAAAGGATCTGCTCGGTGGGCTGAATCACGAGTATCGCTGGGCGGCGTGACGCGATTAGGGTTTCTGAACCGTTCAGGGTGCGATGTTCTGGTTGAGGTGGAACGCGTTGTCGGGGTCATAGCGGCGCTTGACCTCGACCAGCCGGTCGTAGTTCGGCCCGTACGCGGCGCGCACGGCGTCGATGGGTTCGTCGTCGCCCAGGTAGTTCACGTAGCGACGCACCGCCTGGTGCGGCTCGATCGCCGAGTACAGCTCTCGGGTCCACGCGATGTTCTCGTCCGTGGCCATCGGGTCCATCCACTCGGAGGTGATGACGAGGTCGTATCCCGGATCCCGGTGCGGCACGGCAGTATCCGTCACGCCGACCCTGGTTACCGCGCCGTGGAAGTGCTCGAGCACCATCGCGGACATCGGCGACGGGCACACGGCGAAGCGCTCCGCCAGCGTGTCGAACAGGCCGTCGTCGAGCCCCGCGAGGAAGCTCGACTTCCAGTAGTTGAGCGCTCCTTTCGGGTACCCGTCGTCGAGCATCGTGTTGAGCACGGGGTACGGCATCGGGCCGACCTGGACTACCGCCGGCGAGCCGAACCCTATGATGGGTGCCAGGTCTACCTCTGCCTGCTCGGGGCTCCCTGTATGGCCGACGACGAGTGCCGCGAGCGGCACGCCCGAGCCGTCTGGGGCGTGCACGAGGCTGGCGAAGATGCTGAGGTCATCTGAAAGCGAGGCCGTGACGTCTCGGTAGAACCGCAGCACGTCGCCCGCGGCTTCGAACGGATGCGCGATGAGCCCACCGACCAGATCGGTGAGCGGGTGAAGCCGGTAGGTGAACGAGGCTGCGACGCCGAAGTTGCCCCCGCCGCCCCGCAGCCCCCAGAACAGGTCGGGTTCCTCGTCCTCGCTCGCCGTGATCACGCGTCCGTCGGCCGTGACGAGCTCCACCTGGAGCAGGTTGTCCACAGAGAGCCCGAACTTCGCCATGAGCCACCCGAAGCCGCCGCCGAGGGTGAGCCCCGCGATGCCGGTCGTGGAGATCACCCCTCCGGTCGTCGCGAGCCCGTGACGGTGAGCCGCGTCGTTGAGCTCGCCCCACGTGACCCCGCCGCCGGCACGTACGGTCAGGGTTGCCGGATCGACCTCGACTCCTCTCAACAGCGAGAGGTCGATCATCACGCCGCCTTCGGTGGTGGCCCGGCCGGCCACGTTGTGCCCGCCGCCCTTCACCGCGATCTCGAGCCCCTGCTCGCGCGCGTGCCGGATCGCCGCGGCGATGTCGGCGGTGCCCCGGCACCTCGCGATCAGCGCGGGGTGCTTGTTGATCAAGCCGTTGTGAACCAAGCGGGCGTCGTCGTAACCCTCGTCGCTGGCCGTGAGCAGCTCGCCCTCGAAGCCCTCGAACCCCTCCATCGCGGACCTCCCCCGGTTGAGACCCGCAGTCTATACGGGGGCGGCGTCGCGGATGAAGGCGGTCGCGCCGCAGCTGGCGAGCATCTCGCGACCCCGGGACGCCGCTTCCGTCTCACCCGTCAGCTCGCCGAGGTCAAGCAACACCCGGCCCAGCTCCACCGGTCGGCCGAGTGCTCCGAATCGGTCGATGGAGACCCGGAGCAGCCGAGCATCGCTTTCCAGCAGCCCGTCCGCCCACGCGAGGAAGGCCAGCGCGGGGACGCTGGCGGTCGCGAGCCAGGCCAGCCTGGCACGGAACGGCGCGGCCTCGTCAAGGCG
>DHWM01000126.1:0-10142 GCA_002413185.1 Actinobacteria bacterium UBA5182
GTGATGCGGGCGGCGAGGCCCTCGACGACGGCGGTCTTGCCGACGCCGGGCTCGCCAACCAGCACGGGGTTGTTCTTGGTCCGGCGGCTGAGGACCTGGATGACCCTGCGGATCTCGTCGTCCCGCCCGATCACGGGGTCGAGCTTGCCCGCGCGGGCGAGCTCGGTGAGGTCGCGGCCGTACCGCTCCAGCGCCTGGTACTTCTCCTCGGGGTTCTGGTCGGTGACGCGCTGCCGTCCTCGAACCTCGGCCAGGGCCGCCAGGACCTCGTTCCGGGTGAGCCCGGCGTCCGCCAGCATCCGGGCAACGTCCGAAGCACCCTCCATCAGCGCCAGGAACAGGTGCTCGGTGGAGACGTACTCGTCGGTGAGGGCCGAGGCTTCGGTGAGGGCTCGCTCCAGGATGTGGCGTGTCGCTGCGGACATGTACAGCTCCTGCCCGGACGGCCCGTACACCTTGGGGATCTTCTCGAGCAGCCCCTCCACCCGGACCCGGAGCTGCCGGGGCGACTGTCCCAGGCGCTGGAGGACCGGATACACCACCCCTTCGGGATCGGACAGGAGCGCCGAAAGGACGTGGGCCGGCTCGACCAGCTGGTGGTTGTGGGCGCGGGCGAGATCCTGCGCCGCCTGCAGGGCCTGCTGCGACTTCAGCGTGAGCTTGTTCAGGTCCATGGCTAGGAGCCCCCCGGCCCCACCGCGATGGGGCCGCGACGCGGCCGTTCGGCCCGCCCTTCCTGCGGTCGGACCGCGGTGCGGGACTCGAACTGCATCCGCCGGACCAGCGACAACGGCACCATCTCCGTGCCCGGGCGCTGGCTGCGGGCCCGTTCGAGCTCCTCGCCCATCCGTTGACGGACCCGGCCGAGCTCACGGCCCAGGCGCTCCATGCGCCGGCGCATCTGTTCGATCTCGTTCTCCAGCTCCACGACCATCTTCACCCCCGCCAGGTTGATGCCGCGCTGGTGGGTGAGCCGCTGGATGGCCTGCAGGCGGGCGATGTCGCGCTCGGAGTATCGGCGGGTGTTCCCGGCGGTCCGGGCCGGATTGAGGAGGCCCTTCCGCTCGTAGATCCGAAGCGTCTGTGGGTGCATCCCGGCGAGCTCCGCCGCCACGCTGATGATGTACACGGCCCGGTCCTCCGACTCATCGGGTCGCTGCCACCGCTCGCTCCCCTCGGCCCCACCGGCTCTCCCGGCGCCCTTCGCCATCTCCTTCACCGCCTCCCGTCAGACCTTCAGCCGCTTCCGCGGCGATTCCTGCTCCAGGTCGCGGAGTTGCGACAGGAGCTGCTTCTCCTCCTTCGAGAGCTTCGAAGGAACGTCAACCTTGACCGTCACCAGGAGGTCGCCCGATCCGCCCTTCCTCGGCCTCGGCGCGCCCTTCCCCCTGATCCGGAACGTCTTGCCGGACGGGGTGCCCGGGGGGACCTTCAGAGTGACCGGCCCGTTCAGCGTGGGAACCTCGACGTTGGCGCCCAGCGCCACCTCGGCGTAGGTGACTGGCAGCTGGAGCGTGAGGTCCGAGTCCTTCCGCCCGAACAGCTTGTGGGGAGCCACCCGAACCACCACGAACAGGTCGCCCGCCGCCGATCCCGCACCGCCGGATTCGCCCCGGCCCGACAGGCGGATCCGGGCGCCGTCCTTGACCCCCGGCGGGATGCGGACAGAGAACTCCCGGGTCCGCCGAACGCTCCCGGACCCTCCACACTCGGAGCACGGATGTTCGATGAGCCGGCCCGTCCCGCCGCACTCCATGCACGGTCGCGACATGGAGAAGAACCCCTGGTTGACGGCGACCGAGCCGGTGCCCTTGCACTCCGGGCACGTCTTCGGGGAGGTTCCGGGCTCCGCTCCGGACCCTCCGCAATCCGGGCACGTCGCCGGGCCCTGGATCCGCAATGGAACGGTGGTGCCCTGCATGGCCTGGTCGAACGAGACACGCACCTCGGTCTCGAGGTCCGACCCCGGGGACTGCTGTCGTCCGCCGCCTCCGCTCCCCCCGCGGCCCCCCCTGAACACGCTGAACAGGTCGCCCAGGTCTCCGATGTCCGCGAACCCCCCGCCCTCGGTGCCGAACGGGGACCCCTCGACGCGAACGCGTCCCCTCCGACCCGCCGCCCCCGCACCCGGGAAGCCACCCACTCCGAATCCGGCGCCCGACGCCGCCATCTCCCGGACCCGGTCGTACTGCTGGCGTCTCTCGGGATCGGCCAGCACGTCGTGGGCCGCGGAGACCTCCTTGAATCGCTCCTCCGCGTCTTTGTTTCCGGCGTTCGCGTCCGGGTGGAACTTCTGGGCGAGCTTCCGGTACGCCTTCTTGATGTCCGCCGGGGAGGCGTTCTTCGGAACGCCCAGCGCCTTGTAGTAGTCCTTGTCGAACCACTCCCGCCGGATCTCGCCGTCCATCGTCCCCTCGCTCCGCTCTCGCCGGTCTTCAGCGCCTGAGCACCCGTACGCCCGCCGGCCGGATGACCCGTCCCTTCATCGAATAGCCCTGGCGGAGGACGTCGGCCACCACCGGTTCGCCATCGCCCTCCCCGGACTGCAGCAGGGCCTCGTGCTGACCGGGATCGAATGACTTCCCCTTCGCCTCGATGCGCTCGAGCCCCTCCGACCGCAAGATGTCCTGGAGCTTCGCGTACACGAGCTCCACCCCGTGCAGGAACCTGTCGAAGTCCGGCTTCTGCTCGGCCGCCATCAGGGCCAGGTCGAACTCGTCGAGAACCTCGAGGAGCCGCCGCACCAGCGGCTCGGAGGCCATCTCCACCGCCCGGGTCTGCTCCTTGAGCACCCGCTTGCGGTAGTTGTCGAACTCGGCCTTGAGCCGCCGGACATGCTCCAGGTACTCCGAAGCCTGTCGCCGCGCCTCCGCCAGTTCGTCGCTCGCAGTGGAGGGAGGAGCGGGGGACGCCGGTTCGGCGACACCGGGCACCGGCCCGCCGCCGGGCTCCACCACCGGGGCCGAGGACGGGGGCGGCCCGTCGGGCCGGACCCGGCGCTTGTCCGTCACCTTGACCCGACGGCGGCTGGCCTCTTCCTCGGCGCGATCGCGGTCCCGCTCGTTCATCCCGTCGCCTTGATCGTGATCTTCTTCGGCTTGACCTGTTCCATCTTCGGCACCTCGATCATGAGGACGCCCCGATCGGGGGCGCTTCGCTACCCGCTCTGGGCGTCGCCCTCGTCCACGATCTCCCCCTCGACGACGTCACCGTCCCCCGGCTGACCGTCTGCAGCTGCTGTCGGCCCGGCGGACGCGCTCCCCTCGCCACCGCCGGTCTCTCCCGGGGTAGCCTGCTGGGAGTACATCGCCTGGCCGATGCGCTGGAAGGCCTGCATCAACGCGTCGGTGGAGGACTTGATGCGCTCGACGTCGTCGCCCTTCAGGGCCTCCTTCACCTCGTCGTTCGCCTGCACCACGGCTTCGCGCTCCTCAGCGGGCACCTTGTCCCCGTACTCGACGAGCGCCTTGTCCACCTGGTAGGTGAGCTGGTCGGCCGTGTTCCGGGCCTCGGCGGCCTCCCGGCGCTTGCGGTCCTCGTCGGCGAAGGCCTCGGCGTCGCGCTGCATCCGGTCGATCTCGTCCTTGGACAGCGCGGTCCCGCCCGTGATCGTCATCTGCTGCTCCTTGCCGGTGGCGAGGTCCTTCGCACTCACGTTGACGATGCCGTTCGCGTCGATGTCGAAGGAGACCTCGATCTGCGGCATCCCGCGAGGAGCGGGCGGGATCCCCATCAGGTGGAACTTGCCCAGCGAGCGCACTCCGGGGGAGTACACCGTCTCGGCCTCGCCCTGAAGGACGTGCACCTCCACGGTCGTCTGGTTGTCCTCGGCCGTGGTGAACGTCTCGGTGGTGCGGGTGGGGATCGTGGTGTTGCGTTCGATCATCTTGGTGAAGATGCCGCCCTTGGTCTCCACGCCCAGCGTGAGCGGGGTGACGTCCAGCAGCAGGATGTCCTTGACCTCGCCCTTCAGCACCCCCGCCTGGATGGCGGCGCCCACGGCGACCACCTCGTCGGGGTTGACGCCCTTGTGGGGCTCCTTGCCGCCGGTCAGCTTGCGAACCAGCTCCTGGATCATCGGCATCCGGGTGGAACCGCCGACCAGGATGACGTGGTCGATGGCCGCGGAATCCTTGCCCCAGTCCTTGATGGCCTGCTGGAAGGGACCCTTGCACCGCTCCACCAGATCTTCGGTCATCCGCTCGAGCTCGCCTCGGGTGAGCTTCATCTCCAGGTGCAGCGGGCCTTCGGCCGTCGCGGTGACGAACGGCAGGTTGATCGTGGTTTCCATGACCTGGGAGAGCTCGATCTTGGCTTTCTCCGCCGCCTCCTTCAGGCGCTGGGTGGCCTGGCGGTCCTTGGACAGATCGACGCCGTGGCCGTTCTTGAACTCCTTGACCAGCCAGTCGATGATCCGCTGGTCCCAATCGTCGCCGCCCAGGTGCGTGTCGCCGTGGGTGGCCTTGACCTCGAACACGCCGTCCCCGATCTCGAGCAGCGACACGTCGAACGTCCCGCCGCCTAGGTCGAACACCAGGATGGTCTGGTCCTGGCTCCCCTTGTCCAGACCGTACGCGAGGGAGGCGGCCGTGGGCTCGTTGATGATCCGCAGGACCTCGAGCCCGGCGATCTGTCCGGCCTCCTTCGTCGCCTGGCGCTGAGCGTCGTCGAAGTACGCCGGCACGGTCACGACGGCCTGAGTCACCTTGTCGCTCAGGTAGCCTTCGGCGTCACGCTTCAGCTTGCCGAGGATCTGGGCGGAGATTTCCTGAGGGGTCCACTTCTTGCCATCGACCTCGAGCGTCCAGTCCTTGCGTCCCATCTCCCGCTTGATGGACCGAACCGTCCGGTCGGGGTTCATGATGGCCTGACGCTTGGCGACCTCTCCCACCAGGATCTCCCCGGTCTTGGAGAAGCCGACCACAGAGGGCGTCACCCTGGAGCCCTCCGCGTTGGGGATCACCACCGGTTCGCCGCCCTCCAGCACCGCGACGACCGAGTTGGTGGTCCCGAGGTCGATTCCGACTGCTCGTGGCATTGCGCGCCTCCTGTTATCCCTCGTGAGTGTGAACTAAGTCAGTATCAACAATAAAGGCTGAGTCTCATAGTGGCAACTTTGGGCCAGGCCGTGAATGGCTTTCCCGGGCCCCCATCCAGCCGGGTGGGGCTATCAGACGTCGGTCGAAAATCCGATAGGCTCATCTGTTGAGTCCGACGAGTAGGGTGTCGATAATCATCTTTCGATGTAGGAAGCGAGAGGAGGCTCTTTCATGGGCGGCGACTCACCCGAACTCGGCAAGGGACTGTTCGGCTACCGGCGCTCGGCGGTGAACCAGATCATCTCCGACCGGGACATCATGCTCCGGCAGGCCGAGGGCAGGGTCCGATCGGCCGAGTCGAAGGTGGCCGAGCTGCAAGGCGAGCTGGACTCGGTCCGGCAGCGGAACGGCCAGATGGAGGAACAGCTCGAACGGCTTCGGGCGCAGTTCGACGCGTTCACGGCCGGGCAACCCATGCCCTCCGCCACGGGTGTCCTCGAGGAACCCGTCGGCCCGGGCGATGATCTCGACGCGAATGGACCGGAGGACGTTGGCGAGTTCGGCCTCGGCGCCGGTCCTGACATTCCCCCCCAGCAACCGGCCCCGGATCCCTACCTCTACGACGCGACGGAGGAAGCCGGCGGAGAGGACGCCTTCGTCTTCCAGCCAACCTACAGCACCGTTTCCGACCTCGGCGAGCCCAGGATCGGAGAGCTCGAAACGGTGGACCAGGACGACGCATCGTTCGCCGAACAGGAGGCCTTCCCGGTCGACGAGACGGGAACCGCCACCGGCCTGCAGGTCGAGCACGCCTGGCCGGATGCGGGGCCATTGGAAGAGCCAGGTGACTGGACGGCCCCCGAGCCCGCGGGCGCCGCCGCCCGGTTCGCCGCGTGGCGGCAGGAGGTCGAGCCGGTCATCCAGGCCGTCCAGTCCAAGGTGGAAGAGGTCCGCGACAGCATCGAATCGGTGCCCGAGCGGATCCGGCAGGCGCTCGCGCCTATGGCCGACGCCATCTCCTCCATCGACGCCGACCTCTCAGAACTGGGTGCGGCCGCACCTCCGCCCTTGCTCCTGGCGCCTGAGGGCGTGACGCCCTCCGGCGAGGCCTACGACACGCAGTGGGCCGAGTCCGACCTCGGGGAGGAGGAACTGGACGTGGGGGCCGGACTGGCCGTCGACGGCGATGGCGAGGAGCTTCCGTTGGTCGATCCCGGCTCGTTCGGCGCGGACAGCGACGACGAGAACGTCGAGGTCGAGGTCGAGGAGATCGAGCTGTCGGACGAGGCTCCTCGGTCCGGGGACGCCGGGACGGAGTCCAAGGAAGAGGACGCCGGGCCATCGCCGGCGAAGCGTCGCAAGACGAAGTAGAGCCGAGGAGCCGGTACCGCCCCTACTTGCCGCCCCTCGGCGCGCCCTCATACACTCCCCGTTCGGTGCTTGCCCTCGTCATCCGAACCTCCACCCTGCCACTCGCCAGGATCGCCCTGATCGGCCCTGCGTTCCTCGGACTGGTCGTCCTGGCGGCGGGTGGCATCTTCTCCAGGCGGGCCTACGATCTCTACCGGTTCGTTCGTCTGGGTCAACCGGTCGGTCGCTTCGACGATCTCCCCAAACGGGTGGAGCAGGAGACCACGGTGGTCCTGGGGCAGCGAAAGCTCCTCCAGCGGTTCGGCCCCGGGATCATGCACGCCTTCATCTTCTGGGGCTTCCTGGTGCTCCTCACGACCATCGTCGAAGCCCTGGCAGAAGTCTTCCAGCCCACGTTCGCCATCCCCCTGTTCGGCCGGTCGGCGTGGCTCGGCTTCGTCCAGGACCTCTTCTCGGTCCTGGTCATCGTGGGCATCGCCATGGCCCTGTACTTCCGGAAGGTCCAGCGCCCCGAGCGGTTCCGGGGCAGCCACCTGGAGGAGGCCGACTTCATCCTGGTGATGATCCTCGGGATCATGCTGACGCTGCTCCTGTTGAACGCGGCCCGCATCGCGCTCGGCATCGCGGAGTCACCGGAGCGGTGGACGCCGTTCTCGAACGCCATCTCGCCGCTGTTCACGCACATGGGCAAGGGCGCCCAGGGATTCTTCGAGCGCGCCTTCCTGTGGGCGCACATCGTGCTCGTGTTCGGCTTCCTGGCGTTCATCCCGTACTCCAAGCACCTGCACATCTTCGTGTCGGAGATCAACGTGTTCTTCGCGAACACCAAGGCCCGGGGGAAGCTCCGGCCGCTGCACATCGACGTGGAGAAGCTCGAGGACGGGCAGGCCAGCCTGGGGGCGGGGACGATCCAGGACCTCACGTGGAAGCAGATCCTCGACCTCTATTCGTGCACCGAATGCGGGCGGTGCCAGGACGTGTGCCCGGCGTGGAACACCGGAAAGCCGCTGTCGCCCAAGCTCCTGGTGATGAACCTGCGGGACCATCTCTTCGAGAAGGGACCGGAGCTCCTGGCCGCGCAGAAGTCGAAGGTCGAGGTCGAACCGGTCGCGCTGAACCCGAACGTCATCGAGGACGAGGTCATCTGGGACTGCACCACCTGCGGGGCCTGCGTGCAGGAATGCCCCGTCGACATCGAGCACGTCGACCACATCGTGGACATGCGCCGGAACCTGGTGATGGGCGAGTCGAGGTTCCCCCAGGAAGCGGGGCTGTTGCTCCGGAACCTGGAGAGCTCATCCAACCCGTGGGGACAGCCGCAATCGGATCGGGCGGCCTGGGCCAAGGATCTGGGCGTCCGGATCCTCGAGGACGGCGGACAGGCCCCCGAGTACCTGTACTGGGTGGGATGCGCGGGGTCCTTCGACGACCGGGCCAAGAAGATCACCCAGGCGGTGGCCCGGGTCCTGCAGAAGGCCGCCGTCCCCTTCGCCATCCTGGGGCCGCAGGAGCTCTGCAACGGTGACCCCGCCAGGCGGATCGGCAACGAATACCTCTTCCAGACCCTCGCCGAACAGAACGTGCAGACGCTCAACGGCAAGGGCATCCGCAAGGTCATCGTCAACTGTCCTCACTGCTTCAACACGCTGAAGAACGAATATCCGGACTACGGCGGCACCTACGAGGTCATCCATCACACGCAGCTCTTCGCCCGGCTGATCAAGGAGGGCCGGCTCCGGCCGACTGAGGAAGTCGATGAGGTGCTCACCTACCACGACCCCTGTTACCTCGGACGACACAACGGCGTGTACGACGAGCCACGGGAGGTGCTGAACGCCATCCCCGGCCTCCGGAGCACCGAGATGCCCCGGCACCGCGAACGCGGGTTCTGCTGCGGCGCCGGGGGCGCCCGCATGTGGATGGAGGAGCGGATCGGCAAGCGGGTCAACGTGGAGCGGACGGAGGAAGCCATCTCCACCGGCGCCGACACGATGGGGGTGGCCTGCCCCTATTGCCTGATCATGCTGGACGACGGGGCGAAGGCGAAAGGCGGCTCGCTGAAGGTCCTGGACGTGGCGCAGCTCGTGGCGAGGGCGACCGGCGCGGACTGAGCCCTATTCTATCTGGGCAGCTCAGGACGGACGCATCCCCTGTGCATCCCTCGTTCGAACTCCGCCAAATGGCCCGTCGCCACGGTCGAAGGTTCAAGGAAGTGCGTCCTTTGGCCGATACCTGGGGCGTGGCCGCTTCCCCAGGTGCTTGCACGATGAGACCCGGAGCCTAGAATCTTGACCCCACCCCCCGAACCCAAGCGCATAGACCCTCCGGACCAGGCGCCGGGGGCACCTTCCCCAGGACACACAGGTGGGTCGGGTGCCCGCCACCGGCTCCGGCCGATCTCCGGCGGGACCACAGCACAGGAGGCGAAGCCGAAGATGCCCTTCCCCGATTCGGGCCACGCCATGAGGATCGCCGGCGACATCGAGAACGGTGTGGAGCCGCCGGCCAGCGAAGACCGGACCCACACCCGAACCGCCACCTCACCGGGCGCGATCGGGACCATCCTCGAAGGGATCCTGGGAGACCTCGGATTCGAGACCGCCAGCCTGTATGTCGGCGGTGGCGGCGGGTGGAAGCTCCTGCACCGGGCCGGCCCCGCGCGGGCGTGGCATTCGGTGCTCGATCCGTCGGCGCTCGAGGGAACGCCGGAGGCGGCCGAGTACGACGACGCCAGGACCATCCCCGGAGTCGGCCCCCGGCTGGCCACGCTCGGATGCGCCAGCGTGGCGTCGCTCCCCCTCCCCGAGGGTGGGCGACTGCTGCTCGACTCCGCCGCCAACCCTGGTCAGCCCGGATGGATCGAACGGGCCCGCCCCTATCTCACGCTGCTCGCTCTCATGACCGGGCCGGAATGGTCCCGCGCGGGGGCCCTCCGAACGCACGAGGAGGTGGCCACGCTGCAGCGCGTGTTCACCACATGCCAGGACGTCCTGGGCCGGAACGGCGCCACCGTAGAAGGGCTGCTCGGCGCGGTACGCGAAGCCCTGAGCGCTCGCGAGCTCTTCTTGATCGTGGAGCGTGCAGCCGACATGGAGGTGTTCTCGTCTCCGGAGGAGAGCTGGCCACGCCGGCTCCCCCGAGACGTGCAGGAGGAGATCGGTGCTGCCTCGGAGGGTGAGATCGACGGCGAGCTTCTGCAGCGCGTGGCGGTCTCCCTCGGCGTGTCCTCCCGGGCCCTGGCCGGATCGTTCGGCCGGGACCATCTCGATCTCGAGCTGGTCGTCGCCGGTTGGTCGGAGGGCCCCGCCCTCTCCTCGGTCTCGATGGGCGTGGTGGCCCGCGCCGTCTCCACCGCCCGAGCCGGCCTCCAGATCCGCCGTCGCGCCATCGACACCCAGCTGGACCGGGAACGGACCCGCATGGCCTACGCGCTGCACGACGGGCTGACCCAGAGCGTCGCCGGGGCGGTACTCGAGCTCGAGGCGCTGCACCGCAGGGTCGAACGCGATCCGGCGGAGGCTCTCCGCTCGCTGGAGCGCTCGAAGACCGAGATCCGCAAGTCCCTGGCCGAGCTCCGTTCGATGTTGTTCGACCTGTCGCAGTCGGCCGAGGAGCGCAAGCCCGCCGAGCCGCTCACGCGATACATCGAAGACGTCGTCAAGCGGTGGCGCCTGCCGGCCCGTGTGGCCGTCGAGGGCGACCTCACGGACGTGCCCGCCCGGGTCCTCTCGG
>DHWM01000126.1:10327-14789 GCA_002413185.1 Actinobacteria bacterium UBA5182
CCACGAACGAGCAGGACCTCATGGTCATCGTCGGTGACGGGGGCCAGGGATTCACCCGACACGACGAAGAGGCCGCGCGCGCGGCCAACCACATCGGCCTGGACATGCTCCGGCGCCGGGTGGTCGAGGTCGGCGGAAAGCTGCAAGTCGAATCGAGGCCCGGTGCAGGTACCCGGGTGGTCGCCCAACTCCCTCTGCGGGATATGGCCTCATGAGAGAGAGGGAGGAGGGATCGACGGAATGAAGGTACTTCTCGTCGACGACCACACACTGGTTCGAAAGGGTTTGGCTCACGTCCTGAGCGAATGCGTCGAGGGGGCGGAGGTGACCGAGGCGGAGAGCTCCGATCAGGCGGTGGAGATCCTGACGCAGACGGCGCACGACGTGGCGCTGGTCGACATCCGGATGCCCGGTCGCGACGGGCTGGAGCTGCTTCGGGAGATTCGCTCGAGCTGGCCGGATCTCCCGGTGATCATGCTCACGAGCTTCGACACCGGCGAATACGTGAAGACCGCGCTGTCCGAAGGCGCGGCGGGCTACCTGCTGAAGGACGCCTCACCCGAGGACCTGGCCCAGGCCATCCTGGTGGCGCTCTCCGGGTCGGGCAACGTGCTGTCGCCGCGCGCGGTGCGGAACCTCTTCGAGCATCAGACCGAAGCCGCCGAGAGCGAGGTCAGGGAAGCGGCCATGCCCGACGCGGGACTGACCCGCCGAGAGACCGACGTCCTGCACCTCCTGGCCGGCGGATGCAGCAACCGGGAGATCTCCCGGCAGCTGTACCTCTCGGAGAAGACCGTGAAGGCCCATCTCGCCGCGGTGTTCCGCAAGCTCGGCGTGACGAACCGGACGCAGGCGGCGATGGCGGCCGTGGCGATGGGGATGGGGCCGCCACCCACGTTTCACCTCCCTCGCCCGGGTGTTGTCCCGAGTCTGACCCGCTGAGACCCGGTTCCCGGCAGACGGCCTCCTCCGGGGGGACCTAGGAAGTATCCAGAACGTGGCCTTTCGGCCGTTGCGGGCGTCGGCTCATCCTCGCTTAACTACGGGTGGGAGATCGACCCGCTTCCCGCTGGGGCGGCCGGAACACGCGATCTCTGAGATATTGGCGCGGTCGGTGGCCGTGATCCGACCGGGCCGGCCGTTTGCCTGAAGGGATCCCCAGGGTCCGAAGATGACTCGATGACCAGGGACACATCGTCCGCTCCGGCGAACCCGGAGCGACCAGCGCCGGCCTTGCGGGCCGGCTCGATCCTGAGCGCCGTCGAGGGCTTGTTCGAGCCGGAAGCGGTTCGTCCCAACCGGCGCTTCGTGGCGCGGGTGGGCCTTCCGAAGGCTCCGGTTGCTCCCCCAAGGGCGCCTCGCAGGCCGCCTCGACCGGCGAACCCGCCTCCGGCCGAACCTCCCCCAAGCGGCCTGGCCAGCCCCGAGGTCGAGGCCCGGCGGGAAGCGCTGGTGGCGCTTGGAAGCACGCTGGGGCCCGAAGATCTCCGCGCGGTGGCCCGGATCTTCATCGAAGACCCCGATCCTGAACTCCGCCGGCTGGCAGCCGGGGCACTGGGCCGGGCGCCTCGCCGGGTCCCCCTGTCGCTGATCCAGCGGGGCCTGGCCGACCCGGACGACCGGGTTCGGGCCGCCGCCGCTCGCCTGGGAACGTCCCAGGGGCGGGCCGCGACCCCGTTGCTCCTGGCCGTTGCGTCGAACCGGCAGTGGCCGCTGGCGCAGCACGAGGCGCTTCGGGCCCTGCCCAAGCTTCTGGCAGAGCCTCCCGGTCCCCGGGAACTTGACGTCGAGCGTCTTGTCATCGGGGTCGGAGCGATGGACCCCGCCCCCATGTCGGCCGAGCGCGAGGCATTCGGCGCCATCGCCCGGGCCGTCGGGATAGCTCGCCTGGGAAGCCGCCTTCACGGCTTGGAGCGGTCCCGCCTGGGCGCCGTCCGCCTGTTGGCGATCGAAGGGAGCTCGGAGTCGCAGTGGCTGCTGAGCGGCCTGGTGACGGATCCGGTACCCGAGATCGCTGAGCTGGCCATGATCGCCGCCGCCGCCCTGGGCGTCCCGGTTCCTCCCTCTGTGCCGGAGGACGAGCACCCTCGGGAGGGCATCGGGCCGCTACCGGGCGATTCGCTTCCGGAGGATCTCGAAGACGACGTGATCGCCGCGGTGGCCGCCGCCCTGGGCGACCCGTCGACGGGTGTGCGCCGGGAGTCCGTACGGGCCCTGCGGAAGGCGCCCCGCGACGTCCTCACGAGTTGGTGCGTTCGGACGATCGAGGGCGACGACGAGACCGCCGCCGCCCTCGCCGCCGGCGTGGCCCAGCACCTCGGCCTGAAGGAGGTGGCCGGGGCCCTCCTTCAACGAGCCAGCGCCACCTCTCCGCAGGGACGCTCGGCCTATCTGCGGGCGCTGAAAGCGCTCGAGCTCGACCCGGAGGAAGTGCGAGCGAACCTGGTGGCGGCGGTCGACCCCGGGCATCGCCCCACGGCCGTCAGGCTGGTCTGGGAGATCGGCGGGCGGGCGATGCTGGGCGCCCTGATCGCCTCGCTCGGAGATTCCGCCGGGCCCGTTCGCATGGCGACTCTGGAGGTCTTCGCCGAATCCGGCGACCCGTCGCTGGACGAGCACGCCCAGCGCCTGCTGGAGGCCGATTCGTCGGCGGCGGTACGGGCGGCGGCCGTTCACGCCCTCTCCGGTGCCCGGCCGGAACGTCGCCTCGCCGCTCTGTCCCAAGCAATGGCCGACCCAGATCCCGACGTGCGGGCAACCGCCGTCGACATCCTGCCCCGGGGGATGGCCGGGGAGGCCGCGGGCCTGCTGCTGTCGGCCCTCGAGAGCGACGACGAGCGGGTCTGGCACGCCTCGCTCGGCCATCTGGCGGAGGTCCCCGATCGCGAGCTCCCCGTCCTGTGGGCCGCCATTCGAGCCGCCTCGCTCGTGAAGCGCGAGGAGCTCGTTCGGGCCGTCGAGCGGGCCGATCCCGAGCGCATGACCCAACTGGCTCTGGGAAACGCCCAGGCCCCCGATCCGGCGGACCGGGAGCTCGCGACCCAGCTCGCTTCAAGGGCGGCCACCACCGAGACCACCCGCCTGGTCCTGGCGGCGCTGGGTGATCCGGACCCCGGCGTGCGGCGGACGGCGGCCACGGCGCTTTCGATGCTTCGGACTCCCACCGCCGTCCAGGCACTGGCAGGGCGACTGTCCGACCCCCAGGCGGATGTCCGGGTCGAAGCGGTGCACTCGCTGGGCGGGATCGATGACGACCAGGTCCCTGCCGTGCTCATCGAGGCTCTCAAGGACCCCGAGGTCAGGGTCCGGGACATGGCGGGCGAAGCCCTCAGCCGGTGGCACTCCCCCGCCGTGGCGCGGCAACTGGCCGCGGCGCTCTCCTCACCCGATCTCCGCCGGCCTGCGGGTGACGTGCTCCTCGGGATCGGGGAAGCCGCGGTGGGGGCACTGGCGGACGTAGTGGTGGATGGCGAAGTCGAGGCCGCGGCCGCGGCCGGATCGCTCCTCGACCGGATCGCCGGCTCCGCCCGTTTCTTGACGGAGCTCGCCTCCACCGAGACCGACCGTCGACTGCGGGCCATCGAGGTCCTGGGAGCAATCGGCGGGACGGAGGCGGTCGGTGCCGTGGCCGGAGCGCTGATGGACCCCGACGTGCGGATCAGGTGCCGGGCCGCTTCGATCCTCGGCCGGCTCGGTGATCCCACCTCGGTCCCTCCCCTCAAGCGAATGTTCCTGAGCGATCCCGTGAGCGAGGCGGTCCGGGCCGCCCAGTCGGCGCTCCGCGCGCTTGGTTCGGTTCCCGAGGAGGGCGAAGCGGATCTCCTGGAGTTCCTGGAGGAGGCCGAAGGAAACCCCGGCGCCCCCGGAGAGTCCGAGGCCTGAGCGGGCCTCAGACCCCACCTGGACGAGATCAGCCTGAACAGGCTAGGTCCAAAGTCCTCCCCCGAACTCGGTACCTTCGGCCGTGGCGTGAGGGGCTCCCCCTTCCGTACCCTCAGCACCCATGCTCCGCGCTCCCCGTCGTCGTCCGCTCGAGGCTGCTCAGCTTCGAAGCGCGCTCGCATCCTGGGATCCGATCGAACGGATCGCCGCCATCGGCCGGGCGGCCCGACGCCCGGACGTGGAAGAGGCCCTCATCGAGGCGGCCTCGGATGCGGACCCGCAGGTCAGGAGGGCCGTCGCCCGGGCGCTGGGCCGCCAGGGGACGCGCCGCGCCGTGACGGAGCTGGCCCGGGTGGCAGCCGAAGACTCGATGTGGCCGGTTCGAGCAGAAGCGATCGCCGCGCTGGGGACGATGCTCGGCCGGTCGGATCAGTCCGCGACGGGGAAGGCCACCTCTCCCCGCGACGCCTGAGCCCCCTCAGATCTTGACCGCGATGGGGTGCCGGATGACCTCGAACACGGCCGGAGTGGTCCCCAGGACTTCGCCGTCGGCTTCGATCCGGAAGGGTCGTTCGGACTC
>DHWM01000126.1:15018-23039 GCA_002413185.1 Actinobacteria bacterium UBA5182
CTCGCCCCGGTAGACCTTGGGGAGGGTGGTGAAGGCGTCGGACTTCGGACCCTTCATCACAAGGACGTCGAGGAAGCCGTCGCCCGGATAGGAGCGGGGAGAGATCCGCATCCCTCCTCCGTAGTACTGGCAGTTCGCCACGACGACGTTGTTGGCGCGCCCCTGGTATGACTTGGGGCCTGCCTGGACGTCGACGCGGGCAGGCTTGAACCGCGGCAGGGTCAGCCAGAATCCGAAGAAGTACCGCGACCGGCCCATCCTCCTGGGCAACGCCGCCGCTCGCGCCACCACCTCTCCCCCCAGCCCGGCTTCGGCGATGTTCGGGAAGTACCGAACCATCTCGGTGCCCTCGTCGCTTCGATAGGTGATCTTGCCGACGTCGATGGTGTAGGTGTTGGCGCCGTCCAGATACGAACAGGCCCGGACGGCGTCGTCGGGAAGCCCGAAGGTCTTCACGAAGTCACAGCCCGATCCGGCGGCGATCACACCCAGGATGGCCCCTTCGATGAGCGGCTTGTCGTGTTCGATCATGCCGTTCACGACCTCGTGGACGGTGCCGTCGCCGCCCACCGCCACCACGAACCGCTCGCCGCCCAGAAGGGCCTCTCGCGCCGCGGCGGTGGCGTCGCCGGGGCCTCCCGTCCTGACCACCCGGAAGTCCAGGTCGAGCGAGCGCAGCGTCCGCTCGATGAGTGGAAGCTGCTGCTCCACGACGCCCCGGCCGGATGCCGGGTTGACGATGACGACGAGTCGGCCGAACGGACTGCTCACCGGATCACCCTGATCGAACGATCCGAGAGAACCATGGGCGCGAAGCCTACTACAGCGATTCCGGCGCTCTGCGGTGAACGCTGCGAGGCCAAGCGAGGCGACCCGTTCGGGCTCGAGGGGAGGGCCCTTGCTAGAATCCAGGACGCTCGGGCGGATGTGGTTCAATGGCAGAACGCAAGCTTCCCAAGCTTGAGACGGGGGTTCGATTCCCCTCATCCGCTCCACATCCTCCCGAGGAGGCGCTCCTTCGTTGCCGGTCACCGCGTGAGCAGCGTCGCCGCAGCCCACACCGTGACCACCGCTCCGATGATGACGTTCAGCCACACTCGCCGTACCGAGGTGGGACGGGGAGTTGGGCGCTTCGCCTGGCCGCCGGTGCGTCGCTCGACGGCAGGGCGAAGGAGCACCCACACGTTCGCGGCGAACAGCGCCGCTCCCACGGCGAGGACGAGCTCGACGGCGAGCTGGGGAATCGGGATCATCGCGAGCCGGTGGAGGCCAGGATGGCCGGCGCGGTCGGACACAGGTCCTGGAGGGGGCAGGCCTCACAGGCTGGGCGTCCCGGGCGGCAGATCTGGCGGCCCAACCGGATCAAGCCCACGTGCATCCTGACGCGGATCCGAGCGGGAACAGCCTGTTCCATGACGGCGTGGGCGGCGGCGGCACCCGTGCGATCCCCGAAGAACCCCAGACGGCGAGCCACCCGGAAGACATGGGTGTCCACGGGGAGCGCCGGGCGACCCAGCGAGAACCCCAACACGCACGCCGCCGTCTTCGGTCCGACGCCCGGCAGTGACAACAGGTAGCCCCGCACCCGATCCGAATGCGCCGAGCGCATCCAGCTCAGATCGAGGGAGCCCCCGTCGCGGCGACGGATCTCCCCGAGGATCCCCAGGATCCGAGGTGCCTTGGTGTTCGAGAGACCGCCCGGCCGGATCGCGGCGGCGAGCTCGCGTTCGTTCGCCCCGGCCAGAGAGTCCCATGTCGGATATCGCTCCCGCATCGAGGCGAAGGCCCGGTCCCGGTTCACGTCGCTGGTGTTCTGGGACAACACCGTGAGGATCAGCTCCTCGATCGGTTCCCGCCGGGGCGGCGGCTCGAGGGGACCCAGCCGATCCCGCAACCGTCGATAGATCTCCTCGACGGTGACGGGAGAGGGCGGGCGGCCGGCCCGGGGGCGGCGCGGCACGTCGACGGGGGAACGGGCCACGCGCGTCACGGCAGTCACGGCAGTCACGGCAGACCTGGAGCCTATCGGGTGCCGGTCTTCCTCCTCTCTGTCACCCTCCTCGGGCGAAGTTCCGGAACAAGGTCAGGCTGGGCAGGAAGGTCAGCGGAATGGTCGCGGTGGGACCGTTCCGGTGCTTCGCCACGATGATGTCGGCCTTTCCCTTGACCTGCGGGTCGTCGGAGTCGTCTCGGTGGATGAACATCACCACGTCCGCGTCCTGTTCGATGGAGCCGCTCTCCCGGAGGTCCGAGAGCTGAGGCCGCTTGTCCGCCCTCGTCTCGGGATTCCGGTTGAGCTGGGAGACGGCGATGACGGGGATCTCGAGCTCCTTCGCCAGAAGCTTCAGCGAGCGGCTGATCTCAGCCACCTCCTGCTGACGGTTCTCAGTCCGCAGGTGTCCGGACATCAACTGGAGGTAGTCCACGATGATCAGTCCGAGACCCTCAGGTCGGGATCGGAGCCGACGAGCCTTCGCCCGGATGTCGACGATGGTGACGTTCCCCGAGTCCACGATGTACAGGGGGGTCTCGTGCAGGATCTCGGCGGCCTCGACGATCCGCGTCCATTCCTCTGTGGCCATCCGGCCCGACCGGACCCGGTCCCAGGCCACCCGGGCCTCGCCGCACAGAAGGCGCATCCCGATCTCGAAGCGCGACATCTCGAGAGAGAACATGGCCACGGGAACGCCCGAGTCGGCCGCGACGTTCCGGGCGATGTTGGTGACGAACGAGGACTTCCCGACGCCCGGGCGGGCCGCGATCACAAGGAGATTCCCCTTCTGCAGACCTGACAGGAGGTTGTCCACGTCGACGAACCCCGTGGGCACTCCGGCGAACGCGCTGTCCCGTTGCTGGATGTGTTCAAGAGCAACCATGCTTTCGTCGACGAGGTCTCGAAGCATCACCACTTGGCTGGTTTCGTCCTGGCGGGAGACCGCGTACACCAGCCCCTCGGCCTCGTCGGCGGCCTTCCTGGGGTCTTCCGGCACCGCGTAGGCGCGGGACATGATCTGCGAGGCCGCCTCGATGAGGCGACGGAGCAGCGCGTGATCGGCAACGATGCGCGCGTAGTACGCTGCGCTGGCGGGTGTCGGCACCGTTTCGACCAGGTTGTAGATGTAAAGGGGACCCCCCACTTCTTCGAGGGCTTGACGACGCTTCAGTTCCTCCACGGTGGTGATGGCGTCGACCGGTTCGCCTCGCGCGTAGATCCCCAGGATGGCCTCGTAGATCCGCCGATGGGCGGGCCGGTAGAAATCCCCGGCCTTGACGATCTCGACCACCGCGGCGATGGCCTCACCCGAGAGCATGGTCGAACCGAGGACCGACTCCTCGGCCTCCAGGTTGTGCGGCGGGACCCGTTCGGTGCGGGTGCGACGAACTTCCTCGGCAATCCTTGCCATCTACGTTCCTCCTGGGGGGGACAGGAACGTACCGGAGGTCGGCCGTGCGTAACCAGAGGAACAGGCGTTGGAAGAGCTGTGCATAGCGCGCGGACCAGCGCAAAGGAGCGGGCGAAACTGAGCGTCATTTTCCCTCGAACTCATGTTCGAAGGATACACGGATGCTCTGACAGGCCCTGACCTGCGGCGATGCAGCCGGGCAGGCCCACACCCGGCTGCTTGGCCTACTGGGCCACGACCTCCACGGTGACCGAGGCGTTGACGTCGGGATGGAGGTGGACGACCACCTCGTGGCTCCCGACGCTCCGGATGGGCTCTGGCAGGTGGATCCGCTTGCGGTCGATGGCGTCCCCGGCGACCCGCTCGAGCTCGCCGGCCACGTCGGACACCGTGATGCTGCCGAAGAGTCGGCCCTCTTCTCCCGCCTTCGCCTTCATCCGGATGGGCAACGCGGTCAGGCGGTCGGCCAAAGCCTGCGCCTCATCCCTCCCCCGGGTGACCCGTTGCTCATGAGCTCGCCTCAGCCGCTCGGCGTGTCGCACCGCGCCCTTCAACGCGGGGGCGGCCATCCCTCTGGGAATGAGGTAGTTCCGGGCGTAACCGTCGGCGACATCCACCACGTCGCCGGGCGCGCCGAGCTTCTCGACCTCTCGCTGCAGGATGATCTTCATCGGGCCGTGTAGGGCAGGAGCGCCATCTCACGGGCGTTCTTCACGGCGGTGGCCACGTCGCGCTGATGCTGCGCGCAGTTCCCACTGACCCTGCGTGCCCGGATTTTCCCGCGGTCGGAGATGAACTTGCGCAGGAGCGACACGTCCTTGTAGTCGACCGAGGTGACCTTGTCCCGGCAGAACACGCAGAACTTCTTCTTCTGCTTCTTCTGCCACCCCTTCTCTTCTTTTTCTCTACGCGGCTTCCTCTGAGCCTTAGGCATCCAGCGGCGTCTCCTCCTGTGCTCCGCCCACTCCGACCGACACGGCGCTCGACCAGTCGGACTGTCCCGGTCCACGTCCCTGCCGTTCGATCTTGGCGGTCGCCCACTTCAGGCTCGGCCCGACCTCCTCGGCTTCGATCTCGATCTTCGAGCGCTTCTCGCCCTCCGGCGTCTCCCACGAGTTCGTGCGAAGCCGGCCGACCACGACGACGCGGGAGCCCTGGGTCAGGGTCTCGGCGACGTTCTCGGCGAGCGAGCGCCACGCGGTCACGTCGAAGAACGACGTGTCGGCGTCCTTCCACTGCCCCGTGGCGTCGTCCTTGACGCGACGGCTGACCGCCACGCCGAACTTGACGAGCGCCGCGCCGTTCGGGGTGTACCTGAGCTCCGGGTCCCGGGTCAGGTTCCCCACGATCACGACCTGATTGTCCTGTGCCATCTCTCTCACCACCTTGCTCCAAAACCGTCCTGTCGACCGATGGCCAGCCGCGAGGAGGGGAAGGTCCCTATCGCGCCCACATCGTGGACGCGCTCACTTCAGGCGGCGCGGACCGCCACCTTGAACCTGACCACGTCGTCGGCCAAGCCGAGGACGCGGTCCATCTCCTTCATCGAAGTCGGGTCGCCCTGGCACTCCACGACGATGTAGAACCCCTCGGATTGATGGGCGATCTCGTAGGCCAGCCGCCGCTTGCCCCAGCGGTCGACCTTCACCACCTGGCCACCGCGCTCCCCGAGCACCTGGGTGATGCGGTCGGTGACCCCGCCGATCACCTTGTCGTCGGCCTCGGGGGGCAGGATGAGCATGATTTCGTACCTTCGCATTCCACCTCCTCTGGTCTGAACGGCCCCTGTGAGGGAGCAGGAGTGGGGAACCCATGCTACCAGTCGCCGTTCGGACCCTCATGAGCTCGCGCTCCGGCCCGGACTCCTTCGATCTGCATCCTAGCGCGTGGGTCTGACACGACCTGACCAGGGGCGACGAGCCAACCGCGGAGAGGTCCGCACGGGAAGCATCACGGCCGTACACTTCTCTCCAGCCGAGCCGTGCACTCACCACGAAGGAGGCGCGAGCCCATGTCGATCACCGTCCGGGACCTCCGGGCATCCAAGGGGCGCGGCGAACGATTCGCCATGCTCACCGCGTACGACTTCCCCACCGCTCGCATCCTCGACGAGGCCGGCGTGCCGGTCATCCTGGTGGGCGACTCACTGGCCCAGAACGTCCTGGGCTATGACACCACGCTCCCCGTCACGATGGAGGAGATGCTCCACCACACCCGGGCGGTAGCCCGGGGCGCCAAGGACGCGTTGATCGTGGCCGACATGCCGTTCCTGTCCTATCAGACCTCCATCGAGGACGGGATCAGGAACGCCGGACGTTTCCTGAAGGAAGCCGGTGCGCATGCCGTGAAGCTCGAGGGCCCCATGGTCGAGCTCGCGGCCACCCTCGTCGAACGGGGCGTTCCCGTCATGGGGCACCTCGGCCTAACCCCCCAGTCGGTGCACGCGATGGGCGGGTATCGCGTGCAGGGTCGTTCGGAGGAGGACGCCCGCCGGCTCCTCGACCAGAGCCACGCGCTGGACAAAGCAGGCATCTTCTCGCTGGTGCTCGAAGGCGTCCCGACCACCCTGGCCCAGCGCATCACCGAGGCCGTGTCCGCCCCCACGATCGGGATCGGAGCTGGCCCGCACTGCGACGCCCAGGTGCTGGTCCTGACCGATCTGCTCGGTCTCGGGTTCGGCGCCTATCCGAAGTTCGCCAAGCCCTACGCGGACCTCCGATCGACGATCACCGAGGCCGTCACCGCGTTCAAAGAGGACGTCGAAGCAGGTCTGTTCCCCGACGACGCACACTCGTACCATTGAGAGGCTGATGCGCCACTACCAGCTCTTCATCGACGGCGAGTTCACCGACGCCGCCTCCGGCCAGACCTTCGAGAGCCGCAACCCCTCCGACGGCAACGTCATCGCCACGGTGGCAAAGGGTGGACGCGAAGACGTCGCTCGAGCGATCACCGCCGCCAGGCGAGCCTTCGACGAGGGCCCCTGGCCCTCGATGACGCCGGCAGAGCGGTCCGCCATCCTGCTGCGCCTGGCCGCAATCCTGCAGGAGCGCCAGGGTGAGCTCTCCGAGCTCGAAGCCGAAGACGCCGGCCACACGCTTCGTCTGGCCAACCTGTTCACCGTGCCTCTGGCCGTCAACCATCTGCAGTTCCTGGCCGAGGAGGCCGGCCGGCTCGAGTACACCGAATCGATCGCCCAGCGAGCCCCGTTCCCCGCCCCCGCCTGGAACTTCGTCCAGCGCGAGCCCTATGGCGTGTGCGCCGGGATCATCCCATGGAACTTCCCGCTGATCATGGCAGTATGGAAGGCCGCGCCCGCCCTCGCCACCGGCAACACGATGGTTCTGAAGCCTTCCCCGTACACGCCGGCCACGGCCACCGAGTTCGTCGCGGCCGCCGGGGAAGCCGGCGTGCCGAAGGGCGTCCTGAACGTCGTCCATGGAACCGGTCCTATCGCAGGCGAGGCGCTGGTCACGGACGCTCGGGTGGACAAGGTGGCCTTCACCGGGTCGACGGCGGTGGGCAAGCGGATCATGCAGCTCGCCTCCGAAACGCTCAAGAAGGTCACGCTGGAGCTGGGCGGCAAGGGCCCCACGATCCTCCTCGACGACGCCGACCTCGACATCGCGGTCCCCGGGGCCCTGTGGGCCACCTACCTCCATGGGGGACAGATGTGCGAGTCGGGAACGAGGTGCTTCGTCCCCGCCGGTCTCTACGACGAGGTAGTGGCGCGATTGGTGGAGAGCTCCGAAGGCCTCACCGTTGGGAGCGCCATGGACTTCGCCAGCGACATCGGACCGCTCGTCGATCATCGTCAGGTGGACACCGTGAAGCGCTACGTCCAGATCGGCCAGGATGAAGGCGCGAAGCTCCTCACCGGCGGCGACGTGCCTACGGGCGTCCCCCAGGGCGGCTATTACTTCGCGCCCACCATCTTCGGTGGCGTCGAAAACTCCATGCGCATCGCTCAGGAGGAGATCTTCGGCCCGGTGCTCTCGGTCATCAGGTACGAGTCCGTCGAGGAAGCCATCCGCCTGGCGAACGACACCATCTACGGCCTGGCGGGCTCCGTGTGGTCGAGGGACATCCCCCGGGCGCTCGAGGTCGCGAAGCGGATCAAGAACGGCACGGTGTGGATCAACGACCACCACCTCCTGAGCGCGGCGGCTCCTCACGGCGGCTACAAGCAGTCGGGACTGGGGCGCGAGCTCGGCCGGTGGGGGCTCGAGGAGTACCTCCAAGTCAAGCACATCCACGTGGACCAGACCCCGACCAAGGACCAGAAGTTCTGGTACCAGGTCATCGGGCTGTAGGTGAAGCTCTCCGCGACGCCGCAGGCCGAGGCGGTGATCCGAAAGGTCGCCGAGAGCGGGCGCGACCATCTCGTCATGGTGCTCGGCAACGGCTGTTGCGACTCCACCGCTCCGTTCCTGTACGACCGGTTCTATCCGGGCTCCGACGTCGTGACGGTTGGGGGAGTCGCGGATGTCCCGGTGTTCGCCCAGGGCTGGCTGGCCGGCCTGTACGCTCACGATGACATCCCTGTCGAGATCGACGTGGACGAGGGAATCCCCAACGACTCGTTCTCGGTGGAGAGCGAGTTCGACTGCCGGTTCA